>CANQDR010000004.1 GCA_947593615.1 uncultured Clostridia bacterium
AAAATCGTCAAACAGTAAGTCAAAAAACCGCGAAAGTCCGATTAAATGCGGATTTTCGCGGTGATAAAGCAGAAGTAGCTTACTTGAGGAAAAATTTTAGCGATTTTTCAGTTTATTTTATATATATAATTTTATTATGTGATATATTGTAACATAGAGTTCTTGTAATGTCAACAAAATATTATAGATATCAAAAAAGCGACATGATGTCGCTTACAATTCGGGCAGAAAGATTCAACAAATTGAAATGAGCCGCAGAATATTACTACAGCTCCTTTCATCTATACCTATAAAAACTAAAAAAATTGTATTATAATACACAATTTTCCAAAAATTTATATTTTTCATATCTTTTACGCATAAAAAGACACCGCGAAAATCCTTTTATATTTGGATTTTCGCGGTGTAAAACTGTTATTAACATACTTTGAGGAAAAATTTTAGCAATTTTTCAGTTTATTTAATACATATAATCTTATTATGTGATATATTATAACATTATGTTTTATAAAAATCAAGCAAAAAAGCAATTAACTGAAAATTTATCTGTTAATCGCTTTTTGCGAATAGTGACGTGAACCCCAAAGTTTAGACAAAAATAAATATTATGACATTATGTTGATTTCTCAGCATTTTAGTCATTTAAAATTTAAAAAAGTTATTTCATAAGACCGTCTTCATCATAATAGTCTTTGTCAGAAAATTCTTCCTTTTCTTCAAGATTATCCTCACTGCTTTTAAACATTCCGGAGCCAATACGGTAATTATGGTTTGCTCCCCGACGAAATGCAATACCCATTATGACTACTACAACTAAAAGCCAAAATAAAAGCCAGCCCATAATATAACTCCTTGTTAATCTGAAATTATAATTAAACATTGAAATAAAAGCTGATTTATATTAATTAGGAAAAGTATATAACTTTTGCTTATAATTGTCAATAAATAAAAATTATTATTTATTTTATTAATGGCATTTTACATAGCAAAAAATGCAACTTGAATTTATTATATTTATTATTATGTATAATTGTGATATAATCGTATTATCAAAAACGGAGGTCAGACGGATGTTTAAAATTACAATTAAACAAACAGGCAAAGACGATGAAGAAGAAATCATTATAAAATGTCATGAAATAAATGATGAAGTGTTAAGTATTGTTAATCGTCTGAAAAAGAATGAAACAATTCTTTTGGGAAGCAAAAATAATGAGGTTTTCAGACTTTCATTAAAAGATGTTTTCTATATAGAATCCGTTGATAACAAAACCTTTATTTGCTTACAGAAAAATGTGTATGAATCAAAGCTCAAATTATATGAAATTGAAGAACAAATTCAAAATACAAAATTTTTCAGATGTTCAAAATCTATGATACTGAATATTGCAAAAATACGGTCTGTATCACCGGCAATCAACGGTCGGTTTGAAGCAAAACTCATAAACGGAGAAACCGTTATAATTTCGCGTCAGTATGTTCCCCAATTAAAAAAACGTCTTGGGATGTGAGGTATTAATAATGAAAGAAGCTATACGAATTGTTATTATGCACTTCTTTATAATAACGGTCGGGGTGCTATTTTTTACAGGTCTTATAAATACTTTTGACGGAAACACCATGTTCTCTCCCCAATATCCATGGGAAGTTATTTTAACAGGTGTTATCGGCTCAGTTCCGTCGTTCCTGTTTTATTCAAAAAAAGAACCTACAAAAAAGCAATTTACTGTCAGAGTAATAATACATTTTATAGTTATTACGGCTCTTATTATGGGTGAAGGAGCTTTGCTTGGCTGGTATGGATCACTTATTGATGTAATTGTAATATTTTTTATAATACTTGCAATTTATGCATTTGTTTGGTTTTATATGTATAGAACAAATTTGAAGACTGCTAATAAAATAAACTCTGTTTTAAAACAAATGAATAAAGATGAAATTGACTAATAAATGTAATTTACATCTAAAAATCGACATCTTACCTTGGGTTTAAAACCTCTTGATGTAAGATGTCTTTTTATTTTGTATTATAAATGTTACAATTTTGACAACTTAGGGAGGCAAGAAAATGAATAAGATAATTGAAGTAAAAAATCTTGTAAAGAATTATAATGATGTTCATGCAGTAAAGGACATATCTTTTAGCGTTGATGAGGGTTCGTTTTTTGCTTTTCTCGGAATTAACGGCGCCGGTAAATCAACAACAATAAATATTTTGTGTACAGTTCTTGAAAAGACCTCCGGAAATATAAAAATAGGAGGTTACGATCTTGATACACAGAAAGCAAAGATCAAGGATCTAATTGGAATTGTTTTTCAGGGTTCGGTACTTGACAAACAGCTGACGGTTTTAGAGAATCTTGTATCAAGAGCCTCTTTTTACGGATTTGATAAAAAGAAAACAAAAGAGAGAATTAATGAGCTGACAAAAATATTTGAGCTGGATGCAATATTAAACAGACGCTACGGAAAGCTCAGCGGCGGTCAGCGCAGACGAGTAGATATCGCACGGGCACTTATAAACCGTCCGAAAATCCTTTTTCTTGATGAACCTACAACAGGTCTTGACCCAAAGACGAGAATTCAGGTGTGGAATATAATACATAACCTCAGAAAAGAAACGGGTCTGACGGTATTCCTTACAACTCACTATATGGAAGAAACGATTGACTGCGATAATGTTGTAATCATAGATTCAGGTGCTATTGTAGCAAATGACACTCCCCATAATCTTAAAAAAGCATATGCCCACAACAGACTTGTCTGGTACACGCATAAATCAGAACAGGCTGAAAATCTTCTTGATTCTGAAAAACTTAAATATGAATACATCGGCGACGCATACAGAATTAAAATAGAAGATATAGCCAAGGCTACTGAGCTTATCAGAAATTATGATATAATAAACGATTATGAGGTTATCAAGGGAAATATGGATGATGTATTTCTTACAGTAACAGGAAAAAGGCTTGGTGAATAATATGAATGGAATAAAAAGCACATTATGCTCATACAAGGGTATGACTTCAAGAAATATTAAGGTTTATCTAAAGGATAAAATGGTAATACTTCTCTCAATGCTTACTCAGATTATTGTACTTGGTCTTTATCTGCTTTTCTTAAAGGATAACTATATGGATTCCGTAAAGAGTTTCCTTACCGATTTTGGATCATTGGTTACGGATAAATATATTGAAACACTTGTAAATTCGTGGCTTGTTTCGGGCGTAATCGGAACATCGGTAGTTACAGTAGCCCTCAACTCACTTTCGGTTATGGTATCGGATAAGCAGGAGAGAATAGATTATGATTATAATGCTGCTCCAATAAAAAGCCGAATAATTGTAATGTCATACTTTTCGGGCGCAGTTTTAAATACATTTTTGGTAAGTTCAATTCTTCTCACAGCAGGACTCGTATTTCTTGGTTGCAGCGGAGCATTTTTATATACAGTAACCGATATAATTCTTATATACGGAATTGTGTTGTTCGGCTCAATATCCGCATCTGTTATCCTAATGTTTTTTGCTTCGTTTTTTAAGAAAAATTCTACGCTTTCTTCTTTTGGTGTTATGGTATCGGCGGCAATAGGTTTTATCATTGGTGCATATATTCCTGTTTCACAGTTCAGCGAGGGAGTACAGACCGCAGTAAATTTGGTTCCCGGTTCACAGATTGCAGGAATGATGAGAAATGTACTTATGACGCCGGCAATTGATAATATCAGCAATGCGATCGGCAAAGCTAACAGCAGTTATTTCGTTGAAGAAATGAAAGAAACTTTTGCTATTAAAATGAATGTGTTCGGAAATGATATAGACGTTAATTTTATGCTTATTTATTCTCTTATTGCAATTGCTGTATTCCTGGTTTTAAATTTGATTTCATATAAAATCAGTTCAAAGCGTAAATCCTGATATAAGAATAATTCTGTTAAAAAATCCTACCAAAACGAAAAACTCTCGAAATTTAGCTTTCAAGCGGCTCTTTCGAGAGTTTTTTGTCGTTTGCAAGAAATATATGTATGCTTATATCAAGAAAGAGCTTTTATAAATAACAATGAGTAAAGTATTTTGTTTTTCAGAGTATATCCTTTTTGAGTGTCGGTATTACTATGTTATTGAGTTTATCTTGCATAAATTCTGTTTAATAATTTTTGAAGAATTCCTGCTATTGTTCAGCACAAAAGGAGTGAGTATTAGTTGCACACCGAATGTAACGCCGCATAATATAAAGATATAAAAAGATATAAAAGCATACCGGACAGCAGACATATTGCATTTTAATTTACGGTTTGCTTATATCTTTCTGTAAGTTTGTACAAGACTTCAAACTCAAATCGTTTTGTTCAGACTGGCAGAAAATTAATATGTAATGCCCTAAAATGCGGCATTTTATAAGAATATTTCAGTTTGGGTGTTATAAATGAAAAAGAGCGATATTAGAACATTTGGTATAGTAGGCGGAGATAAACGCCAGCTTTTTCTGGCTAAATCAATTTCAGACAGTTGTTATGATGTTATTCTGGGCGGATTCGATAAGCTCCAGAGTATGGGAGCTCTTGTGCTGGCTGATGTAAAAACAGCAATACTTGAAAGCGACGCTGTAATATTTCCGCTTCCGTCGGTTAGGTCTGACACCAGCATAAACACACCTTTTTCCGACAGGAATGTAATTTTAGACAAAGAAGAAACAGATGCCTTGATGGGTAAGCCTATATTTGTTGCAATGCGTGACAAATTTTTAAAAGCATATCCCGCGCTAAAGGATGCCAGAGTATTTGATTATGCGTCAAAAGATGAATTTTCTATTCTTAACGCGCTACCGACCGCTGAGGGAGCCATTGAATGTGCAATGAGCAGATATGAGGGCACAATATCGGGCAGCAAATGTATGATTGTGGGCTTTGGCAGAATCGGAAAAATTCTTGCAAAAAAGCTTAAGGCGCTTGATGCGGACGTAACAGTCTGCGCGCGCAGGAAAAGTGATTTTGCATATATCTCTGCACTCGGATACAATTCGCGCAACACAGACAGCTTAAAAAGCGTAAGGGGCTATGACATTGTATTCAATACTGTTCCGGCAATGATTTTTGATAAAACTCTTCTTATGAACACAGACAGAAACACCCTTATAATTGACCTTGCGTCTTTACCGGGAGGCGTAGATTTTGAGGCTGCACACAAATTTAATACAGACGCCGTAAGGGCGCTGTCGTTACCGGGCAAGTGTGCTCCGAAAGCAGCAGGAGAAATTATAAAGACAACTGTTTTTAACATTATTGAGGAGGTTTACAGGTGACAAAAGCAACCATAGGTTTTGCAATGTGCGGTTCCTTTTGCACCTTTTCAAAAGCATTGCCGCAAATGCAAAAGATGGTTGATTTGGGCTACAGGGTTCTGCCGATAATGTCGCAGAATGCCTATTCAACTGACACACGTTTCGGCAAAGCAGAGGAAATGGTAAAAAGGGCAGAAGAAATAACCGGAGAAAAAGTTCTGCATACGACCGTGCAAACCGAGCCGATAGGACCAAAAAAAATGTGTGATTTGCTTATAATAGCGCCTTGTACGGGCAACACATTAGCCAAGCTGTCACTCGGAGTTACGGACACATCGGTAACAATGGCGGCTAAATCGCATTTAAGGATTCTTCGTCCCGTATTATTGTGCGTGGCTACAAACGATGCTCTCGGAGCGTCGGCACAGAATATCGGCAGATTACTGAACACAAAAAATATCTTTTTTGTGCCAATGAAGCAGGATGACTATATAAAAAAGCCTAATTCACTCGTTTCGGATTTTGAAAAAATTCCGATATGTGCAGAGTATGCTCTCAGAAAAGAGCAGTTCCAGCCTGTTTTTGAGTAGATATAAATAGAATTAATTTAAATTGCGGTGAGGTATTGCCCCCACCGCTTTTTTGTGTTAAAATTATACTATAAGAAAAATTCGGCAAAATTTTTGTTGTCAATGAAAGGCTGTAATAATGAAATATTGTAAAAAATGCAGACACATACATAACGACAGCGAAGTAAAATGTTCTGTATGCGGAAAATCACTTTTTAAAATCACCGATGATAACACGCCAGTTTATATTATATCTGCGTCGGGATTTGAACTTCAAAGAATAAAAACCGCACTTGAAGACAGCGGAATTCCGTGCGACAATATTTCACAGAAGCGAAACTTTTCTGCTGAGGCAGTCACGGGCTATGACACATCCGAATATGACTTGCTCGTACCTTATGCCGCCTATGAAAAAGCATATGATATATGTGTGGGTATCGGTGCAATCAAAGAGGGAGAAGAGCAGATTATTGAGGATGATGATATTACTGTTGACAGCAGTGCAGAATCGCTTGATGAAAAATTTGAGCAAATGAGCGGAGTTAAGCGCACGACTGTCAGAGTGATATCAGCGATTCTGCTGCTTATAGTTATAGCATTTGTTGTTTACGGCACAGATTTTATTACTGGATTTATAAAAAATCTCTTTGGCTGACGATTATTCAAAGGAGCAATAGTATATGAAAACAGAAACCAAATGCCTGCATTCGGGTTATGAGCCAAAAAACGGAGAACCAAGACAACTGCCTGTTTATCAGAGCACTACCTTTAAATATGATTCAAGCGATGAAATGGGAAAGCTTTTTGACCTTGAGGCAAACGGATATTTTTATACAAGACTGCAAAATCCTACAAATGATGCAGTTGCCGCAAAAATTGCGGAGCTTGAGGGCGGCGTTGCAGGAATGCTTACATCAAGCGGACAGGCGGCTAACTTCTTTGCACTTTTTAATATATGCGAAACGGGCAGTCATATAGTAGCTTCATCATCAATTTACGGAGGCACATTCAATCTTCTTGGAGTAACAATGAAGAAAATGGGAATAGACTGTACTTTTGTTGACCAAAATCTTTCGGAAGAGGAGCTTGCAAAGGCATTTAAACCAAACACAAGAGCCGTTTTCGGTGAAACAATAACCAATCCCACAGTTTCTGTTTTGGATATTGAAAAGTTTGCACGTCTTGCACATTCTCACGGCGTACCGCTTATTGTAGATAATACATTTGCCACACCTATAAACTGTCAGCCGATAAAATGGGGAGCAGATATAGTAACTCATTCTACAACAAAATATATGGACGGTCACGCAATAGGCGTGGGCGGAGCTATAGTTGACAGCGGAAACTTTGACTGGAACGCTTATGCAGATAAATATCCGGGACTTACAACACCTGACGAATCATATCACGGTATTGTATATACGGAGAAATTCGGCAAACTCGCTTATATAACAAAAGCTACGTCACAGCTAATGCGCGATTTAGGTTCAATCCAATCTCCTCAGAACGCTTTTTATCTTATGAACGGACTTGAAACACTGCACATAAGAATGCAAAGACATTGTCAAAATGCACTTGCAATTGCAAAGTATCTGAGCGAAAATGAAAAGGTTGCGTGGGTAGATTATCCTGATCTGCCAAACGATAAATACAACAGCCTTGCGAAAAAGTATCTTCCAAACGGTTCCTGCGGTGTTCTTGCATTCGGAATTAAGGGCGGAAGGGAAAAATCAATTGAATTTATGGACAGCTTAAAGCTTGCGACTATTGCTACTCACGTGGCAGACGCAAAAACCTGTCTGCTTCATCCGGCAAGCCATACTCACAGACAGATGACCGAAGAACAGCTTATTGAAGCAGGCGTAGCGCCTGACCTTATCCGTCTGTCTGTCGGTCTTGAAAATGTTGATGATTTAATTGATGATTTGAAGCAGGCCTTTGATAAAATCTGATTTACAAACTGCACATTAAAAAATCTATACGCACCATATTTACAATATATATACTAAATAGCATCAAACACGCCAAATACTACGGAGGGTAATTATGTCAGCTTATGTATCTGCGGTAATTGTAGCGGCAGGCGGTTCTGTAAGAATGGGAATTGCTGACAGCAAACAGTTTATTCCGCTTTTATCACATCCTGCAATTGAATATACTCTTAACGCGTTTCAAAAATGTTACTTAATAAAGGAAATTATCGTAGTATGCCGAGAACAGGATAAAGAGCGTATTCAGAGCATTGTTGATGAAAACGGATTATCTAAAGTCAGCCGTCTTGTGCTCGGAGGTGCTTCCCGCGCGGAAAGTGTTCGCAACGGAATTGAAGCAACAAATAAAAAAGCAAAGTATTTTGCCATACATGACGGAGCTCGTCCGTTGATAACGGTCGAGGAAATTGGACGTGTTATAGAAGCTGCATTTGAAACAGGAGCGGCAACGCTTGGAACGTCCGTAACCGATACAATCAAAATTGTAGACGGCTTTAATAAAATCGAAAGCACGCCCTTGCGCTCTCAGCTCAGGGCGGTGCAGACTCCGCAGGTCTTTGAAAAGGATTTGTACAAGTTTGCACTTGAAAATGCAGGAGATAATGCTATAAACTTTACTGACGACTGCGCGCTTATTGAGAGTATGGGCGGAGAAGTTGAAGTGGTAAAAGGCAGCAAGGAGAACATCAAACTGACCACACCGATTGATGTAATCATTGCCGAGAGCATTTTAAAGTCAAGAAATTTAAAGCCTTGATATGAATTGCACAAATAATAAATTATATTAATATTTTATTTTGCAAAATTTTGGAGAAACATTATGCGTATAGGTCACGGATATGACGTACATAAATTTGATAAAAACCGAAAGCTGATACTTGGTGGAGTCGAGGTTCCGTATGAACTCGGATTGCTCGGTCATTCTGACGCCGATGTGCTTGTTCACGCAATAATGGATTCGCTTCTCGGTGCGGCGGCTCTCGGAGATATAGGCAAACTGTTCCCCGATACAGATGAAACCTACAAAGGCGCAGACAGCATACTGCTTTTAAAAGAGGTATGCCGTGTGCTTGCCGAAAAGGGATACAAAGTTTTAAATATTGACTCTACTGTCATTGCACAGAAACCGAAATTAAAGGATTATATTGATGAAATGCGCAAAAACATCTCTTTGGCGTGCGGAATTGACATATCCTGCGTAAGCGTAAAAGCTACAACAGAGGAGAAACTCGGTTTTACAGGAAGACTTGAGGGAATATCGGCTCACTCGGTTTGTCTTATAGACTGATTTAATTTAGTTTAATATATTTTATTATAAATATATTTAAAAAATTATACTGGAGGTTATAAAATGAAAACTTGTCCAAAATGCAACACAGTACATAACGATGACGCTATGTTCTGCCCAAACTGCGGTACTTCTTTCCAAGGTGAGGCAAATCAGCCGAATAACAATCAAATGCCGAATAATTCTGCATATACCCAGACGCCGCAATATGGTCAGCCCGCGGCAGCTCCTGTTATGAACCCGTATGACCATACTGCTGAATTTGATGTTAATGATGTTAAAGACAACAAGCTTTTTGCATTGCTTGTATATGCTACAAGTATTTTAGGCGTCGTTATTGCATTGATTGCAAATATTTCTAAGAAGTCAGCATATCTTTCTTTTCATATTAATCAGGCATTAAAAATTGTAATTACTGAAATTATTGTATCAGTCATTACAGCAGTTCTTTTCTGGACCTGCATTGTTCCTATAGCTGGCGGTGTAGCAAGTGTAATTATATTAGTAGTTACGATTATTTGCTTCTTCAAGACCTGCGCAAACAAGTCTATCGAGGTTCCGATTATACGCAGTCTGCCGTTTTTAAAATAATTGATAATTCATACAAAAGACACCTTGTTCATATTAATGAACGAGGTGTTTTATTATGTTCAGAAAGGTTATATTATCTTCAGCGATTTGTTTTGCACTGCTGCTTACTGTTTTGTTCCCCGTAAAGGTAAATGCGCTTTCGCAGGACAGCATAACTGCTCCGTCTGCCGTGCTTATGGAAGCGTCAACGGGAAAGATTCTTTTTGAGAAAAATCCACACGAGCAAAGACCCTGTGCATCCGTAACAAAAGTAATGACGCTTTTGCTTGTTTTTGAAGCAATAGACAGCGGCAAACTCAGCCTTGACGATACAATCACGGCGTCAGAGCATGCCGCGTCAATGGGCGGAAGCGACATATGGCTTGAGAACGGTGAAACTATGAGTGCTGATGATATGATAAAGGCAACAGTCGTAGCATCTGCAAATGACGCGGCAGTTGCGCTTGCCGAGCATATCAGCGGCAGTGAGGACGCTTTTGTTGAGCAGATGAATAATCGAGCAAAGGAACTGAAAATGAATGATACCGTATTCAAAAACTGTAACGGACTTGATGAGGAGGGACACGTTACCTCTGCAAATGATGTTGCCGTAATGTCAAGAGAGCTAATGAAGCATGAGAAAATTTTTGACTATACTTCAATATGGCTTGACAATCTCCGCGGCGGTAAAACGCAGATAGTAAATACAAATAAACTTCTTAAAACATACAACGGAATAACGGGACTGAAAACAGGAACAACGAATGATGCAGGATGCTGTATGGCAGCCTCCGCAACGAGGGGGAATGTATCGCTTGTTGCGGTAGTGTTAGGATGCAAGACAGGGAAGGAGCGTTTTTCCGATGCAGCGGCGCTTCTTGATTACGGATTTGCAAATATTTCCGTAAAAGAATTAACTTTGCCTGACGATATGCCAAAGCAGATGAAGATAAACGGAGGAATGAAAGAAAGCGTAAAGCTTAAATGTGATGTGTCGTCAAGTATTGTAATTGATAAAAGCAGTACAGCGGAGATCAAAACAAAAATAGATTTGCCTGAAAGCATTGACGCGCCTGTAAGCGAAAATCAAAAAATAGGAACACTTACATACAGCGTGAATAATAAGGATGTAAAAGTCTGCGATATTACAGCAACGGAGAGCGTAGATGAAACGTCTTTCGGAGCAGTATTCAGCGTGCTTTTTAATTCTCTAATTGCATTATAAAATTTGACAAATTGACCTTGCAAAAATACTCATATTATAGTATAATAAAACAACAAAGATACTCTTGGTTTCACTTCAGGAGAGTTTTGGAGGAATTTTTAAATGGCAACAAAACTTACAGACAAGTATTTAAAAAGCTTTATCAGCGAGCACGAGTATGACGGTGTTGCGGCAGAGGTCAAAGCTGCTCACAAGGTACTTCACGAGGGTTCGGGACTGGGCAACGATTTTCTCGGATGGCTCAATCTTCCGACTGACTACGACAAGGAAGAGTTTTCCCGAATTAAGGCAGCTGCTGAAAAAATAAAGAAAAATTCGGATGTATTTATTGTAATCGGAATCGGCGGTTCATATCTTGGAGCGCGTGCTGCAATAGAATTTTTAACATCACAGAATTATAACCTTACCTGCAAGGACACACCACAGATTTTCTTTACAGGTAATTCAATCAGCTCATCTTCACTTGCAGAGATTATGGAACTCTGCGAGGGCAAAGATGTATCTGTTAATATGATCTCAAAATCCGGCACAACAACCGAACCGGCAATTGCATTCCGTGTATTCCGTGAAATGCTTGAGAAAAAGTACGGAAAAGACGGCGCAAGAGAGCGTATATTCTGCACAACAGACAAGGCAAAGGGAACACTAAAGGCTCTTGCCGACGAAGAGGGCTATGAAACATTTGTAGTACCCGATGATGTAGGCGGACGTTTTTCAGTTCTCACAGCAGTCGGACTTTTGCCCATTGCCGTATCGGGCGCTGACATTGACGCTCTTATGCAGGGTGCCGCAAAAGCTCAGAAGGACTTTGACAATGATGATTTAAAGACAAATGATTGTTATAAATACGCTGCTATAAGAAACATTCTTTACCGCAAGGGCAAAACAATGGAGGTTATGGTATCATACGAGCCTGCATACACAATGATGTCGGAATGGTTTAAGCAGCTTTATGCAGAGAGTGAGGGCAAAGACAACAAGGGTATTTTCCCTGCAAGCGTAATATTCTCAACAGACCTTCACTCACTTGGTCAGTACATTCAGGACGGCAGACGCAATATGTTTGAAACTGTTGTTCTATTTGATAAATGTAAAAAAGAAGTTACTCTTGGCACAGAGCCGGCAGATATTGATGGTCTTAACTTCCTTTCGGGCAAAACGATGGGATTTGTTAACCAGAAGGCATTTGAAGGAACTGTTCTTGCACACAATGACGGAGGCGTACCGAACATTGTTTTGAATGTTCCCGAAATGAATGAATCTGAACTTGGCTATCTCATCTATTTCTTTGAAAAGGCTTGTGCAATTTCAGGCTATATGCTCGGAGTTAATCCGTTTAATCAGCCTGGCGTTGAAAGCTACAAAAAGAATATGTTTGCGCTTCTCGGAAAACCGGGATACGAAGACCAAAAAGCTGCGCTTGAGGCAAGACTCAAATAATTTCTTTTAAAAGTTTAATATTCTGGAGGAACTGATTATGGTTACTTTACTTATCGGAAAAAAAGGTACAGGAAAAACAAAAAAACTCATTGCTCTTGCAAATGAGGCAGTTGCAGCATCTTCGGGTAATGTTGTTGTAATAGAAAAAGGTTCAAAGCTTACTTACGATGTAACTCATAAGGCAAGACTTATTGATACCGACCAGTATCTTATTGCAGGTTATGATATGCTATACGGATTTATCAGCGGAATCTGTGCAGGCAATTATGATGTTACAGATATTCTTGTTGATTCAACATTCAAGATCTGCCCCGAATCAATTGACGGACTTGAGGCATTCACTAAGAAGCTTCAGGATCTTTCCGAAACTGCTTCAACAAACATCGTTCTTCTTATTTCAGCTTCTGAGGAAGATATTCCCGAATCAATTAATGTTGTTTGCCAGAAGATATAATTCATAATTTGAATTAATTTATTTTGCCCTCCCGAACAACGGGAGGGTTTTTCCAATTGTATTGTATTGATTTATTTTGGAAAATATAGTATAATAAATCGGTAATAAATATAAAACAGAGGAGCGATAAATGATGAATATTAATATTTCAGACGCTGTGAAGTATATAGGAACAGATGATAAGGACATAGACTTGTTTGAAAGTCAGTATGTTGTTCCGAATGGAATATCTTACAATTCTTACGTTATACTTGATGAAAAAATAACGGTTATGGATACCGTAGATAAAAGAAAAACAGAGGAATGGCTTGCAAATCTTGAAAAAGTGCTTGACGGAAAGACTCCCGACTATCTTGTAATCAGTCATCTTGAGCCTGACCATGCTTCTAATATTCAGGTTCTTGCAGATAAATATCCTGAAATGAAGCTTGTCGGCAATGTTAAAACCTTTAATATGATGAAACAGTTTTTTACCTTTGACACGAGCAACAGAACAGTTACCGTAAAAGAGGGCGACACACTTGATATCGGCACTCACAAGCTTACCTTTGTTATGGCGCCTATGGTTCATTGGCCCGAGGTTATGGTGACATACGAGAGCACTGAGAAAATCCTTTTTTCAGCAGACGGATTCGGAAAATTCGGAGCGCTTGATACTGATGAGGACTGGGCTTGTGAGGCAAGAAGATACTACTTTAACATCTGCGGCAAGTATGGCGTTCAGGTTCAGAATCTTCTGAAAAAAGCGGCAGATTTGGACATAGAAACAATTTGTCCTCTGCACGGACCTATTCTCACAGAAAATCTTTCATATTACATTAATCTTTACGATATCTGGAGTAAGTATGAGGCTGAAACAGACGGTGTATTTATTGCTTATGCTTCAATACACGGCAACACTAAAAACGCAGCGTTAAAGCTTTATGATATTCTCAAAGAGAAGACTGACAAAAAGATTTCAATTGCCGACCTGTCAAGAAGCGACCTTGCAGAAGACATTGAAGACGCTTTCCGTTACAGTAAGATGATCGTTGCCGCTCCCAGCTATGACGGCGGAGTATTTCCGATTGTAAATGATTTCTTGCATCACCTAAATATAAAAGCGTATCAGAACAGAAAAGTTGGTTTAATTGAAAACGGTTCGTGGGCGCCGTCGGCAGGCAGAGTAATGAGAGGTTACTTTGAGTCAATGAAAAATATTGAGATTGCCGAAACATCTGTTACAATTCGTTCTGTGATGACAGATGAGAATATTGCTCAAATGGAAAAGCTCGCTGATGAAATTTTAGCTTAAAAAACTTTATATTAAAAGATAAAAATGTCCGTGTATATATGATTTACACGGACATTTTATTTTGGATGCAAAAGAGTGAAAGACGAATTTTTTGTAATATATTCATAAAAAATTCAAACGACATTTTATATTGGGAATTTAGCTTCGTTGCAAATGCAATTGTTTATAGCAATGAATTATTGTAAAATATAGATGCTAAAAACATTACGAAATAAGCATTGGTTTATATTTGTGTTTTTAGGTAATTTATTTTGGAGTTTTGAAATTCAACGTGATACATAGAAAGTGTTTTTGCTGCCAATGCTTATTTCGTTAAAATTAATAAAGAGATATATTCCTTCTATAACCCAATAACCCCCTGAAAACAGTCGATGCTAAACAAGCATCGGCTGTTTTTTTGAGAGGAAACTCACCTGAGGTTTTACATACCTCAATTTTCATATTACTCATCAATGGTTACAATATGTTTAATATTATCTGAACAGTTTAAAAGCTCCTCTTTAAAAAATTCGGGAAATACTTTAAAATCATGTTCTTTGTCAATTTCAATCCATTGAAGGTATTCGCCGTCAGGACCTTCATTTGTAAGATGACCGTTTTTTATTTTGAGCAGTTCATCTGTTACTTTTATATAGAAATATATCGATATTTCATGATAACGTTGACCTTCTTCATTTGTAAAAAAACATTCATGAATAAATCCCATTCTGTCAATTTCTGTACTAACGCTTGTTTCTTCTTTAACTTCGCGCAGCACCGCGTTCTCAAGAGTTTCATTCAGCATAACGCGTCCGCCAACAGAATAAAAAGAACTGTATTTAGGGTTGCGTGCCATAAGTACCTTATTTCCGTTCCGGATAATTGCGCCAACTCTGAAATTAAACTTTCCTTCATTTGTTACAAAAGTACAATCCACGTTTTCACCTTTTCAAAATGTCAAAAAATAAATATAATATATAGACTCCTCATTTATCGGTTAAACCAATAAATGAGGATTAAAGTTTAATATAATGATAATCTCAAATTCAGATAAAAGTTATATTCATATAAAATTTACAGAATATCAATATGCTCGCCGTTTAAGGCTTTGTTCATACTTCTTACGGCACAGAACTTTCCGCACATTGAGCAGGTATCCTCGTGCTCTGGCTTTCTGTCGTCTCTGATTTTTTTGGCAGTTTCTGGGTCTATGGCACATTCCCACTGAGCTTCCCAGTCAAGCTTTCTTCTCGCGTCAGCCATTTTGTCATCAATATCTCTTGCGCCTCTTACGCCCTTTGCAATATCAGCGGCGTGAGCGGCAATTTTTGAAGCAATGATTCCCTGCTTAACATCCTCAACATTCGGAAGAGCAAGATGCTCCGCTGGAGTAACATAGCACAGGAATGCCGCACCCGATGCGGCGGCGATTGCTCCGCCGATAGCTGATGTAATGTGGTCATATCCCGGGGCAATATCGGTAACAAGAGGACCCAGAACATAGAACGGCGCACCGTTGCAAATGGTGCTCTGAATTTTCATATTAGCCGCAATTTGATCCATAGGCATATGACCGGGGCCTTCAACCATAACCTGTACATCTTTAGCCCACGCGCGTTTTGTAAGCTCACCGAGCCTTACAAGCTCCTCAATTTGGCAAACATCGCTTGCGTCGGCAAGACATCCCGGACGGCAAGCGTCGCCAAGTGAGATTGTTACGTCATATTCACGGCAAATGTCAAGAATTTCATCGTAATATTCATAAAACGGATTTTCGTTTCCTGTCATACACATCCATGCAAACACAAGCGAGCCGCCTCGCGAAACGATATTCATTTTTCTTTTGTGCTTTCTAATCTGTTCAATAGTCTTTCGTGTGATTCCGCAGTGAAGCGTAACAAAATCGACTCCGTCCTCTGCGTGCAGTCTTACAACATCAATAAAATCCTGAGCTGTAAGAGTATCAAGATCGCGCTGATAATGGATTACCGAATCATAAACAGGAACAGTACCAATCATTGCAGGACATTCACTTGTGAGCTTTCTGCGAAACGGAATTGTGTTTCCGTGAGAAGAAAGGTCCATAATAGCGTGAGCACCCATATTTACGGCTTCCATAACCTTTTGCATTTCAATGTCATAATCTTTGCAGTCACGCGAAACACCGAGATTTACATTGATTTTTGTGCTGAGCATTGAGCCGACTCCCTGAGGGTCAATACATTTGTGATTTTTATTTGCGCATATTGCAACCTTGCCCTGAGCAACAAGCGGCATAAGCTCATCGACAGTCATTTTTTCTTTTTCTGCAACGGATTCAAGTTCTTTTGTTACGATTCCTTTTTTAGCAGCTTCCATCTGCGTAGCATATTCTCTCATATTATTCAGACCTTTCATTAAGTATTTTAAAGTTGTGTGCCAGCGGTCCGCTTCCTTTACCAAGATTAAGACCTGCGCTTAAAGCGCCGTTAATGTATTCTTTTGCAAGCTTTACGGCATTTTCAAGATTTTCTCCAAGTGCAATGTAACTTGTTATGGCGCTTGACAGCGTACATCCTGTTCCGTGTGTGTTTGAATTATTTATTCTTTTTCCATCATAACTTATTATATTTCCATTGTGGAATAAAACATCGGTTGAGTTCTCAGTAAGATGTCCGCCCTTGCAAAGCACGGAACAGCCGTACAAAATTCCGATTTTCTCGGCTGCCTTTTTCATATCTTTTTTATTTATAATTTTCATATCCGACAGAATTTCGGCTTCGGGTATATTGGGAGTTATAACCGTTGCAAGCGGAAATAGTAATTCTTTAATAGAATTAACTGCTCCGTCGTTCATAAGCTTTGAACCGCTTGTTGATACCATAACAGGGTCAACTACAAGGTTTTTGACATTGTATTCTTTAATTTTTTCAGATATAACTGCTATCAGCTTATCATTTGAAACCATTCCGGTTTTTACGGCGTCCGGGAAAATATCGGTAAATATACAGTCGAGCTGTTTGGCAAGAAATTCGGGAGTTGATTCCATAATATCTGCAACTCCTGTTGTGTTCTGAGCCGTTAGGGCAGTAACAGCGCTCATAGCATATACACCAAGACTGCACATTGTCTTTATATCAGCCTGAATCCCTGCTCCGCCGCTTGAATCGCTCCCTGCAATTGTAAGAGCGGTTTTCATTTTAAGATTAATTTCCATTTATAATCTCCTCAATCTTGGTTTTTAATACCTTAGCAGAATTAAGAATATCTTTTTCTGCGAATATTCCGCTTACAACAGCAATTCCGCTTATATGAGTACCGCTAAGCTCCAATACATTCTCTTTGGTAATTCCGCCTATTGCGGTTACGGGGATTTTTACAGCCTTGCAGATGTTATCAAGCGTTTCTAAACTCATTTTTATAGCGTCTTTTTTTGTACTTGTACCGAAAACAGCACCGCTGCCGATATAATCTGCACCGTCCTGTTCCGCTTTTATTGCCTGTTCAACGCTTCTTGCCGTAACACCTATAATTTTATTTGCGCCGAGAATTTTTCTTGCCTCAACAGGTGATAGATCTCCTTGACCAAGATGTACTCCCTCAGCGTTTACCGCTTTCGCAACATCGACCCTGTCGTTGATTATAAGCGGAACACCATAGCTTTTGCAAAGCCTGTGCATTTCTTCCGCCTCCGCACAGAATGAGTCAAAATCGAGTTCTTTTTCTCTCAACTGAACAAGAGTTACACCGCCCTGCAAAGCCTTTTCAACGTCGTCTTTCAATTTTCTTCCGCCAAGCCAATGGTTATCGGTCACGGCATAGAGCAGATATTTGTTCCTGTCGTTTTTTTTCATACTGAAATAATTTTCCTTAATTCTGTCAACAAGTCCGACAGGATTTTTGCTTTTCATCAGTTCCGACATAACGCATACACCGCAAAAGTTATTGCAGTCAGTTTCAGACAGAAGTTTTACGATGTTTTCATCTATTCCGCCTATTGCATAGACGGGAATATCAACGCTTTTGCAAATTTCATTCAGAAACTCGGTGCCTCTGGGTGCAAGACCTTTTTTGCAGTCTGTTGCAAAAATATGACCTGCCGTAATGTAATCGGCACCGTTATTCTGAGCATAAACCGCGTCTTTAACGCTGTGTACTGATGTGCCGATTTTTTCAAAAAAGTCGTGGACATCTTTGCATTCACAAAACACCGAAAACGGCAGATGAATTTGCTTAATTTTGAGTTTTTTAGCAACTGAAATAAAATTATGTATTATAAGGTTTTTATTATATCTCCTGCAAATTTTCCGAACCTTTTCTGCAAGTATGAAATATTCATCTTCCGTTAAATCCTTTTCACGCAGAACAATTGAGCTTACACTGCTTTTTGCAATATTTTCAATTGAGGTCATAAAATCCGTACTGCAATTTCTTGCAGTCACACAAATTACATCAAACATAGATATAATCACTCATTACGGGCTGTAATCCGTTTTCGCAAAGTGCGTCATACACCTGTTTCACATTCCTGCCGTCCGAAATCTCAAACTGCTCGTCGCCTTTCTTTTCACCGCCGCTGTGACCTCCTATTCCCACGTCAACGCCTGCTGAAATTTTAGTAGCGGCAATTTTAACAATGTTATCTCTGAATCTCTGACACTCACGCGTGGAAATAGTAATGCTTGCAAACGGCATAAACAATCTGTAAGCACAGATAACCTGTAAAAGCTGAGGTTCGTGAACATCCCTGGGATTTATTTTGTCGTTATTTATTATCGGACGAAGTCTTGGGCATGAAAAAGCAATTTCAGCGTGCGGATATTTGCGCTGGATATGATATGCGTGAATACCTGTGGCAAAGGCATCTTTTCTGAAATCTGAAAGTCCGAGCAAAGCCGCAAAGCCGACTCCTCTCATACCGCCCATAAGCGCGCGCTCCTGTGTTTCAAGACGGTAAGGAAATATCCTTTTATGACCTGCAAGGTGCAGTGTTTCATACTTGTCAGAATCGTAGGTTTCCTGAAAAACTGTAACGTAGTCTGCACCGCACTCGTGAATGTATCGGTATTCATCGCTGTTCATCGGATAAACCTCAAGACCGACAACCTTAAAATATTTTCTTGCAATTTTGCACGCTTCGCCAATGTATTTTACATCACTCATTTTTTTGCTTTCACCTGTCAGTAAAAGTATCTCCTGCAAGCCTGTTTTTGCAATTGCCTGCATTTCCTTTTCAATTTCTTCTGCGTTAAGCTTTGCGCGGTGGATCTTGTTGTGACAGTTAAATCCGCAGTAAATGCAGTAATTTTCGCAGTAATTTGAAATATAGAGCGGAGTAAACATATTAATTGAATTTCCGAAATGCTTTCTGGTTTCAGCCTGAGCCTGTTTCGCAATTTCTTCAAGAAACGGCAAAGCGGCAGGTGACAGCAGTGCGCCGAAATCCTCAATTGTTTTTGTTTCGTGTTCAAGAGCTGTTCTGACATCATTTTCAGTGTATTTTTCAGCGTCATATCTGTTCATTTCCGAAATTACTATGGCTGCAATGTCAGAATCAATCTGCTCCATATCGGGCAGAAATTTCATATGGTCAATTCTTTCATTCATAAAAAACGCCTCAATTCTCAAGAAATCCCGTAAGGGGAGATGAAGCCGACGCTCCCTTTTCAATCACTCTGCCAAGACCTGAAAGATACGCCTGTCTGCCTGCTTCAATGGCTTTTTTAAACGCTTCCGCCATCTGAGGAATGTTGCCAGCGGTTGCAATTGCGGTGTTAGCCATAACAGCGGCGGCGCCCATCTCCATTGCCTCGCAAGCCTGAGAAGGTCTTCCTATTCCTGCATCGACAATTATCGGCAAATCAATTTCATCTATGAGAATTTTAATAAACTCCTTTGTGCATATGCCCTTGTTTGAACCTATCGGCGCTCCCAGAGGCATAATTGAAGCGGCTCCTGCATCTCTCAGACTTCTTGCAACATTTAAATCGGGGTACATATACGGCATAACAACAAAGCCCTCTTTTGCGAGAATTTCTGTAGCCTTGATAGTTTCGTAGTTGTCGGGAAGCAGATATTTTGAATCTCTTATAACCTCAATTTTAATAAAATCTCCGCATCCAACTTCTCTTGCAAGTCTTGCAATTCTTACGGCTTCATCGGCATTTCTTGCCCCCGATGTATTCGGAAGAAGCGTTACATTTTCTGGAATGTAGTCAAGAATATTGGCGACATTTCCTGTTGCGGCTCTGCGCAGAGCAAGTGTAATAATCTGAGCGCCTGCGTTTTCTACAGCGGCTTTAATTAAATCGAGCGAATATTTGCCCGAACCGAGAATAAAGCGTGAGTCAAACTGATGACCTCCGATAATAAGCTTATCATTTTCCATTTTATTACTTCCTTTAAACATCAAATTCTTTCAGAATTATTCTTAAAACGGCGTTAGCCTGATGTGCAGCGCAGATGGTGACTCTCGGCGACATCAAGCCTCTGCCTTGTTTTGCTTCGTTTGTACCGTCTCCGCAGACGTAAAATCTGTCGGTAATTTTTTTTGTTGTAATGCTGTTTGATTTTTCGTATCCTGCCATTCCCGAAGAGGCAACGATGAAAACGTCGCTTCTGTTTTCAAGAAGGTTGTTTACAAGCAATGCCTTTGCCTCGGGATTGTCAAATGCTTCACATACGATTTCATCATCTTTAAAAAGCTCTGTACAATTTTTTTCTTCAACTTTTTCACAGTCGCAAATAACATTCACATACGGATTGATTTGCATAATCTGTTCTTTTAAAGCGTCTGTTTTGTACAGACCCAGATGACTAATCATATATTGCTGACGGTTAAGATTGCTCGGCTCAACAACGTCAAAGTCAATAAGATGT
Source organism: uncultured Clostridia bacterium (assembly GCA_947593615.1). Lineage (GTDB taxonomy): Bacteria > Bacillota > Clostridia > Oscillospirales > Acutalibacteraceae > Ruminococcoides. Next base: position 20,949 of record CANQDR010000004.1, read on the forward strand.
AGCGTGCCTATACCTGTTCTTGCAAGCATAAGTGCAATGTTTGAACCTAATCCGCCAAGTCCTGCAACAGCGACCCTTGAATTTTTTGCCGCTTCATATACTCTGGGCGTATGCCTTGCGCTGAGCATAGCTTCAAATTCATCTTTATCAGGAATTTTTCCTTTTTCAATAAACACTATTTCATCGTTTTCTTTAATATCAACATCTTTGCTTGTCTGAAATCCGTTTATTATTGTAACAGTATTCTGCGTTTTACAGCCAAACTCTGCTGCAGCTGAAAACAGAGTGCTTTGATTTGTTTCAGCCTTTTTTCCGTTGATTTTAATTTTCAAATCAGCCGCCTCCCACAAAGTTTACAACTTCAACAACGTCACCATCTTTAAGCATGGTTTCATCGTATTTGGATTTCGGAAGGATCTCTCCGTTCAGTTCAACAGCAATTCGTGAAGCAGAAAGATTGTTTTCACTCAGATATTCGCTGAGTTTAATTGAAGTTTTTTCAATTTTAACACCGTTAATGCAAATCATTATATCCCTCCCAACTAATGCGGCGTGACGCCGCTCACAATTCGAGCAGACAGGTTTGACAAATTAGAAGTCTTTTTTTGCCCGAGTATTACGATGCAATTTCTTAAACTGCAAAAGAGGCGTGACGCCGCTCACAATTCGAGCAGATAGGTTTGACAAATTAGAAGTCTTTTTTGCCCGAGTACTACTACGGTAAATTTCTTAAACTACAAAAGAGGCGTGACGCCGCTCACAATTTGAACAGATAGGTTTGACAAATTAGAAGTCTTTTTTGCCCAAGTATCGCCGAGCTTTTTCCTACACAATAAAAAGCGAAGTATGCCGGTGACACACTTCGCAAAAATCAAATAAAGATGTCCCTACGTTGGCATTATCCAAATCAGGTTTACGGTCGAAATGTAATTTCATTTCCTCTCAGCCTATTTTAGCTCCCGTTTTATTATATTATATATAGTATAGCCTTGTTTGCACTAAATGTAAAGCCCTTTTATTTTATTTAATAGGATAAAAACTTCGTGCAATTTTTATAGCTATGTGTTATAATAACCTCACGCCGTAACCAAAATCAAAGATTTTGACGGCTGAGAGAACATTGAAACATAATTTACTGTTTGCTTGCGCAAACGGCGGCTTTGCCGCTTCCTTCGGCTATCGCCGAAGAATTATGTTATAATAACCTCACGCCGTTACCAAAATCAAAGATTTTGACGGCTGAGAAAACATTGAAACATAATCATTGTTTGCTTGCGCAAACGGCGGCCTTGCCACTTCCTTCGGCTATCGCCGAAGAATTATGTTATAATTTTCTTTAAATAATTGGAGGAAACAATGGAATATTCACAAGTTCTTGCACAGCAGTTTAACATAAAAGAGGAGTACGCATCAAACATTATTTCTTTGCTTGATGACGGAAACACAATTCCCTTTATTGCCCGATACAGAAAGGAAATGCACGGCTCAATGGATGACCAGCTTATCCGTGAGTTCAGTGAAAAGCTTGAGTATCTGCGCGGCCTTGACAAACGCAGAGAAGAGATTCGCACGCTTATCGACGCTCAGGAAAAGCTAACTGCCGAAATTTCAGCTTCACTTGATAAAGCCGTAACACTCAGCGAGCTTGAGGATATTTACCGTCCCTTCAGACCAAAGAGAAAGACAAGAGCGTCTGTAGCAAAAGAAAGGGGCTTGGAACCTCTGGCACTTGAAATAATAAAGCAGGAAAGTGATTTTGACCCCACGCAGGCGGCTAAAAGCTATGTAAGTGAAGAAAAGGAAGTATTAACCGCTGAAGAGGCCATTCAGGGTGCAATGGATATAATAGCGGAGCAGGTGTCAGACAGCGCAGAAATCAGAAAGAGAATACGAAATCTTACTAATATTCACGGAGTATTATCATCAGTTGCCACAGATTCGGAAAAGGACAGCGTTTATAGAATATACTACGATTTTAAAGAGCCTGTTAAAAAAATAGCAGGTCATAGAGTTCTTGCCGTAAACAGGGGAGAAAAAGAAGGCTTTCTGAAAGTATCAGTTGAAATGGACGGCGAAAGACCGCTCAATACAATTATCAGGCTGTTAGATAAAGATACCAATCCTTTGTGTTCAGATATTATCAGGGAAGCGTGTGCAGATTCCTATCAAAGACTGATTTTCCCATCAATTGAGCGTGAAGTGCGCAGCGATTTGACTGATTCTGCCTCGGAAAATGCAATGAAGGTGTTTGCGGTAAATCTCAAACAGCTTTTAATGCAGCCTCCAGTAAAGGGAAAGACTGTTATCGGACTTGACCCCGGTTATCGCACAGGTTGTAAGGTAGCCGTTGTAGATGATACAGGAAAAGTGCTTGATACTGCTGTAATTTATCCCACTCATTCCGACAAAAAAGTTCAAGAGTCAAAGAAAACGCTATTACAGCTTATAAAAAATCATAATGTAGATATAATTTCAATCGGCAACGGTACAGCGAGCAAGGAAACAGAGATGTTTACTGCTGAAACCATAAAAGAGGCAGACCACAGTGTTTATTATATGGTAGTCAGCGAGGCAGGAGCGTCGGTTTATTCTGCCTCAAAACTTGCAGCATCCGAACTGCCGGAGCTTGATCTTACGCTCAGAAGCGCAGTTTCAATAGCACGCCGTTTGCAGGATCCTCTTGCAGAGCTTGTTAAAATAGAGCCTAAAGCAATAGGCGTGGGGCAGTATCAGCACGATATGCCGCAGAAAAGACTCGGAGAAACTCTTGACGGAGTTGTTGAGGACTGCGTAAACTCAGTCGGAGCAGACTTAAATACGGCATCTCCTGCGCTCTTGCTCAGAGTATCGGGACTTAACTCGACCGTCTGCAAAAATATTGTTGCTTACCGAGAAGAAAACGGAGCTTTTTCTTCTCGTGCGGAGCTAAAAAAAGTTCCTAAGCTCGGACCAAAGGCATTTGAGCAGTGCGCGGGATTTTTGCGAGTTCCCGAAAGCAAAAATCCGCTTGATAATACAGGTGTTCATCCTGAAAGCTACAAGAGCGCAAATGAGCTTCTTTCATTGCTTGATTATTCAGATAAAGAAATAAAATCAGGAGATTTTTTAGATTTACAGGCAAGAGTAAAAAATGTCGGCACAAAAACTCTTGCTGATAAACTTGAAATCGGCTTGCCTACGCTTGACGATATTGTAAAAGAGCTTTCAAAGCCGGGACGTGACCCGCGTGATGAGATGCCTGCTCCAATGCTGAGAACGGATATTCTTGATATTAAGGATTTAAAAGAGGGAATGGAGCTTAAAGGAACTGTACGCAACGTAATTGACTTTGGTGCGTTTATTGATATTGGAGTACATCAGGACGGACTTGTTCATATTTCTCAGATTTGCGAAAAATATATAAAACATCCCAGCGAGGTACTGAAAGTCGGCGACGTGGTAAACGTAAAAATCCTTTCGGTTGACGCAGATAAAAACAAAATATCGCTTACAATGAAGTTTTAATCATACTATATTCAAAAGAGGCTGTCTTGCTTTTGGGCAAGACAGCCTCTTGTTTGTGTTATTCGAATGTTTCCGAATACGTCCTATTGTTGCATTACAAATATAATGAGTTTCTCAAATTCGGTTTCAAATATTTTATTATCCTCATCGGTACGTTTTTTAGGACCCTTGAGATGGCTTTTATTGTGTGACATTCTTGCTTTTTTGGCAAGATGTCTGTCCATAAGCAGACCGCCTATGTTATCATCAGTGAAGATTTTACCTGACTGGTGAATACAATATCCGCCTTTTGTCAGCACCATTGCGGCAACTCCGTAATCCTGAGTAACCGCAACATCACCCTTTTGGCACATATTCACAAGCGCAAAGTCAACAGCGTCAGCACCACTCCCTATAATTTTTACTTCGCTGTAATCTGTATTAATAACGTGGTTTGTGTCGCACAGCAAAACAACAGGAATATTGTGAGTTTTTGCAATCTTTTCAATCTGTTTTACAACAGGACAAGCGTCTGCGTCAACAAGAATTTTCATTAATCATTCGTTAATTTTAATTGAATTAATAATCGGCTGATTTTCCTTTTCAACAGTGCCGTTGTTGTCGGTAACAGGAGTGTTTTCGCAGATTTTATCAACTATGTCCATACCGTCAGTTACATATCCGAAAGCGGCATAGTCGCCGTCAAGGAAAGTGCTGTCCTGATGGACAATAAAGAACTGTGAGCTTGCGCTGTCATAGGCCTGAGAACGCGCCATGGAAATTGCTCCTCTTGTGTGCGAAAGATTGTTTTTAACGCCGTTATTTGAAAATTCACCTTTAATTTCTTCGTCACTTCCGCCCATACCTGTTCCCAGAGGGTCGCCGCCCTGCATCATAAAACCTTTGATAATTCTGTGGAATGTCAGACCGTCATAAAATCCCTCTTTTGCCAGCTTAACAAAGTTTGCAACGGTAATGGGAGCAGCGTCGGCGTTAAGTTCAACGGTGATTTTGCCGTAATCTTTGATGTCAATAACAGCAGTAGTTTTACCGCTTGATGCTGATGACTCTTCGTCGTTGCCTGAGCATCCGCCGAGAACAGCACAGGAAGCAACTGCAATCATAACGCATAACAAACTCAATAATTTAATTGATACTGTTTTAATTTTAGAATTTTTCATATTTTGTATTCCTTTCTGTTTAAAAACATAATTATTATATCAAAAAATATTTTATCATTATTTATCAGACAAATCAACCTTAATTGACACTAAAACATTAATATGATAAAATTTATTACGTATTATTTTACGTAATACATAAAATAATACGTTTAAAATGATGAATGGTATAAAACTTATATTTATAAACCAAAAATAAAAGTGGGTGAGGGAATGAAGAACGACAGCATAACAATAATTAGCTCAAAGCGAAAGATATTAAACATTAATCTTAAAGAAATCTGGCAATACCGCGACCTTGTTATGCTTTTTGTAAAGCGTGACCTCAAGAATTCCTACAAGCAGACGATTCTCGGACCCCTGTGGATAATTATAAACCCGTTTCTCACTACATTGGTATTTACGGTGATTTTTGGAGTGATAGCAAACATATCGACAGACGGAATACCTCAGTTTTTGTTTTATATGTCAGGCAATATTCTGTGGTCGTTTTTTTCAAGCTGTCTTAACCGCAGTTCGTCAACTTTTCTGAGCAACGCAAGGCTTTTCGGTAAAGTGTACTTTCCGCGCCTTGTAATGCCGATTTCGGGAATTATCTACAATGCAATTACTTTTCTTGTTCAGTTTGGGGTATTTTTAATTCTTGTACTTATATATATGTTTTCGGGATTTAACGTACATCCGAACCTGCTGATACTTTTGTTTCCCGCGCTAATGCTTCAGGCGTCGTTACTCGGAACGGGATTCGGACTGATAATATCCTCAGTCACAACAAAATACCGCGACCTTAACGTGCTTGTATCGTTTGGAGTAACGTTATGGATGTATCTTACCCCTGTAGTGTATCCGACGTCGCAGGTACCCGAGAGTATCAGGACGTTAATTATGCTTAATCCTGTTGCGCCGATTGTCGAAACATTCCGTTATGCGTTTCTTGGAAGCGGAACATTCGAGTGGTTTTATCTGTTGATCAGCCTATTTGTAACAGCGGCGGTGCTGATTTTCGGAATAATAGTATTCAAGTATGTTGAAAAAGATTTTATAGATACGGTTTGATGAATATGAATGACAACTGCGTTATAAAAACAGAGAATCTCACAAAAGAATATCGATTAGGAGCAATCGGAACCGGAACGCTTCGCCATGATTTACAGAGCTGGTATGCGAAGAAGCGAGGAAAACAAGACCCCAACGTCCGCATAGGAGCAAAAACATACGAAAAAGGCGACAGATTTCTGGCGCTTGACGGACTCAGCATAGAAATCAATCGAGGAGAGCGCGTTGGAATAATCGGAGCGAACGGAGCAGGAAAGTCAACATTTCTGAAACTGCTTTCGCGAATAACCTCTCCGACGGACGGAAATATAATGTTCAAAGGAAGAATAGCAAGTATGCTTGAAGTCGGCACAGGCTTTCACGGCGAGCTGACGGGACGGGAGAATATATACCTTAACGGGGCTATTCTCGGTATGAGCAAAACGGAGGTTGCTTCAAAAATAGATAAAATTATTGAGTTTTCCGAATGTGAGAAATTTATCGACACCCCCGTAAAGCGATATTCTTCAGGAATGTTCGTAAAACTTGCGTTTTCAGTAGCGGCGCACCTTGACGCAGAGATAATGATAATGGACGAGGTGCTTGCAGTCGGCGATATGCAATTCCAGAAAAAGTGTATCAAAAAAATGCGTGACCTCGCGCTTAATGATAACAGAACGGTGCTTTACGTATCGCATAATATGAACACGATTCGTGAATTGTGCAGCCGGTGTATAGTTTTGCAGCACGGCAAAATGATTTATGACGGCGATGTTGACGAGGCAATTAAGGTGTATCTCGGCGGAGAGCAGGGGGACTTTTTGAGCCATGATTACAGTGACTCAAAGCACAAAGAGCCGTCAGAGAGAAATGAAATCAATCTTAAATCTGTAAAATATTACGGAAAGACAGACAATATATTTAATGATAATGAAAAAATACCGCTTGAGCTAACCTGGCAGAACAAGGAGGACATAAAAAACCTTTGTCTGCGAGTTGAGGTAAGCGATTACCGCCGTTTTCCTGTAACGGCTTTTGTAATAGAGAATTTTTATTCAGGCAAAAAGGGAGAAGAACACACTCAGCGTTTTAATATTGATATTTCGCGCATAGCACGCGGAGGATACTATACGCGATATGTATTTTATAACAGAAAAAGCGAAGTCCTCCCTTTTGAAACTCTTGAAGCAGCGGCAGGATTAAGATTTCGCAAGCGTATGACAGACAAGAATGAAAACCGCTGGCAAAAATCATGGGGAAGTGTCATAATGGATGAAATTGAACTGGCAGAATAATGCATTCCATGAACAAAACGATTTGTAATAACAAAATAACAAAAGTTTTCGCCCGCCTTTTACAAAAGGCGGGCGAAATTAATTGCTTTATAAAACACTGCATTGGTGAATTAATTGGTGAATTATTATTAATATGAATAATACAGTAAGAATATATTTTATTAAACTTACCCATAAAACTGCAAAATACGACAGAATTCCATAAAATTCTTGATATTTGCATAAAATTTTATTAATTCAATTGTGCAATTCGACAAAAATCTAAATATTCTAAGAAAATTCTACATAAATCTTGAAAATCTATTAAAATTATGATACAATAATACCAAATTAAATAGTTGCGTGCAAAACTAATTGTGCAGAATTGTTATTGATTTTATGGTAATGTCAATAAAGTTACGTCAAGTTGCAATGTAATTATAACATAATAACACAATATTTCATTATATTATACAAATATAATGAAATTTCTTAAATCCCATTGCAAAAATCTTGAAATAATATTATATTATATTAATGTTTTAATTTACAGATGAAATTTAAAAATTTCATCCATCAGCAACTAAGTAACTAACATTGTGGTCAGACAATGTTTTTATATAAAATATTCATTAAATTCAGATGTGCCGTCAAATTATTTGAGCGTTTTACAGATGGTACGTCTTAAATTGAGTTATGGAGGTAATTAAATGAAACAATTGAAATTTAATTCTGGTTATGGAGGTAAATCGGTGAAAACGTCAATTAAGCGCGTCAGTAAGCGAACATTGTCTATTGTTTTGACAATACTTATTGCAATGTCAACAATGCTTATTGGTATGGTTAGTACGAGTGCTGCTATTGATAACAGCGGTTATATCTACTTTGTAAAACCGAGTAGCTGGACAGATTCTAAAGTAGAATTTATGGTTGGTCATTCATCATATTCATGCGGTTATGATATGACGCTTGTTCCTCATACAGATAACTTATATGTTTGTCAAACCAGTAACTGGGGAGATGCAACAGAGTTTGCATTCTTTAATACCAGTTCTAATTGGGAGGGTGAGAATAGCACAATCGCTCACAGAGCGCAATATGCTACCCATTACACAGCTACTAAGAGTAATTACAGTCTGACAAATGGACAGTACTATCTTGCTACTCCTGCTTCAGGTACAAATAATGCTACTGTTACTATGTCTTATTTTGGTACATCTGTATCCACCCTTAATAATACTCAAACTTTTGCTGTACGAACAGCCGAAAATGGCAGTAGTTCATATACTGCTCCGTCTACTTCGCCGGCAACAGTGTCGTTATCAGGTTATTATTTTAGCAGTTCTTATAATTCAACTACATCAAGAACAGCTTCTATAAGTAAGAATTCTTCAACTATCAGCAGCACTGCTTCTATTGGTTATTTAGCAAGTGTTACTCTTTCATATTCAAATCTTGATTCAAATTACAAATTTGTTGGCTGGTATAATTCTAGCGGCTCACAGTTAAGTGCAAGTTCTAGCTATACTTATTACCCAACTTCTGAAACTACAGTTTATGCACGCTTCCAAAAAGCAGGTCACACAGTTTCTGCGGTAGCAAAATATCAGACTTATGATCCTGATACTGACAGCTACAGCACGATAGCTAATGCTCCAACTACTGTAGGTACTGCGACTGCAAATCCAACTTCGGTACCGCAAAACTCATCTACAACTTTAACTGCAAAAGTTGTAAATACGAATTATACCTTTGAAGGTTGGTACACTAATTCTTCCTGTACAGGCAATAGTATATCTAGTGATCTTACATATAAGGTAACACCAACTGCAAATACAACATATTATGCATTATTTAAGGAAAAAGCATCCGAAAAGCATACTTTGACAGTTCAAAGTGCTGACACGGTAACGGTTACTGCAAAATATCACAACACAAATGTTTTAGAGGGAAGCAGTACACAGGTACCTGCCGGCGGAGCTGTTACAGTAAATATTAATGGCATTCCTACAAATAAAAAATGTAACGTATCAGTAACCTCAACTGAAAATGTAACTGTTTCAGGCTCCGGAAGCTCCTACACATTTAAAATGCCGGACGCTGATGCTACCGTAGTTGTTACTCTTACAGACAAAGTACAATATACAGTTACTGCAAAATCAAATAATAATTCATATGGTACAGTATCGCCAACAACAAAGACTGTTTATGAAGGTGATTCGGTAACTATTACTGCAACCGCAAAAGAAGGTTATTCTTTCCAAAAGTGGACTGGCTCGGGTGTTTCGCTTTCATCATCTCAACAAACAAACAAGACGCTTACTCTTACAAATATTAAGAATGATATTTCATTAACGGCTAACTTTACTGAAGAAACCGGTACACTGGTAAGTAACTTTCATTTAATATATGGTGAAGGTAACAATAACCCTACAACTTTGACAAAGAACCTTCCTGTTTACAAATTAAGTGACGGAAGATATGTTGCAAGATTTACAAATGTTTCTTTAAAAACGAATACAAATTACTACTTTGCTGTATCAGGTTCAACTTCTTACACTGGTATGTATTGGCAGGGAGAAAGCTATAAGAATGATGTGTATGTTGTAAGTAAGGATACCGCCAACGTAAATGCTCAATACCAGAACTATACTTTGAATAATACAGAATATAACTTTGCTTATTTCAGCATTAAATCTGACGATGTAATAGGAATTACCATCGTTGTTGGTGTTGATGATGGACAGGGACATATCAAAGAACCTCATTATGAAGTAATTCCAACAATTGAGACTGTTCCCGAAGGTACGGTGTCTATTTATGCAAAAGACGGAACAATTGGTTCAAATGCTAAGACTACATCAGCTTATGGTACAACAACTGTAAAAACAACTGGTGATGTTACATTAAAACATACTTATACAGGATATAAGGAATATTATGCACCCGAGGGTTCTGTTATTGATGTAACTACAACAATTAACAGTACATATAGCAAGGATTATTTTATTTACGCCTTTGTTGTTGACGGAGATTCCTACTATATGGCAGAGAAAGGTTTAAATAACCAATATACAGCAGAAATACCCATTGAAAAAGGTAAAAATGACATAGTGGAAATTACTCCAATATATTATACAAACGCATGTAAAACAGAGGGTCAATATATTACTATATATGTTGATCTTAAGGACACAGATGAAGATGATTGGGATGAAACATTAGCGGGTTATTCATATTATTATCTGAATCCTGATGATGCGAGTACTGACTCTAAACATGGAGACGGTGACTGGCCGGGACAGCCGTTGCTTTATAATGAGGCTCTTGATAAATATTTTTGCCGTATACCCAGATATATGGAAAGTTACATTGTATCCGGTATTACATTTAATAATTATAATAATGATACCGTACATTCCAGTCTCTTCCCACAAAGTGGTAACGAACAAACTTATGACTATGCAGCATTTAAAAATATTTACAGGCTTGGTGCTGAAGTTATAGAGTTTGAAATTCATCCAAGATCAGGCAGCAAAACAAACAGAAGTATAGTTGATAGCGGTGCAGCTTTTAATTATGAAACATATGCTAAAAACAATGGTTGGAATGTTTATACAACTCTTAGTGGAGAACAATCAGACCCGCTTGGAAATCCTGTTACTCCAGTAACAAGAGCTGCCACTGCTGGCAAAAAAGCATATATTGTATGTGTTCAAGGTGATAATAAGGCTGCTCAGGGCCTTGGTGAATATCCTATCGTTAGATATATTTATGACCAAGATGGCAAAGTGATTACCTACGGCGACCCGGGTGACTTTGTTCCAAGATCTGATCCGAGTCAAAATACAGCTCAGTACAAAGCTGTACAGACCGCAGGCTTAGAGGGTGCTTATACTGAAATAACATATGAAAGCGAGTATAACGGTCGTGTTGATGGTCGTTGGTACTATCAAATGGAAACCACAATTACAGCAGATGTTAAATATCAGACAAGTGATAATGGCTCTGATTGGTCAACACCTCAAGAAGACAAGGCTGTTGCTACAATCAATGGAGAAACATCTGTAACTTTTGATTCTGATGGTCAGAATGCATCACTTGTTGCAAGAACGCTTAAGGGATACATATTTGCAGGCTGGGCAACTGTAGATGACAGCGGTATCTATCGTGAACTTGCATCAAATCTGGGAAGTTCTTTTACAACCGCAGTTGATACCGATGTCCACTATGTTGCAAGGTATGTTAAGGCTACAACAGGACAGCTCGTTTTGACCCACGGAAAATTTGTTGGAACAGATGCAAAAGGTGGTGCTGGTTATTATACAATTTCGGCAAGAATACTTCGCCAAGGTGGTACATATTCAGATGTTGTATCCGGTACAGGCTCTGGTGCCTCAGGTCAGACCATAACTTTGAAAGATGTTTCAGAAGCTGACCAAAGTGTTGAAATAACATTGACAACAACTCCGTCAGGCGATAATACTTTCCGCTATTGGTATAAAGATGATGGTGACGAATATGTAATCCTCAACGGTTCTGCTTTTGGCAAAACCGGAAAACAAACCTACACATTTACAGTTCCTGTATCTGACCTCTTCACAGATGGTCAACAAACTGTAAACCAGTTGGATTATTATTCGGATATATCACCTGTTTCAAGAGAATACGTACTTACCTACAAGTATGTTGACCGTTTTGGCACCCAAAAATCGTATGTAGTTAGCGGTGAACATGATGACCAGTACTATATTAATAATCATAACTCATGGGCACCTACTGAGGAACTCATCTATGAAAATGCTCCTGCAATTGATGACCTTTACAAAGATTGTAAATGGGTTGTAACAGAAACATCCATTGACGGTGCTTCTGCAACTCTTGAAGCAGTTCAGAATGAGAAAACATACACGGTAAAAATTAAACAATCACCGGATAGCGTAGCTGATACATATAGTCTTTCTCTGAATAGTTATGTGCTGAATGGTGATAGTTACTACGTTGCTGATGAAACGTATGAAGGTCAAAATTTTGCTTATTGGAAAGTTACAGAAGACGGCAAAGAAGTTGCAAGACATTATAGCAGATACTTTACTCTCTTAGTTGCAGGTGATTATGAAATTGAGCCTGTATACGGCGAGAATGTAGAAGATAATTTGTATATTTCTGATGCACAGTACTCACGTGAACAATATACCGACAGTACCGGTGATCATGATTATGTTTATGCAGACTTCATTATTTCATTCTTGTCTTCAAATGGTACTCTTTTAAATGAAAACCCAGATTATCAGACAGGTATTCTTGTTGAGGTAGATAGAAGTACTGTTCTTACTGATGATGATATAGCACAGGGAGCTGATTATAGCAATAAATCATTTGATAGTACTGATTCTGAGTTGAAACGTATTGCACAGGGTTCAGATTCAAAGACTACCTATAACTACAGCAGTTCGAATGTAAGAACTGTATTTAACTTCAAAGCTGATAATTCTAATTATAATAATATGAACAGACTTGATTACTTTATAAAATTCAGTAATACTGAGAATAACCGTAAGTTAGTTTTGAAAGCATATTATTATGTAATTAAAGATGGAGAAGTTACTTTGAGTGATCCTGTTTATTTCAATTTCTATGATATTGGTACTCAATCTGCTAATACAGGAGAATAATACTGATTATTATATTTGCCCAATTATTTTCTTAATTTATTATATAAGGTCTATAATATGAGTAAATAATTTACATTTGTAAAAAAACACTTGAATTATCATTCCTTTTATGATATTATATTTTAGAAATAGGATTTAATATTGTGATCAAGTATTGGGTAAAGGAGTTATAATATGAAAAAAACATATTTTGAACCGGATATTGAGATTCAGAAATTTTCTTTTGAAGAAATACTCGCTGGAAATCTGCCTGAAAGCGCCGGCGAACCTGAGGAACAAATTGGAACAGAAGGCGGAGATGCCGGAGAAGGAGATATCTAATATCTTAATTTTCATTGGTTATGGGGCAAACTTTGATTTGCCCCATAACGGGTTTAATGAGGTTTTATTATGGTAAAAAAATTTACTTTAATTTTTATTTCAGCAATTACTTTATTTTCTATTGCAACTTTTCAAACATTTGCAGAAACATATTTTGTATATGATCACTTTACTTTTTCAAGAAATGGTACAGATACAATTTCTATAGCTGAATATGATAATTATAATAAGAATATGGTGATACCTTCATCTATTTTAGGCGATACAGTTACTGCTATTGGCTTTGGCGCATTTATGGATAATACATTTATTGAAACCGCATTATTGCCCGACACAGTAACTTCTATCGGTGAATCAGCTTTTAACAGGGCTTATAATTTGATTTCTGTTAATGTTCCTGTTAATTGTCAAATTGTTGAAGAAGGTGCATTTCAAAATTGCAAATCTTTGAAAATCGTGGATTTTCAAAGTCCTCTAAAATCTATTAGTGTTCAGTTGTTCTATAATTGTACATCACTTGAAACGGTAGCGCTTCCTTCCACGGTCGAAACAATAAATAATTTCGCTTTTTCTGATTGTACCTCTCTTAAATCAGTTACAATTCCGAGAGCTACAACATCTATAGCATCAAATGCTTTCAGAAATTGTCCTAATTTAACAATTTACGGATACGCTGATTCTTACGCTCAGCAATATGCAAATGAACACAACATTCCGTTTATTGCAATAAATGAATATGAGCTTGGCGATGTTGACCTTGACGGGTATGTAAATATTAAAGACGCTACTACAATTCAGCGCTACATTGCAAGCATAGATACTTTAAGTCCCGAGGCATTTGCTGTTGCAGATTTTAACGCTGACGGTACCGTCAATGTAATGGATGCAACTGCTATACAAATAATGCTTGTAAGTTAAGTTAAATTTACTTAAACAGGCTCACTTATGTGAGCCTGTTATTTTTCGGAGGATAGTATGAAATATCTGATTGCTGATTTTGTAACTGAGTTTAAGCCTCGGTTCAGTCATCTTTCAAACCTCGTAAAACCTTTTGAATATTTGGGAAGTCGGCAGACGGATATTTTTCTTGATGTAAAATCTGATTACATTGAAAAACTCTGTTCTAAAATGGCAAAAGGAACAACGCTGGCTCAGGCTGAGGAGTTTGCATATGCAACAGCATTTAATAAAAAAATAATTAAGCTTAACGCAATGTTAGTTCATTCTTCTGCTGTGGTTTATGAAGGCAGAGCATATCTTTTTTCCGCAGGAACGGGAGTAGGAAAATCCACTCATACCAAACTGTGGCAAAAGGCATTTGAAGATAAAGTGAGCATAATTAATGACGATAAGCCTGTTGTTAAAATTTACAAAGATAAATGTATCGCATACGGCACGCCGTTTGACGGCGGAAGCGGCATTGCAAACAATGCTTCCGCTCCTTTGCAGGCAATAGTGTTTTTGGAAAGAGGAGAATGTAATTCAATCCGCAAAGCGGAAACTTCTGAAATTTTAAAAAATTTGTATTTTTCTACAGTCCATTTTGTAACCGGAGAGATTGCAGATTCAATGCTTAAAAATTTTGAAATGCTGATAAATCACGCTGATTTTTATATTCTCACCTGTAACACTGACATTTCAGCAGCATATATTGCCAAAGATGCAATTGTGCCGAGTTAAAATAACATAACTATAATAGGTTTTCTATATATGGGAACTCACTTTCTTTTAGGGAGGTGAGTTCTTTTTTTACGCCTGCACTTGCGGCAAAGTACAAATCTGTGCTTGAGTTTTCAGCATATGAGCGCATTTTTGAAATATTAATTCCTATACTGTCAACATAGTCGTGAATGAGCAGCATATTAATGCTTTCAGCGCTCTCATCCCATTCTTTTTCAATATTTTTGCAAAGCTCAATTGCTTTTTTATAATCTTTTTTTACCATAAGCTCGTTTGATTCTTCTATTTTTGAAACAATTAAATCTGTTTTTGCGCTTACATACCCCAATTCAATTCCTGAAATAACTGCGGCAAAAAGCAGAAAAATCACGGCAATATAAATTCTTTTCATACTCTATTTTTCTTTCCTCACAATATTATATTTTCCGAGTGCGTCAAGCGTCATAAGAAATACGTCTGAAATATTTGTGCTTTCTTTTTTTAATATGGAAAATACATCTTCTGTTTTTTTGCCGCACAGCTCAAGCGAATTATCAAGAATTTTTCCGTCGCTTACAACTACGGTTTCAATTTTATTGTCACATATTTTTATGCCGAAATCCTGCGCGTTCGGCTTTCTGTTCTGTGGCTTTTCAAGAACACTCACATTTCCGTTAGTCTCAACAATACAGTATTGAACCTCCTCAATGGAAAAAACATTCTGCTGTCTTAGCTGAACGCACAAATCCTCTGTTGTAAGTCTTAGTCTTTTCATCTCTTTTTGCAGTATCTGACCGTCGCGTATAACAACAATCGGACTTCCGCATAACAACTTTCTGAATTTTACGCTCTTCATCATAAATACGCTTGCCGCTATTTCAAGCGACACCAATATTAGCACGGGTATTATTCCGCTTAAAAGAGGCTGTGATGTATTTTGCATTGGAATTGCGGCAATATCTGATATTACAAGTGTAATAACAAGCTCGCTTGGCTGCATATCACTTATCTGTCTTTTTCCCATCAGTCTTACCGCAAGAATAATAAATGCATAAAGCAAAACAGTACGAATTATAGAAATTAACATTTTATCACCAATTTTAATATTTGCATAAATTGTGTGCATATTCTGCGGAATAATTAAAACTGACGTGTAAATGCTAATTATTGGTGATATAATGTATAATTCTTTATCAGAAAATATAAAAACTTTAAAAAAGCTGTTTGCGAATTCTGCGGATTTTACCGTAAGAGAAATGGTGTTGAACGGAACAAGCACTGTAAATGCGGCGATAATTACAATTGAGGGAATGTGCAGCAAAGAAGTAATTGCACTGTCCGTAATTAATCCCCTCTTATCGTTTGATTTTGGAGTGAAAACTCCTGATGAGATAATTGATGAAGTAAAACGTTCCGTACTGACATCAAGCGAGATAGTTGAATTTGAAACGCTGAAAGAGGCAGTAACGTTTTCAACTTCGGGTTTTGCGGTACTCGCGGTTGACGGAACAGACAGAATGCTCGCAATAGGCGTTCAGGGATTTTCTTTCAGAGGAGTAAGCGAGCCCGAGAGTGAAGTAGTTCAGAGAGGTTCGAGAGAAGGTTTTACCGAGCCGCTCAGAATTAATATGACTCTTATACGCCGCCGAATAAAAAGTCCCGACCTTGTGTTTGAAACCGTAACAGTGGGTTCAAACTCTAACACTCAGTTAATGCTTTGTTATCTTCAAAAGAGTGTTTCGCCCGAATTGCTCAATAAAATAAGAAAACGGCTTGACGAATGTAACCTTAATACTGTGCTTGCTTCGGGATATTTGTCTGAATATCTTGAGGACAGCAATTCAAAATCAATTTTTTCGGGAGTCGGAATATCTGAACGACCAGATACTGTCTGCGGAAAGCTGACGGAGGGGAGAGTAGCAATACTTGTTGACGGAACACCTGCCGTAATAATCGTTCCGCACCTGTTTGTTGAGGAATTTCAAAGTGTAGATGACTACTCAAACCGTCCGTATTATGCGACTTTTATCAGAATACTAAAATATCTATCGTTTTTTATAGCGGTATTCCTGCCGGGTATATATACTGCATTTGCACAGTTTCATCCCGAATATTTTCCGACAGGTCTTTTAATTAAAACCTCTGAATCAATATCTCAAACGCCTCTGCCGGTATTGCTCGAAGTTATTTTAATAACCTTTGTATATGAGATAATGAGAGAAGCAGGTCTAAGAATACCAAAACCGCTCGGACACGCAGTCAGCATAGTCGGCGCGCTTGTAATAGGAGAAAGCGCCGTAAGCGCTGGGATAATTAGCTCGTCAACACTTATGGTTGTGGCAACTGCGGCAATATGCAGTTATGTTACGTCTGCTCTTTATCCGCCGATAATGATACTCAGATTCATATTTGTAATAATAGGCGGCATTTTCGGCTTATGGGGAATAGTG
The DNA here is from genome assembly GCA_947593615.1 of uncultured Clostridia bacterium. Classification (GTDB taxonomy): domain Bacteria; phylum Bacillota; class Clostridia; order Oscillospirales; family Acutalibacteraceae; genus Ruminococcoides. Next base: position 38,027 of record CANQDR010000004.1, read on the forward strand.
CTTACAACCTGTATTGTTCTCATAAATATGTGCTCAAAAACATCAATCGGCGTTCCGTATATGTCGTCGCTTGCACCTTTTTCACTCAGAAGTATGCGAGATGTTTTCATCAGAGCCGACTGGAAAAGCCTTGCAAAACGTACTATTAAGGTGCAGAAATTCCCCGAAACGGAGGATGTATAATGCATACAAAAATAAAATTTCCGTCAAAAAGACTTATGCTGTCGCTTTTTATATGCAGCAGCTTAGTAATACTTTTGCTTAATTTTAATGAAGCTTCAAATATATCATTTACTTTCAATGTTTTTTGTATTTTATCGGGATTGGCAATAACATTTCTGTTTTTTGTGCCGTCAGCAATCATAAAAAAGCGCACAAACCTTGATTTTATGTCGTTTGCACATTTGAAAACACCTTCAGCCATAGTTTTTATCTCTGCGTTTTATTCCATATATTTTGTCTGGACTGCTGAATATTTTCTTCTCGGCTATACCGATATGTTCGTAAAGAAACTCAATTCAGAAGCCAATATCTATGTTGTAGCGTTAATTCTGCTGGCTGTTTGCTCTTATGCGGCGCATAAAGGCTTAAATGCAGTTACAAGGTGCGGAATATTTATATTTGCATTTTCACTTATAGCTTTTATACTGATATTTTCGGGCAACATTTCAAATCTTGATTTTAAGCACTATGGATTTGAATTTTCGGGAAATTATAATAATTTTATAGAGAACACGTCATATTTTATGACTACGTCATTCATAGCGGTAATTTTCGCGTGTGTTTCAGTATATATTAAAGATTTCAAAACAAAGCACACGGCTGTCACGCTCGGATTTATTGCTCTTCTTTTTATAATCACAATGCTTTTTGTGTGGTTTGCTCTCGGCTCGTACGGGAACAGTCAGGAATACAGCTTTTTCACTCTTTCGAAGTCATCCCATCTCGGTGTAGTAAACGGAATAGATTGCTTTTATCTTTCCGTTTCAACGCTGTCAGTATTTTTAATATTATCTATTATTCTGTGCTGTATAAGCAAATCGACAGGTAAAAGCGGTTCTCTGAATATTATTTTGCTTTTCTCGCTTATTATCTTCATACTCTATATTTGCTCAAATCAATTTAATTTTGTTAAGGAAATTATGACCAATCATTACTATTTTAATGCCTTTTCTTTCGCTGCGGCCGTACTTGTTCCTACAGTATATCTTTTTGTATTCGGGAGGAAATCATATGTTTAAAAAACTGTTTTGCGCCGTGCTTTGTTTATCAATGATATTTGTATGCGGATGTACAAATTCAAAGCAAATTGATAAAGCCGCTCTTGCAGAAACCGTAACTGTCAGTGAAGCAAATGGAAAGCTGATTTACACATTTTATTTGCTTTCAGGCGAGGATAAGCCTCAGGGAGTGTCGGTGACTGCCAATTCATTTCGCGAGGCATGCACTCTTGCAAAAGAAAAATATATTCCCGATTTGAGGCTTGAAAAGTTTGAACTTCTTGTCGTAAATGAAAAAATATACAGCCGCGTTCTTAAAAATGATTTAAAATATATGTCAGAGGAATCATTTTTTTCTCCGCTTTCGTATGTGACCTTATGCGATGAAAATACAATAAAAATATTTGAAGAGGATAAGAATGCGCCTGAACAGATAGAAGAATATATATTGCTGTTAAAGAATAAAAATGACGCGGTGAATATAAATTCTTTATCTGTATATAACAGTTTTGCTGAAAATAAAGATGATGAAATCTACATTTCATATTTTAATTCCGATGAAGAACTAAAGGTTTCTTATATTAAAATTATTTTATAAATAAGATAACAATAAAATTATGAAAAATAATTCAAAAAAATTTAAAAATATTTCATAAAAGGACTTTATCACAACCTTGTTATGGTGTATAATAGAATTGATTTATAATATCCAAAAACCAAATTTACAAGGGCGGTGAGCATATGCCTGTCGAATTTTCGGTACCTTTGTCAAGCATAGTTGATGATTTGCACCTAAACAAGGTCTATATAGCGGAAAATTATGAAGATATAAAAATCACAACTGTTGAAATTAACAGACCGGGACTTGAACTTACAGGTTACTATGAATTTTTTGATAACAAGAGAATACAGGTGCTCGGAAATACCGAATTTTCATATCTCGGACGTTTTGGAACAGAGGCGCAGCGAATGGTTATTGATTCCATTTTCAGCTTCGGACCTCCTGCGGTTATAATATGCCGAGATATTGAGCCGTCAAATGCTATTATGGAAAGCGCCAAGCTTCACAAGGTATCTATTTTCAGTACAAACGACAATACCTCAGACCTCACGGCTTTGCTGGTACAGTATCTTAACCGAGAGCTTGCTCCCAGAATAACCCGTCACGGAGTACTTGTTGAGGTTTACGGCGAAGGCTGTTTGCTTATAGGCGACAGCGGCGTAGGTAAAAGTGAAACGGCAATGGAGCTTATAAAGCGCGGACACAGACTTGTGGCAGATGACGCTGTTGAAATACGCAGAACATCAGCAACGACTCTTATCGGTCAGTCACCGGCGAATATCCGACATTTTATTGAGCTTCGCGGCATAGGTATAATAAATGCAAGACAGCTTTTCGGTATGGGTGCGGTAAAAACTCAGGAAAAGATTGATATGGTAATCAATCTTGAATTATGGGACAACGCAAAGGTATATGATAGAATGGGCCTTGATAATGAATATATGGATATCCTCGGTGTTGAGGTGCCTACACTGACAATTCCCGTAAAGCCCGGACGTAACCTTGCTGTCATTATTGAAGTTGCCGCAATGAACAACAGACAGAAGAAAATGGGATATAATGCCGCTCAGGATTTGCTCAAAAGTCTGGGTATGGAGATAGACGAAATGACATCTTCACCTAAAGTTGTTATTGATAAATGGGAATAAAGGAGAATTATATGAAGTTGGTTGCAGACCTTCATACTCATACAATAGCTTCAACGCACGCATATGCAACTGTTACGGAAATGACAGAAGAAGCAAGTAAACTTGGTCTTTTTGCGCTTGCAATAACAGACCATGCTCGAACAATGCCAGGCGCACCCGGACCGTATTATTTTGAATCGCTTTCAATTTTGCCTAAATATTTCAAAGGAGTTCGTCTGCTTACAGGCATAGAAGCAAATATTTGTGACTACGACGGAAACCTTGACGTAGAGCAGAGACTTCAGAACTCTCTTGACTGGATAGTAGCCTCAATGCATATGCCGACGCTTAAAGGAAAGCCAAGCGTTGAAAAATGTACAAACGCATATTTAAAGCTTGCTGAAAATCCCAATGTAAATGTAATCGGACACAGCGGTTCGGAATATTATAAATACGATTACGATACAGTAATTCCTAAGTTTGCCAAAGAGGGAAAGCTGATTGAAATTAACGATTCGGCATTCAGATACCAAAAGGACTGCCTTGAAAACTGTGTTAATATTGCAAAGCTGTGCAAAAAATACGGAGCAAGAATATGTGTTGATACCGATTCTCATTTTACACACACTCTCGGCAGAGCATATAAAACACTTGAAATCCTCAAAGATATTGACTTTCCCGAAAAACTCATTGTCAATACAAACGTGGATAATCTAAAATCATATTTTGACGAAAAGAATATTTCGTATTAAAAATTAAAAACTTTGGGGGTAAATTTTATGGATAGAACAGACATCATCTATAATCTTGCAAAGATTCTCGGCTGCGATGCAAGAAAAGATGAGCCTATGAGCAAGCATACTACATTTAAAATCGGCGGAAATGCCGATTCATACATAAAAGTAAACACTCTCAGCAAGCTCAGTACAATTTTAAAGGAATGTAAAGACTCTGAGGTAGATTATATGCTGCTTGGCAACGGCAGTAATGTGCTTGTGAGCGACGATGGAATAAGAGGCGTAGTACTCTGCCTTGACGGAGAATTCAGAAGAATCACTCTAATTGACGATACAACAATTTTTTGCGGAGCAGGAGCTTCATTGGCGTATCTATGCAAATTTGCGCTTAAATGCGGGCTTACAGGACTTGAATTTGCGTGGGGAATACCGGGAACGGTAGGCGGAGCCGTATTTATGAATGCAGGAGCTTATGACGGAGAAATGAAAGATGTAGTTTACAGTGTTGCTCATATGAGTTCTGACGGAAAAATCGGACGAATTGAAAGGGATGATTTACAGTTCGGCTACAGAACAAGCGTTTACCGCAAAAACGGAATGATTATTACAGGCGTAACACTCAAGCTGAAAAAGGGCAATACGGAAGAAATAAGAAATAAAATGGATGATTACCTTGGACGCCGCAGCAGCAAACAGCCGTTGGAATATCCCAGTGCAGGCAGTGTGTTCAAGCGGCCCAAAGGCAATTATGCAGGCGCTCTCATTGAGCAGTGCGGTTTAAAGGGACATCTGCACGGCGGCGCACAGGTGTCGGAAAAACACGCAGGATTTATTATAAACAAATCAAATGCCACCGCAAAGGATATAAGAGAATTAATAGGGGAGATTCAAAATACTGTTTTTGATAAAACAGGATATAATCTTGAATGTGAATTAATAATTCTGTAATTAAATCAGGGGGGATTATATGGAATTTTTAATCATAACGGGAATGTCGGGCGCAGGAAAAACCAGCGCGCTCCATGTTCTTGAGGATATAGGATACTATTGTGTAGATAACCTGCCGTTGAGTATGCTTTCTGATTTATACACATTATGCTCAAAATCCGAGGATAATATGATGAAGCGTGTTGCTGTTGTTGTAGATGTAAGAGGCAGTAAAAAGCTTGAAACAATGTATTCCGAATTTGAAAAATTAAAAAACAGCCACAATGACGTCAGCATACTGTTTTTGGACGCAAAAGTTGACTGCCTTGTTGTCAGATATAAGGAAACCCGCCGAAAACATCCGCTTGCAGAGCGTCTTAAGGACAGTCCTGTGGGTGAGGCGGTAGAATTTGAAAAGGCGTTGTTTATTCCCATAAAGAGAATTGCAGATTATAAAATCGACACTACATATATGTCAAACAAACAGCTCAGGGAACGAGTAATGTCTGTATTTATGGAGGATACTTCCCAAAGCCTGACCCTGACTTTTATGTCGTTCGGTTTCAAATACGGAATACCTCTTGAAGCAGATATAATTATTGATGTACGCTGTCTGCCTAATCCCTTCTACATTCCTGAGCTAAAGCCGCTCACAGGATATGATAAAGAAGTAAGAGATTACGTTTTGAAAAATGAAGATACTAAGGAATTTATTAAACGAACATTGAGTTTGCTTGATTTTTCAGTACCGCTTTATCTTAAAGAGGGAAAGAGCGAGCTTGTTGTGGGAATAGGCTGTACAGGAGGAAAACACAGAAGCGTAACAATAGCAATGCAGCTTGATGAACACTTTTTGCAAAAGGGATATAAGTGCGTAATTCAGCACAGGGATGTAAGCAAATAAGGGGGACATAAGTGTGTCTTTTTCTTCTGAAATAAAAAAAGAGCTCTGCTCAGCCGAAGCTTTTGACAGAGATACGCTCAAGGCAGAGCTTTACGGAATGTTGTTGTTCGGAAAGTCGTTTTCCGAAGATAAAATTTCATTTAAAACCGAAAACACATATGCGTGCAAGCGGATAACCTTTCTTCTACAAAATCTGTATATGCCGATTATTGAAAAGCAGACTGCGCTTCGCACTAAGTCAAACGACAGTCATCTATATAAGATTATTATAGTTGATTCAAATGACTGCAAGCGGATTTTTGAAGATTTCGGCCATTCAAAATCACAGATAACTCTCAGAGTAAACCGGGCAAATTTAGGAAGTGACGAGCTTTCATCAGCTTTTATCAGAGGTGTTTTTCTCGGCTGCGGTTCTGTATCCGACCCGATGAAAGGCTATCACGCTGAATTTTGTGTTCCACACAAAAATCTTTCTTTAGACTTATGCAAGCTTTTATCAGAGGTAACCGAATGTGATTTTACTCCGAAAACAATAGTGAGAAACGGAAGCTATGTTGTGTATTTTAAGGGAAGCGAGCAGATTTGCGATTTGTTGACATATATCGGAGCGCCGATAAGCGCAATGGAAATAATGGGGACAAAAGCCGTCAAGCAGGTCAGGAACAATGTAAACAGGCGCATAAACGGAGAGGTTGCCAATATCGGAAAAATAGCGTCTGCTTCCGCAAAACAGCTTGAAGCAATTGAATACATAAGAAAAACAAGAGGCCTTGATACTTTGCCTGATGATTTGCGTGAAATTGCTTATCTCAGGCTTGAAAATCCTGAAATGTCGCTGCGTGATTTAGGGCAGAATTTATCTCCGCCAATCAGCAGAAGCGGAGCAAACCATCGAATACAGCGGTTGCTTGAATACGCACAAAATACGGAGGTATAATCATAATGACAAAGAAAATGACATTTGAAGAAGCCAATGCAAAGCTTGAGCAAACGGTTAAAAATATGGAAAACAATAGTCTTACGTTGCAGGAAAGTGTTGAACAGTATGCTCAGGCTTGTGAGCTTTTGGCCTACTGTATGAATGAGCTTGAAACCTGCAAAGGACAGATTGAAGATATTAATGAGAGAATTCAGAAGTTAAAAAACGGAGAGGATGAATTTGTTGAAAGCTGATTATTTAAGCATTATCGAACAGGCATTGTCAGAATTCATGCCCGATAAAAATTGCAGAGAAAAAATGCTTATTGAATCAATGCAGTACAGCCTTGAGGCAGGCGGAAAGCGTGTTCGTCCCAGACTTGTATTTGAGTTTTGCACTCTTTGCGGAGGCCATGCAGAAAGTGCAGTACCGTTTGCCTGCGCCGTAGAAATGATTCACACATATTCTCTCATTCACGATGATTTGCCTTGTATGGACAACGATGATTTACGTCGCGGAAAACCCTCTAACCACAAGGTTTATGGAGAAGATATTGCACTGCTTGCAGGAGACGCTCTGCTGACCCTTGCCTTTGAAACCATAACAAGCGACAAGGCAGTTGCACTTTCCGGTGACAGCGCGTGCAGAAAGGGTGCAAATACGCTTGCAAAATACGCAGGAGCACTCGGAATGGTGGGCGGACAGGTTATTGACCTGATCAGCGAAAACACCAATGCCCCGATTGAGGTGCTTCGTGAAATGGATTATAAAAAAACCGCATGCCTGATAAAGGCGGCGTGTGAGCTTGGATGTATTTCTGCCGGTGCGGATGATGACCTTATAAATGCGGCGTCAGAATTCGGCGAGTGCATAGGAATTGCATTTCAGATTAAAGATGACATTCTTGACGTTGTTTCCTCGGACGAGGAGCTTGGCAAGCCTGTTGGAAGCGATACGGAGAACAGCAAATCAACCTATGCTTCGCTTCTTGGAATTGAGAAATGCACAGCGCTTGTAAATGAGCTGACCGAAAAAGCAATAAATGCTTTGTCTGCTTTTGACGGAGATACTACAGAACTCAAGAATTTTGCGATGCAGCTTGCGGGCAGAAATAAATGATAATTTTATAAATTATTATGTTTTAGATTTAAACGGGAAATGGTATTTTTATGGGTGAATATAAAATTCTTTCAAAAATCAAATCACCTAATGACGTGAAACGTGTTAATGATAAGGATATTCCTGCGCTTTGTACAGAAATCAGGGAAAAACTTGTTGAAACCGTGTCTGTAAACGGCGGTCATCTTTCGCCTAATCTCGGTGTTGTCGAGCTTACGGTTGCGCTTCACCGCAGTTTTAATTTTCCAAAGGACAGCATTGTGTGGGACGTTGGACATCAAAGCTACACGCACAAGCTGCTTACGGGAAGATTTGATGATTTTGATACGCTCAGACTGAAAGACGGAATTTCAGGTTTTCCTAAGAGAACAGAAAGCAAATATGACGATTTTAATACAGGACACAGCAGCACATCTATATCAGCCGCTTACGGAATAGCCAACGCCAAAGTGCTCAGCGGCGACCAGAGCTATACCGTAGCCGTAATAGGCGACGGCTCTTTTACGGGCGGACTTGCCTTTGAGGCAATGAATAATGCAGGCAGGTTCAATAAAAATTTTATTGTGGTTTTAAATGACAACAAAATGTCAATATCAAAAAATGTGGGTGCATTTCCGCGTTATCTCACTACCGTACGTATTCAGCCGTGGTATATTCGTGTAAAACGCGTTACCGAAAAGGTAATATCAAAAATTCCCTTAATCGGCAAACCAATCAAGAGTTTTTTACAGCACGGAAAATCAAGGCTTAAAAATATGATATATAAAAATACTCTATTTGACTGCTTCGGCTTTACTTATCTCGGACCGATTGACGGACATAATGTTGAGGAGCTTGAAAATGCGTTTGCAGCGGCAAAAAAGGTAAATTCACCTGTTATTGTTCACGTAGTCACAAAAAAGGGAAAGGGTTATCAGCCTGCCGAGGAAAATCCGGGAGAATTTCACGGAATCGGAAAATTTGACATTGATTCGGGCGAACCTATCTCAAGTCATACGGGATTTTCAGCGGCTTTCGGTGAAACATTATGCGAGTTTGCAGAAAAAGATAAAAAAATATGTGCAATTACAGCTGCTATGGCTGACGGAACTGGTCTTAACAGATTTGCAAAGCTGTATAAGGAAAGATTTTTCGACGTCGGAATTGCAGAAGAACATGCGGTTACTTTCGGGTGCGGACTCGCGCTAAAGGGAATGCGTCCGGTGTTTGCAGTATATTCCACGTTCTTACAGCGTTCATACGACCAGCTTATACACGACGCGGCTCTCGGAAAGCTTCATCTTGTGCTTGCCGTTGACCGTGCAGGAATTGTCGGAAGCGACGGTGAAACTCATCAGGGTGTGTTTGATGTGTCAATGCTGAATTCAATTCCCAACACGACAATATATTCACCGTCATATTTTGAGGGATTAAAAAAATCCCTTGCAACTGCATTATATATATGTGACAGCCTTGCGGTAGTGCGCTATCCACGCGGAGGGGAACTGTACAAACCCGACGATTTCGGCGAAGAAAGCATAGATTACAACATTTACGGCAATAAGAATTGTAAAAATCTTTTAATAACCTACGGCAGACTGTTTTCATACGCCTGCAAAGCTGCGGAAATGTTAGCAGAAAAGGGAATTGAGGTTTGTATTCTAAAATTATGCAGGATTAAGCCGATTGACAGTGAAGCCGTGAATTTTGCGGCAAATTTTAAAAACGTATGGTTTTTTGAAGAGGGCATAAAAAACGGCTCAATTGCCCGCAATTTTTCCGATTTGCTTGTTGTTACCAATTTTAAAGGCAATTATCACATCAAGGCAATTAATGATAAATTTGTAAAGCAGATGTCGGTTTCCGAGGCACTTGAAATGCTAAAGCTTGACAGTCAGGGAATGACAGATGTAATTACAAAAGATTTAAAGGATAGTAAATAACATATTATGAAAAAGCGACTTGATATACTTGTTTATGAAAAGGGCTTTACAGACAGCCGAGAAAAGGCAAAAGCCATAATTATGGCAGGACAGGTTTATGTAGATAACCAAAAGGCTGACAAATGCGGAACTTCTTATGATGAAAATGTAAAGATCGAGGTCAGAGGAAGCGTGCAGAAATATGTAAGCAGGGGTGGATTGAAGCTTGAAAAGGCGATAAATAACTTTAATTTTGATTTAAAAGATAAAATTACAATGGATATAGGAGCTTCAACAGGCGGATTTACGGACTGTATGCTTCAAAACGGCGCAAAGAAGGTCTATTCAATTGATGTCGGATACGGTCAGCTCGCGTGGAAGCTCCGCAATGACGAGCGGGTCGTCAATCTTGAACGCACCAATATGCGCAAGGTCACACGGGAACAGGTACCCGATGAAATTGACTTTTTCTCGGTAGATGTGTCATTTATTTCTCTCAAGCTGATTTTGCCTGTTGCACGTCAGCTTATGTCAGAAAACGCGCAGGCAGTATGTCTTATAAAGCCTCAGTTTGAGGCAGGACGGGAAAAAGTCGGGAAAAAAGGAGTAGTGCGCGACCCTGCGGTACACGCGGAGGTTGTAGAGAATATCTTTAACTTTTGCCTTGAAAACGGATTTGATGTACTTAATTTTGATTTTTCACCGATAAAAGGGCCTGAGGGCAACATAGAATATCTGATTCACATTCAGAAAAGCGACAATCCAAAATCATACACAGAAATCACACCTCATCAGTTGGTGGAAAAATCACACAGCATACTCGACAAATAAGGTGATATAAATGAAAACAGCCGTAGTAGTAAACCTTTCAAAAGAAAAAGCAATATCATGTGCAGGAGAAATCTCTCTGCTGATGCTTTCAAACAATGCAGAAGTTTATATGCTCACGGAATGTATGCCGTTTTTTAAGGGATATAAAATCTCGTTTGTCGATACAATAGAAGAACTTTTTAAAGAATGCGACGCGGCCGTAACTGTAGGCGGCGACGGAACAATAATTCATGCGGCAAAATTCGCTGCCAAAAGCAATAAACCTCTTGTAGGCGTTAATGTAGGCAGATTAGGCTTTGCAGCTGATATTGAACCCGATGAAATTAACGAACTGACCCGTATTATCAAAGGCGATTATTCAATTGACAAAAGAATTATGCTTGATGTTGAGGTGATCAAAAAAGGAAGCTCAGCGCACTATTTTGCCGTTAATGACGCAGTTATAGCAAGGGGACAGCTTTCAAAAATCATAGATTTGCAGTTATCCCTCGACGGCGAGGAAATTTCAAAATACCGCGCAGACGGTCTGCTGTTTTCAACGCCGACAGGCTCAACAGCTTATTCGCTTTCAGCAGGAGGGCCTATACTTGCTCCGCAGATGGAATGTATTCTTATGACTCCTGTCTGTCCTCATTCTCTGTTTTCGCGTTCCGTGCTTTTCAGCGGAGCTTCAAAGCTGTCGGTTTCGGTAAAAATCCCGTCTGAGTGCTGCTGCGTACTTACAATTGACGGAGAAAAAAATGTCGATATTCTTGCAGAGGATAAGGTAATAATAAGAAAATCCGAGCTTGCTTTGAAACTTATTTCACTGCGAAAGCGTAATTTCTACAAAAGACTGAATGAAAAACTGAAAGAGAGGGAAATATGATGAAATCAAGACGACATGCCAAAATCCTTGACATAATCGGCGAATATCCTATTGAAACACAGGATGAACTGCTCAACCGTCTGAAAGCTGACGGCTTTAAAGCAACACAGGCAACTATTTCCCGCGACATAAAGGATTTGCGCCTTGTAAAAACGCTTGGAAGCGACGGAAAATACCGTTATGTTTCCGCCTCCAAAAATTCAACGGACATGCGTACAAACTTTTCTTCTCTATTCAGTTCATCGGTAAACTCCATTGATTTTGCTCAGAACATTGTGGTAATAAAAACGCTCAGCGGTATGGCTCAGGCAGTTTGCGCAGCTCTCGATTCAATAGATTATCAGGCGGTTGTAGGTACAATTGCAGGTGACGACACAATTTTTATTGCCTGTCGCTCAGCAGAGCTTGCATTAAGTCTTACCGAGGATCTCAAAAAGCTTGTTTAACAGGGATGATTATTGTATATGTTACAGACATTATATATCGAAAATATAGCGGTAATTGAAAAAACATCAATTGATTTTAACAGCGGACTGAATGTGCTTACGGGTGAAACGGGCGCAGGAAAAAGTATTATAATTGATGCGATAAACGCAATTATGGGACAGCGCACGTCAAAAGATATTATCCGAACAGGCGAACAGTCTGCTTTTGTAAGCGCGCAGTTTGAAAATATCAATGACGAAGTAATAGGCAAGCTTAAAGAGCTCGGCTTTTCTGACGATGACGGCACACTTATATTGCAGAGGACATTGAACATAAACGGAAAAAGCACATGTAAAATTAACGGCAGACCTGCAACCGTTTCAATGTTAAAAGAGCTTTCGGGAAATCTAATAAATATTCACGGTCAGCACGAAAGCTATGAACTTTTTTCGCCCGAAACTCATATTGATTACATAGACAGATTCGGGGGATGTGAAGAACTTCTTGAAGATTATCGCAAAAAATACAGGGAATATAAAATTCTGAAGAAGAAATTAAATGAAGCAAATGCAGATGAAAGCGAGCGTTTAAGAGAAATAGACTTGCTTTCCTTTCAGTCAAATGAGCTTTTTCAGGCTGATGTTCAGATTGGCGAAGAAGAAGCCCTTGAAACCGAAAGAACCTCGCTTATGAGCTTTGAAAAAATTTTTTCGCTTCTTAATCAGGCAAAAATACTTTTAAACGATGACAATTCCGAGGGAGGAGTTGAAGCAGTCGGTTCTGCGGCTTCCGCCGTGCAGAAGGCGGCGTCTTATAATCCTGAATATGAGCAGATAAGCGATACTCTTACAGATGTGTATTACGATCTCAAAGATTGCAGCGACAGCATATCAGACGCTATTGAAAATCTTGAGAGCGACCCTCAGCGACTTGAAGAAATAGAAGAGAGGCTCGATTTGCTCAACAGGCTTTCTCGTAAATATAACTGCCCTTGCGATGAGCTTCCCTCTCTTGCCGAGTCTGTTCAGTCAAGACTTGACGAGCTTATTAATTTTGACAAAAACCGAGACGAGCTTACAGAGGCGTGTGAAAAAGCAGAAAAAATAACTATGCTTGCGGCTGAAAAGCTGAGCGAACACCGCAGAAAAACTGCGGAAGAATTTTCCTCAAAGGTAAAAAAGGAAATGAGTTTTCTGAATATGCCCAACGTTGAGCTTGTGCCTCATTTTGATATAACAGATTTCAGTTCGAAGGGCATCGACAAGGTTGAGCTTCTAATTTCTGCCAATCCCGGCGAAACTCCCCGTCCCGTTGCAAAAATTGCGTCAGGAGGCGAGCTTTCACGTATGATGCTCGCGATTAAAACGGTATTGTCGGGAACAGACACAGTTGACACGCTGATATTTGATGAAGTTGATACGGGAATTTCAGGCTCAGCGTCTGAAAAGGTAGGCTTAAAGCTTAAAGAGGTTTCCGAAAACTCTCAGGTTCTCTGCGTAACTCATCAGGCGCAGATTGCCGCGCTTGCGGACTATCATTATCTTATACGCAAGCAGGTTGATGACGGCAGGACCTATACGGATGTTTCACAGCTCGACCATAACGGAAGAAAAAACGAGCTTGCGCGCATTATAGGCGGCGTAAATATAACCGAAGCCGCGCTTATTCATGCAGAGTCAATGCTTAACGAATATAACAACTAACGAAAGGAAGCGGCATTATTGAAGCTGTGGACAGTTGCTCCGCTTGATAAAAATGAAGCGGCTGAAATTCAAAAAAAATATGAGCTGCCTGCAATAATAGCAATGCTGCTCCAGATAAGAAATATAAAAACAAAAGAAGAAATAGAAGATTTTCTGTATAACGATTCAGAGATTGAATCTCCGTACGAAATTAAAGATATGGATAAGGCTGTAAGCCGCATAAAAAGCTCGCTTGACAATTGCGAGCTGATTTGCGTTTACGGAGATTATGACGCTGACGGAGTTACCTCAACAGCTTTGCTGTACTCTTATCTTGAAACCGTCGGAGCAAATGCAATGTACTACATTCCGTCCCGTGAAACCGAGGGATACGGAATGAACAAATCGGCGGTTGACCGCCTGAAAGAAAAAGGCGTAAAGCTGATTGTTACCGTTGACAACGGTATTGCCGCCAATGAAGAAATTGCCTATGCAAAATCTCTCGGTATTGATACGGTTGTAACAGACCACCATATGCCGCAGGAAACTTTGCCCGACGCGTGTGCGGTTGTTGATTTGCACAGAGAGGATTGCAACAGTAAGTTTAAAAATCTTTCGGGAGTAGGCGTAGCCTTTAAGCTGATTATGGCTTTGGAGGGCAAATACTGCGACGTGAATTCTCTGCTTGATAATTATGCCGATTTGCTCTGCATAGGAACAATAGGAGATATTGTTGAGCTTAAAGGGGAAAACCGAGTGTTTGTAAAGCGCGGACTGCAAAGCATTATGAACAGCGACAGGGTAGGCATTAATTCATTGGTAAAGAATTCAGGACTTTTCGGAAGAAATATTTCAGCAGGCAACGTATCCTTTACGCTTGTACCGCGTATAAATGCAGTAGGCAGACTCGGACTTTCGCAAAAATCAGTTACGCTGTTGCTGACTGAAAACCCCGAAGAAGCCGAAGAAATTTCATCTCAGCTTTGTGAAGATAATTCGGAGCGGCAGGATATTGAAAAACAAATCATTAAAAAAATAGATGAACAAGTTAAGCGTAATCCTGCTGTTGTTTTAGATAAAATAATCGTAATTGACGGCGAGGACTGGCATCAGGGAGTAATAGGAATTGTTGCATCACGAATTAAAGAGATATACGGAAAGCCTGTCATTATAATTTCACGCAGCGGAGAGAGCGCACAAGCTTCAGGCAGAAGCGTGCAGGGATTTCCGCTTAGCGAGGCTGTTTTTGCCTGTTCGGATTTGCTTACAAAATACGGCGGTCATCCAATGGCGGTTGGACTCGGACTTGAGAGCAAAAACATTGAATTATTCCGAAAAAGAATTAATGAGTTTGCAGACAGCTATACCGATATGCCTTTTGACAGGCGTAATATTGAGTGCAAGCTCAATCCTGCTTATCTGAGCGTTGATTTGGTAAATTCATTATCGTATTTACAGCCTTTCGGAGCAGGAAATCTTACGCCTGTTTTTGGTCTGTATAATATGACGCTTGTAAATATTATTCCATTATCAAATAATAAACATCTTAAACTTGTTTTCACAAGGAACAGCGCAACAGTAAATGCAATGAAATTTTTCACTTCAAGCGAGGAATTTCCCTATGTCAAGGGCGATATTCTCGACCTTGCAGTAACGCTTGATACAAATGAGTATAACGGCAGCGTCAGCGTATCGGTAATAATTAATGATATAAAATCCTCGTCAGACGATTCAGAAGCAATTCTTACAAGCCTGCGTTCATTTGAGGATTTCTGCTGCGGAAATATGCTTACAAAACAGCAGATTGACGGCTTGTTGCCCGACCGAAATGATTTTGCATTATTGTACAGATATTTAAAACAAAACGGAGGATATAATTTTCCTGCCGAAACTCTTGTACATAAGCTTGACAATAAGCTGTCATTTGGTAAAATTAGAGTTATACTTGAAGCAATGAGCGATCTCGGACTTATCGAGATTTGTGAAGGGCTTAGATCAAATCATATAAAATTATTGGAGGTTGCGGGCAAAGTTGACCTTGAATCTGCCCGCATAATCAAAAAATTGAGAGAGGTGTCACAGTGAGTAAATATTCAAATGTTGCTCATTATCAAGATTTTACCGAACTTGAAAATATTCTTGCATTGTCAAACAACACATATGATATTGATAAAATAAAAAAAGCGTATAAATATGCAGAAAAATCCCACGGCGACCAGCGCAGAGTTTCTGGAATTCCCTATATACTCCATCCCACATCAGTTGCGTGTATTATAGCAGAGCTCGGAATGGATACCGACACAATCTGCGGTGCGCTTCTTCACGATGTTGTAGAAGATACTCCCATAACGCTTGATGATGTCAGAAAAACATTTGGAGCAGACGTAGCAAAGCTTATAGACGGAGTGACCAAAATCTCAAAAATCCCGTATTCTACCCGTGAACAGCAGCAGGCTGAGAATATCAGAAAAATGCTTATTGCAATGGCTGACGACATCAGGGTAATAATTATAAAGCTCGGCGACAGACTTCACAATATGCGCACAATGGACTGTATGCCTGAGCAGAAGCGCAGAGATAAATCGCTTGAAAATATGCAGGTTTTTGCGCCTATTGCACACAGGCTCGGTATCAAAACCATAAAGGATGAGCTTGAGGACCGTTCTCTGCAATATTTAGACCCTATCGGATATAAAGAAATAGAGGACGCTCTGTTGCTTTCCGAAGACGGAAGAGATAAGTTTATTGAATCAATAAAAAAACAGATTCTTGACAAGACAGAAGATTCGATTGAAAATGTATATATCAGCGGCAGGGTTAAGAGCATAAACAGCATATACCGCAAAACCTTTATGCAGGGCAGAACGATTGACCAGATTTTTGATGTTTTTGCCGTTCGCGTAATAGTTGACACAGTTCCTGACTGCTACAATGTACTCGGAGTAGTTCATGATATTTTTAAACCTATTCCAAATCGTTTCAAGGACTATATTTCAATGCCTAAGCCGAATATGTATCAGTCGCTTCATACAACGGTTTTGGATAATAATGCCATTCCGTTTGAAGTTCAGATACGCACATGGGATATGCACTACACAGCCGAATACGGAATTGCCGCGCATTGGAAATATAAGCTCGGTATGGGAGCAGATAAAAGCGGTGACGACAGACTCAGCGAGAATATTCAGCGCGTCAAAAAAATGATTTTAGACCAGCTTGAAACTGAAGATGTAACCGATATTGCAAAGAATATCAGAAATGATTTTGCAGAAAATGCCGTATATATCTTCACTCCAAAAGGAGATGTTTTCAGTCTACCGCAGGGTTCAACGCCAATTGATATGGCTTACCTAATTCACACACAGGTAGGTCACAGAATGGTGGGCGCAAAGGTCAACGGAAAAATAGTTTCAATTGATTACAAACTGAGAACCGGTGATATATGCGAAATTATAACTCAAAAGGAAGAACATCCGAATAAAGCGTGGATAGACATATGTAAAACTGCTTCGGCAAAATCAAAAATACGCCAATGGTACAAGCACGAAAAGCGTGATGAAAACATTGTTGAGGGTAAACAAATGCTTGAGCGTGAGTTCAAGCGTCATGGAATAAATCTTACAGAGGAAGAGTATGAGGAATTTTTCCGTAAAATGCTGTTAAAAAAGCAGTATAATACTATAGACGACTTTTATGCAGCCATAGGATACGGCGGTATCCAGCTTTGGAAGATTATGCCCAGACTGAAAGAGGAATATCAGAAAGCATTTGCTTCAAATATTGAGAATATCAATGTTCCGCAGGCTCCTGTAAAACGCAACAAGGCAACGTCGGGCGTAGTTATAGAAGGTGCTGACGATGTGCTTGTAAAATTCTCTAATTGCTGTAATCCTCTGCCCGGTGATGATATAATCGGTTACATCACAAGGGGATACGGTGTTTCAATACACAAGCGTGAATGTTCAAATGTGCCTAAGGATATTTCATTATGCGAAGAACCGGAACGGTGGATTACCTGTTATTGGGAGGATGAGATAGGCGAAGCGTTCAGAAGCACGCTTCAGATTACTGCGACCGACCGCACAGGACTTCTTGCTGATGTTACAATAAAACTTTCTAATATGCACATTTTTATTCATTCATTAAATTCCAGAGAGCTTGGCAACGGCAAGGCTGTTGTAACAGCAACCATAGATGTTATGGGCAAAAATCACCTTAGAGGAGTTATTTCAAAGTTATCTGATATTAACGGAATAGAAGAAATAAAAAGAGTTTAGTATTTTCGAATACAAAAGCCGTTTTGGTTTCTTGTTCCGATATTATATCGTATGGAGATTTGTTATGAAAGCAATTTTACAAAGGGTATCATCTGCTAAGGTGGATGTTGACGGCGAAACAGTCGGAAAAATTGAAAAAGGATTTCTCATTCTGCTCGGTGTTGAAAACGGTGATGAAAAGCGTGATGCCGAAGTACTGGCAAATAAAATATCTGGTCTTCGCATATTTACGGATGAAAATGACAAAATGAATTTGTCGCTTTCGGATGTCGGAGGAGAAGCACTTGTTATTTCAAATTTCACTCTCTGCGCTGATTGCTCTCACGGCAGACGACCAAGCTTTATTAAGGCTGCCCGACCCGAAACAGCAGAGCCGTTATACGAGTATTTCTGTCAAATAATGCTTGATAACGGAGTTTCAAAAGTTGAAAAGGGAATTTTCGGCGCAGATATGAAGGTTTCGCTCATAAATGACGGACCGGTGACAATTGACATTAACTCAAAGGATTTGAAAAAATGATAATTATTCAAATATATAACGTATCGCATCTTTCTACAAATTGTTGCTATCTTGTTGATGAAGTCTCAGGAAAATCGGCTGTAGTTGACCCGGGCGACAAATCCGAAGATCTTGTTTCGCAAATTGAGAAAGACGGCGGAAAACTTGAATATGTAATGCTTACACACGGACATTATGACCATATAAGTTATGCCCGCGAACTTGCGGATAAATTCGGCGCAAAAATTATAACAGGCGAAAAGAATAATGAATTTTTAAGTAAGCCCGAATATAATCTCAGTATTTATCAAGGAAAGGCTTTGCCTGAATTTTCCGCAGACATACTGCTCAAAGACGGCGATACGTTTATGCTCGGAGAAACCGAAATTAAGTATATTTCCACTCCGGGACATACAAGCGGATGCGGAGTGTATATTTTTGATAATACTATACTCAGCGGCGATACGCTGTTTTGCGAATCATACGGCAGAACGGATTTACCGACAGGTGATGACAGCGTTATGCTTGCTTCTCTTAAAAAACTTAAGGAAATTGACGGTAATTATAATGTAATCCCGGGACACGGAGAGCTTACAACGCTTGACCACGAAAGAAAATACAATCCGCTTATGAGCAGGCTTTAATACTGACATCAGTTCAAAGAAAGGAACAATACCGTGAATAAAGGTTTTTCACGGTATCTTGTATATTTGTAAAATGAATTTATATATAAAAAATCACACGTTCTGGTTTGAACTTGAAAATCTGACAAGATTGTTTTTCCCGAATGAAAAAATATCGGTTTTTAAAGAGTTTGATACAAACGAAGCTCCGTATATTTATACCGAGCTGTCCGATAAAATACTTGTAAAAGTAGAAGTAAACGTCTTTAAAATGGAGCTGACGGCAGAAAAGACCGAGAATGATGATGAAAACGAGCTTATTACCGCTCAGCTCTTATATAAAATTCTGCAAAAATTTACGGGAATAACCCAACCGTGGGGAGTGCTTACCGGAGTGCGACCCGTAAAGCTTTTGCGAAAGCTCGGTGAAGAAGTCGGAGAAGAAAATGCACGAAAGAAGTTTCGTGAGGATTTTTTTGTAAGTAATCAAAAACTTCTGCTTGCAGAAGAAACCGAAAAAAATGAAAAGCAGATTTTAAGCCTTTCAAGGCCTGATTCTTTCAGCCTTTATGTAGGAATACCATTTTGCCCGTCAAGGTGCAGTTACTGCTCGTTTGTAATGTCGTCAATAGAGCGTGCCGAAAAACTCATTGATCCCTATGTCAATTTATTATGCGATGAAATTAAGGCTACCGCCGAAATCGCATCATCGCTCGGACTACGACTTGAAACAGTATATTTCGGCGGAGGAACTCCCACTACGCTCAACGCAGAACAGCTTAACAGTGTGCTTGGTACGGTAAATAAATATTTTGATATGAAAACCTGCAGAGAATTTACCGTAGAGGCAGGCAGACCGGACACAATAGATTCCGAACGTCTTTTTGCCTTAAAAGAAAATAAAGTGGACAGAATAAGCATAAATCCTCAAACTACTAACAATGATGTTTTAAAAAACATCGGAAGAAAACACACCGCAGAACAGTTTTTTTCTGCGTTTGAGCTTGCACGAAAATGCGGATTTGGCAATATAAACACCGACCTCATTGCAGGCTTGCCGTCAGACAGTTATGACAGCTTTAAAAATTCTCTCAACTCAATTAGGAAGTTGTCGCCTGAATGTATAACGGTACATACGCTGTGTATGAAACGCGCTTCGACCCTTACAACTCAGGGAGTTACAATGAATAAATTTGATGCGGAGCAAACGGAAAAAATGCTTGATTATACGCAGAAAGAGCTTGTTAATGACGGATATATTCCATACTATATGTACCGTCAGAGCAGAATGGTAGGCAATCTTGAAAACGTAGGCTGGTCTAAAAAAGGATTTGAAAGCCTGTACAATGTCTATGTAATGGATGAAACACATACAATACTTGCGTGCGGTTCGGGTGGAGTAACAAAGCTTAAAAACAACAGAACAGATTATCTTGAAAGAATCTTCAATTTTAAATATCCATATGAATATATAGACCGATTTGATGAAATTATAAAGAGGAAGTCGGCAATAAACAAATTTTATGCCCAGAAATACTGTTGATTATTATGTCAAACAGTGCTATAATACACAAATAATATAAATTGAAAGGTTGGTATATTATGGGAAAATTTGATGATATTTTTGATGATGTAGTTGTAAATGCAAAGGCAGCAGCTTCGGCGGTTTCTAAGAAGGCTACAGATGTTTATGACACTTCAAAGCATAAAATCACTGCTGCTGAAATCAGAAGCGATATTAATAAAAAGCTTCGTGACCTTGGTGCGCTTACTTATAAATCAAAAATTCACGGAACCGATTATTCGGAGAAGATGGAGAATATTATAACTGAAATAACGGATTTAAAGGATAATCTCAATGTAATTAACGAGCATATTTCCGCTGCCAAAAATCAGAAAAGATGTCCGCATTGCGGCGCAGGAATTCCGAAGAATTCTGTTTTTTGCAATATCTGCGGTGAGAAACTCTCCGACTGTGAAAAATCGGATGATAATTTTGAAAATATTGATGAATTATAAGTTATATAAAATTTCATATATAGGTGATTTGATTTGTCAAAAAAATATAATGCGGTAGCAAATTCCGATAAAGATATTTCGCAGTCCTTTTTAAAAGGTGCCGCAATACTAACCTTAAGTATGGTTGTCGTCAAGGTTTTCGGACTTCTGGATAAAGTTATCCTTACGGATATTTATTCTATGTTCGGCGAAAACGTTGCCTCAATGGGCATGGGACTTTACAGCAATGCCTTTGAGATTTTTGTCGTTATATTTACTGTTGCAACCGGCGGTCTGCCGATTGCAATTTCACGTCTTGTATCCGAGAGTATGGCACAAAAACGCTACAAGGATGTCAGACTGATACATAAAATATCCGTGCCGTTCTTTGTAATTGTAGGTATCGTTTGTTTGATTATAATGCTTACAGGCAGTTTTTTTTATGTACAGATAATCCATTCTCCTTATTCAATCTACGCAATGGTATGCCTTGCACCGACAATATTTTTCGGTTGCCTTGTTTCAATATACAGAGGATACTTTGAGGGTCAGCGCAATATGACTCCGACTGCGATTTCAGAGATAATTGAGGCAGCAGTCAAACTGATAATCGGCGCTTTGCTTGCGTATCTCATTATGAAATTCGGAATAGATTCCTACAATCAGTCGCAGACCTTTTTATGGTTTACATTCAATTCAGAGGTTGAAGCTCAGAATACTATTCTTGCGTTTTCAGTTGCAGGGGCAATATGCGGAATCACATTAGGCAGCTTTGCGTCTTTTGCATTTTTGCTGCTTCGATATAAAATCAGCGGCGATGGAATTCCCGAGGAATATTATCGTAATTCTGTTGACGCGAGAGCAAAAAGAGAAACCTTTATCATAATTTGCAAAACAGCGGTTCCGATTGCAACAGGAGCACTTGTAATGAGCCTTGGTTCGCTGATTGACCAGATTATAATTCAGAATGTGCTCTCAAATCTTGCAGTTTCAAATTTCGAGGCCCTTTATTCACAGTACAGCAAATTCTATTCCAATGAGGTTTTCTTCGGAGAACCAAGCACCGGCGTTCCTATTACGATTCATACACGCCTGTGGGGTTGTTATTCCTCAGCGCTTACTCTTATGCAGCTTGTTACCGCTGTTACACAGGTGTTTGGCTCAAGTGCAATGCCAAATGTAACAAGCGCGTGGACAAAGGGTAACAGAGAGGAACTGAAAAAGTCAATTGAAACGGTAATCAGAATGACCATGATGTTTACTCTGCCTATGTCATTGGGACTTTGCGTTCTGTCACATCCTATAATGTCATTTGTTTACTCAGACGCGGCAATAGACGAAATAGGCGGCAATGTTCTTACTCTTATGGGCATAACCACCATCTTTACAGCGGCGGTAACTCCAGTGTGCAGTATGCTTCAGGGAATAGGCAAGGTAAAGCTTCCCATGAAGCTGTATACCGTTTGTATGCTGATTAAGATTGCAATTACATGGATGTTTGTCAGCATACCTGAAATCAATATTCAGGGTGCAACTGCGGGCTCGCTTATTGCTTATGCAATAATTCTTATAATCGGTATGTATCTGCTTGTAAAACACTCAAAGGTTTCGCCCAATTTCTTTACTACAACCATAAAACCGCTTATAGGAGCAGTATTAAGCTCGGCTGCGGCATTTTTTGCGAATATGTTATTTTCTTCATTTTTGCCGCAGAGAATATCGACTGTAATTGCAATTCTTTGTGCAATAATTATATACCTTGTCGCATTGCTTCTTATGCGTACATTTACAGCTACTGAAATAAAATTTTTGCCAAAAGGAGAAAAAATTTCAAAAGTACTTGAAAAATGGCAATTAATAGGGTAAAATAAGTAACTGAGATTATAAATAAGAAAAAATTGCTTATCTTAGTTATAATGAATTCGGAGATGTAGCAGATGAATTTTAAAGAGAAGTCAGAATATAATTTTAACGACCTTGTTGAAATAGTAAAAATTCTGCGTTCGCCGAACGGATGTCCGTGGGACAGAGAACAAACTCATAAATCAATCCGCTCCAATTTTATTGAAGAAACCTATGAAGCTGTCGAAGCAATAGATACAGATGATACCGAGCTTTTAAAAGAAGAACTTGGCGATGTACTTTTGCAGGTAGCTTTACATTCCGAAATAGAAAGTGAAAAGAACACTTTTACAATTGATGATGTATGCGATGGAATTTGCAAAAAGCTTATTGTTCGTCATCCGCACGTTTTCGGTAATGTAAATGCTGAGACGACTGATCAGGTTCTTAAAAACTGGGATGCAATAAAAATGCAGACAAAATCTCAAAAAACTCAAACGCAGGCAATGCAAAGTGTATCAAAAGCACTGCCTTCGCTTATGAGAAGCACTAAAATCCAGCAAAAGGCTGCTAAGGTAGGTTTTGACTGGGACAATGTTGATGGGGCTCTCAATAAGCTTTTTGAGGAATGCGGCGAGCTTAAAGCTGTGGTAAACAGTAGCGACAGGGATAATCAGCGTGAAGAACTCGGAGACGTTTTGTTTTCTGTAGTTAATGTTGCAAGATTTCTCGACATAGACAGTGAACATGCGCTGTATGATGCCTGTGAAAAATTCACAAACCGTTTTTCATTAGTTGAAAGCCTTGCCAAAGAGCGGGATATAGATTTGAAAACGGCTTCACTTTCGATACTTGATTCCCTTTGGGAAGAAGTAAAAATATTACAAAAAATGTAATGGAGGCTTAAAAAATGAAAAAGACAGAACTTATTGCTGCTATTGCAGAGCAGAGCGGCCTTACAAAGAAGGATGCAGAAAAGGCCCTTGCAGCTACAATTGATACAATCATCAAGGCAGTTGCAGAGGGCGACAAGATTCAGCTCACAGGCTTCGGTACATTTGAGCAGCGTCAGAGAAACGCAAGAACAGGATGCGACCCAAGAACCGGAAAAACAATTGAAATTCCTGCATCTAAAGTACCTGCATTCAAGGCAGGCAAGGGCTTTAAGGATATTGTAAATAAGTAATAATGTTTACATGAGGGTCGGTTTTATACCGGCTCTTTTGTTTTGGAGGGAAATTATGCGGCTTGATAAATACTTAAAGGTATCTCGTCTTATAAAAAGAAGAACAGTTGCAAACGAGGCATGTGACGCAGGCAAAATTACGGTAAACGGAAAGGTTGCGCGAGCTTCTTACGATGTAAAAGAAGGCGATGTAATAGAAATAACACTCGGTGCGCGTTGTGTTAAGGTCAAAGTTACGGCTGTTAAGGAGGTCGTTCGCAAGGAAGAAGCGGCGTCTATGTATGAGGCTGTACTTTGATGTATATTTTTAAACTTATCCCCGTATAAATTATTATATAACTATATACTAATCTAAATCTGAGCAATAAAAAACTTTTAAGCATATCTTGGCAGTATTGATTAATTTTTATTAATCGGCGCAAGCCATCTGAATTTTTGTTTCAATACAGAACAAAACCTGCCAAAAAATCTATGCCGATATTCTGAATTGGATTAGTATTACGGGGGTATTTTTATGAATGAAATGCCGAAGGCAAAAAATCACACACTTATGCTTGATAACCGGGGCAAGCTCGTAATGACTGGTGCCGAAGATGTAAGCGGATTTAATGAGGAAACCGTGTCGGTAAAAACGACCTGCGGAACGCTTATAATCAAGGGAGAAGGACTGCACATTGATAAACTCAATCTTGAAACGGGCGACGTTTCAATAGACGGAAAAATTAATGCGATGCAGTACATAGGTGCTGACGGTTCACGCTCAAAATTATCAAGATTATTCAGATAATGCAGGTGGGATTTTGGAGCTTACATTTATTCAGCAGTCAACGGCTTTTTTGTATTCAATTGTACTTGGCATTGCTTTAGGTGTACTTTACGGACCGTTTAAAATATTTCGTTTGGCATTTTGCAGAAGCCGCGCAGCGATAATTACTGCCGATATTATCTATATGCTTATAGCTACATTATCCGTGTTTTTGTTTTCGCTTGCATTTTTGCTTGGATATATAAGAATTTATGTATTTGCAGGATGCTTATTAGGTTTTTTTGCATACAGGCTTACACTCGGAAAGTTATTTTCAAAAATATACTGTCCGTTAATTTCGCTTGTCGTTAAAATATTTCACAAAATTTGCGATGTATTAAAAAAAGTTGCAAAAAAACTATTGAAAATTGCATACAAGATAATGTATAATATTAATAATGTAAAGAGTATATACAAAAACAAGCTGACAAAAACAGTTTCGGATAAAAGGGTTTTTGCAAGAGATGAAAAAAGAAAAGCTAAAAGCAAAAAAAAATCAGACAGAGCAAGCTCTGAAAGAAAACACAATAAAAGAAATAACGCCGAAAAGGCTTAAAAAGAAAAGATACATTGTGCTTTATCTTGCAATAATAGGATTTGCATTTTATGCAATAATTACTATAATAAATCAAAATGTTCGTATTGCAGATAAAAAAGCGGAGCTTAAAGATTTGCAGCAGCAGATTAATGTTGTTGAAATTCAGACACAGTACCTTGAAAAGGTGCAGGGTTATACGGGGGATAAACTTTCCGAGTATATAGAAAAAATCGCAAAGGAAGATCTCGGGTACGTCAGCGAAGGCGAGAGGATATTTATAAACGTTGCGGGCGACTGATTAACTAAAAAAATCTATTATAAAGGTAGAATAAATTTAAGGGGTAATAATTTTTTATGGCTATTGAAGTCGGAATGATTTTAGAAGGTAAGGTTTCGGGCATTACAAAATTCGGCGCATTTGTCGATTTACCCGATTCTCAAACGGGAATGGTACATATTTCGGAGGTTGCACCAACTTTTATTAATGAAATTACAGATTATGTAAAGCTGGGACAAACCGTTACAGTAAAGGTAATGTCATTAAACGACGGAAAAATCAGTCTTTCAATGAAACAGGCTCTTCCTAAAGAACAACAGAAAAAGCCTCAAAAACAAAGCAGACCAAAACAGCCATATAAACCTGCTCCGCCCGTGACTTCTCCGGGCAGTTATGAATGGCAGAGTTCGCGAAAAAATTCTCCGTCATCATTTGAGGATATGATGTCAAAATTCAAGCAGACCAGTGAAGATAAGATGTCAGATCTCAAGCGAGGCGGTGAAAGCCGCGGCTATAGCCGCAGAGGCAATGGCAACGGCAGAAAATAAAATTTAATATAGGGAGTTAAGCGTATGAAGATTACCTACACAGCCAGGAAAGTAAACCTCAGAGAGAATTTCAAAGAAAGAACAGAGAAAAAACTGCTTAAATTTGGAAAACTGTTTTCAGAGGATGCAGCTGTAAATGTAGTTGTAACTCTCGAAAAGAACCGTCAGACCGTTGAAATAACAATCAGGGATAACGGAATGGTTTACCGTGCAGAGAGCACAATGCCGGAAATGAATGATGCTCTTGACAAGGTAACAGATATTCTTATGCGTCAGATTCGTAAGAATAAAACAAGGCTTGAAAAGAGAATCAAAACCGGCAATTTTGAAGAGTTTGTTGCGCAGAATTCCGAAATCAACGAGCCTGAGGACGACGACTATAAGATTGTTCGCAAAAAGCAGGTGTTAATCAAGCCTATAAGCGTTGACGAAGCAATTCTTGAGATGAATATGATAAACCACAGCTTCTTTATGTTTATCAACGCAGAAACAGACGAAGTAAACGTTGTTTATAAGCGTGCCGACGGCAATTACGGTTTGCTTGAATCTGCTGTTGAATAAGGAAATATGACTGCTGATAAGGGTATCGGTTTTGCCGATACCCTTTTTATGAGAACTGCAATTGATTAAATTTTTTATTAACATATTTACGGAGGATATATGAAGTTGAAATTTTCAGCACCATGTATATTCGGTCTTGAGGGAATTTGTGCCAATGAACTCAGATATCTTGGAATTGAAAATGTGAGAGCTGAAAACGGCAGAGTCGTTTTTGACGGAGATTATAACACGCTTGCCCGTGCAAACATCAACTCGCGCTATGCAGAGCGTATTCAGATCCTGCTTGCGGAATTTCAGGCAAATTCATTTGAAGAACTTTTTGAAAATGTAAAAAATATAGAGTGGGAAAACTTTATCGGAATAAATGATGCTTTCCCCGTTAAGGGCAGATGCCTCAGCTCCAAATTGATGAGTATTCCTGATTGTCAGAAAATCATCAAGAAAGCGGTAGTCCAAAGATTATCCGATAAATATATGCTCTCGTGGTTTGAAGAAACCGGTGCGATCCATCAGATACAGTTTCTCATCTTAAAAGACAGGGTAAGCATAATGCTTGACACTTCGGGAGCAGGTCTTCACAAAAGAGGATACCGCGCAGAGTCAAATGAAGCGCCGATAAAAGAAACTCTTGCGGCTGCTATGGCGGAACTGTCCCGTATTCGTTCAAATCACTTTGTAACCGACCCTATGTGCGGCAGCGGTACAATTTTAATTGAAAGCGCTATGAAGGCTATGAATATTGCACCCGGAATCAACAGATACTTTTCCTGTGAAAAGTGGGATTGTATTCCCAAATCTGTATTTGACAGCGAGCGTGAGCTGGCAAAATCAAAAATAAGAAATGACTGCACATTCCATTGCGAAGGTTTTGACATTGATGAATCTGCGCTTGAAACGGCAAAAAGAAATGCGGAAATTGCAGGCGTAGCTGATAGAATTATTTTCCGAAATCGAGATATAAAGGATTTTGAGCTTAGTGACGGTTTTCAGACAGTTATCACAAATCCTCCATACGGCGAACGCTTGCTTGATGTAAAATCAGCAGAAGAGCTTTATAAAGTGATGGGGGAAAAATTTTTAAAATTGCATGGAAAGAGTTATACAATAATCACTCCTGACGATGATTTTGAAAAAATATTCGGAAGAAAAGCCGATAAAAGACGGAAAATGTATAACGGAACGCTTAAATGTCAGGTTTATATGTATTATAAATAGTTTAAAAAAGGTTGATTTATAATATAAAATATAGTATTATATTAGAATAAAGAAAAAATTAAGGAGGTATCACAGTTGGACGAAAATAAAGAATTTTTGTCTTCAGAGCCTGAGGACGAAAACACAATAAAATCCGACGCAGATACAGTAACTGACGAGCAGACAACTGGTGAAAATACAGATGTTTTCGGAGTTTTTTCTGATGAGTTATCGGATATAGAAAGTCAGCAGGTACAGCCTGTTGATTATAATTCAGGTGCCGTTATTACTGCAAAGAAAAAAAGATTTATTCAAGTACCCATTATCATATCTGCTGTGCTTGTTGCGGCAGTTGCATTGGGATTTCTCATTTTCAAGTGCTTTTTTGATACAAGCATCGTAGGAACTTGGGTAGTAGATAATTCTTCTACAGCTGACGAGGCTGCGGATTCAACTGAAAATGACAACGCGGTTTTAAGCTACTACATTTTCGATGATAACGGTGATGTTTCAATCGCCATAGGTTCAATGAAAATGGTTGGCACATATACTTTGACTTCCGGCGAACAGGGTACGTCTACAGTAGAAATTAACATTCCTACTTTTTTACAGGGAGCTTTTGAATATGAAGTTTCCGGCAATATGTTTACGGGACGCAATCTAAAGCTTACCGATTCGTATTACGGCGCAAGCTACAATTTTAAGAGCACAACATACAAAGCTCCTGAATTAAAAGTTGACGAAAACTTTAAACCGAGCGATAAGCTTACAGGCTCATGGGTATATAACGAAGGTTATAAATATGTATATACGTTCAACAGTGACGGTACAGCAACAATTAACCAGAACGATCTTTTGTATGCCGACGGTGTTTACACTTATACAGATGATACAATTACAATCACATATTCCAACGGCACAGAAAGTACAATGAAACTTAGCTACTCTATTGAAAACGACAAGCTGATTATTGACGGCTATGCATATACTAAATACACAGACGCAAGCGCAGATGAATTATAAACAGTAAAATATATTTAAAGGCAACAGCGGTTTTTCCGTTGTTGCCTTTTGTGTTTTTAAAGATATGTGAATTTATCTCACAAGACATTATATATACAAAATCATGAAAAAAACTTTATCCATATTTCTTGTTATTACCTCTTTCGTATTTATTTTTATACCGGAGGTCAGTTCAAAAACAGAATATAATGTCGCAGAAATGGATAATTGTAAGGAATTCTTTACAGAGAATAATCAGAGCGGTTCATTTTTATATGGCTATAATATCAATACGCTTTACTCTGTAATGGTGCTTCCTTCAAAGACAAGCCGTTATGTGTCAGTAAACGGAAAAATCCGTTCTGTTTGTCAGGACGGATACTTTACCTGCGCCCTATACGAGAGAAGCTCGGTAAACGGCAATTACACAGTTGTCAGAATGAATATGAAAAACGGAGAATGTAATTATTATGATTTTAACGGTATTAACTCCCTTGTCAACAAATACTTTGCGGTATCAAACGGAAGAATTTATTTTATGATGGCAAACAGCGTCTATTGTTATGTGACAAGTTATCTTTTTGACGGAACAAAGCAAACAGAATATAAGTTTGACGATGATGTGTTAAAGCTCTTTACAAACAATTCAAGTGTGTATGCTGAGCTTTATAACGGTAAAATTTACAGACTTAATAATAAAAGCTCAGAATATGCTGTTTCCGTTAATTCCTCATATTCATTCAGCAATGCAGGATTAGACTGGATTTTTAGCAATATCGGCTCCCTCATTTCGCTTGAAGGCAAAACAACAAGATTTATTTCAAATTCAAAACCTAATTGTGTAGTCAGCTATGGTAATTCAATTCTTTATGCAAGCGGTACTGTAGTTTATTTGCAAAGTAATAATAATCTTAAATCATATGATATAGGCAACAGTATTATTTCAGTATTTTGTTTTGACGGGAATTTTGCCGTGCTGACATCAGATTATAAATTATCGGTTATTAAAGAAGCGGAATTTGAGAGTAACAACACAAATAACGATCATACAAATAATAATCAGAGCGAAGGAGGTAATTCCGATAATACCGCCTCATATTTTGTTAGGAACGGTATTATCTGCGGTGTAGAGAGCGGAACGACAGTTTCGAAATTTAAAAATGTATTTTCATCTTCGGTATCTGTTTATGACAGTAACGGAGAAAAGGTCACAAGCGGAAAAATGAAGTCTGGTTACAGCTCGGACTGCTATGGAGAGCTTTATTACATATCCGTCACAGGCGACTTGACGGGAGAGGGAAATGTAAAGTCAAATGATGTTTCTGCGCTTATGTCGGAATTAGTAGAAAAAATTGACCTAAACAGCGTCTTTAGGGCATCAGCAGATTATAATCTTGACGGAGCAGTTGATAACAAAGATTTAATTTTGATTTCCAGAAAGTCAAAAAGCAGTTGATTATTGATAATAATTTAAATTTGCAACAGGATGCTTTTTTTCTTATTAAAATATAAATCTCCAATAAATAAATGTAAAATTCTGTTTTGCCAAATTATTTTTAAATATTATTGAAAAATTTATATTTTATTGTAAAATAAAGTTATAAACATTTGTAATAAAACGTAATGTGGTGTATTTCAATATATTTAAAACAAAAAATTTAATTATGGGAGATATCGAAATGAATATTATAAAATCAAAACATAATTGTTTAATAAAAATAATTCTTTCTGTTTTATCTTGTGCCTTTCTTCTGTGTTCGTGCTCATTTAGATTTAACATTAATGACAGTGATTCAAAATCAGAAAATGATCTTGTTGTTCATTATCTTGATGTGGGACAGGGAGATTCAATATTCATTGAGCTCCCAAGCTCTGAAACAATGCTCATAGATGCAGGTGTAAGCGGATTAGGCGAGGGTATTGTTAACTACATAAATGACTGCGGCTATTCGAAAATCGATTACCTTGTAGCAACTCATCCGCATGCCGACCATATAGGCTCAATGGCTTACGTAGTAGAAAATATGCACATTGGCGAAATTTATATGCCAAAGGTCAGTACAACAACAAGAACATACGAAAAGCTGTTAACGGCAATCAGTGATAAGGGATTAAAAATAAAATCTGCCCACTCTGGAATGAGCATTGCAGATGAAAGTGATTTTTCAATTGATGTCCTCGGACCTGTAACCATTGATGAGGACAGTCTGAACAATTGCTCTGTACTGCTGAAGATAACCCACAAAAATAATAAATTCCTGTTTATCGGAGACGCTGAAAAACAGGAACTTGGTACAGTAAATGCAGATTTGTCGGCGGATGTTCTCAAAGTAGGTCATCACGGAAGCCGCACCTCAACAACTGAGGATTTGCTTGAAAGAGTAGATCCTTCAATTGCCGTAATATCGCTTGGTAAGGACAACGATTACGGACATCCGCACAAAAGCACAATAAATTTGTTAAACAAGTTTAATGTTGCAACATACAGAACAGATGAGGACGGTACTATTATAATGTCGTCAGACGGGAACAATATAGCAACACTAACAGGCGTAAAATCAATTGAAAGGGAAGAATAAAATGAAAAAGTTTATTATCGACAGAATTGAGGGCAACAAGGCAGTTCTTGAATGTGAAAACGGCGACTGCGTAAGTCTTGAGCTGAATTCTCTTCCCAAAAACATCAAAGAGGGTGATATGCTCTATTTTGAAAATGATAGTTACTTTCTTGACGCCGACGAAACAAAAAAGCGCAGGGAAAAAATCAAAAATCTGATGGATTCGCTGTTTGAATAATTTTAATAATAAAAATCTATCTGACTACTGTTTAACTATAGGCATTTTAAAAAGACTCGTAAGAGCAGAATATTATTGGGGTATTATATGGATAAAAATATTTTAACTTTTATTAATAAAAACTATCTGTCATTTGGATTTTCGGATTTGATATTAAGAGTTTTAGGATTATTTTTATATGGTTTTTTAGTAATTTTTTTAGTAGAAATAATGTCGCCATATGGTTTTAATAGTGTAACGTTTTTTTTTACTAATGCTTTGCCATATATAATTAACTTTACCATAATTTCAATATTATTATCAATTGTAGTTATTTTCTTATATAGATTTAAGAAGAAGTGGAGTGTAATTGCTATCAAGGGATTAACAAATGCTTACATATCAATTACTATGCTGCTCTGTTCTATAGTAGGATTTAACGGACATAATATAACTTTTCAAGATCCGCTATCTATAATAACAAAGGTATTCTTTTATATCATATGTATGGTGTTATATATATTTATCTTATTAAAATGGATACTTCCGAAATTCAGTGAAAAATATAATTATGATAATAAAAAATATATAGCATTAGCTCCGTCATTAGTTGTAATGTTTAAATATATATTATCTATGTTTGACCATATTAATGCACAAGATTTTCTTACTTTATGTTATTATCTTATAGCTGTTTCGCTGTTAATTAATACAATTGATTTATTCACAAAAACATATTATGCAAAAAAATATCATTTATAAAAGTTACAGCAATTTTTAATATTCTTTATGCTGATATTTGTAAATCATAAATCTGCGTTAATTGAGCTTTTTAAAAAATGGAGGCAATAAGAATTGTTATATAGTTGTATTAGGTTCATAATTACAGCAGCGTTATTTATCTTATTACTTATTCTTATAAAAAAATCTAATCTAAATAAAAAAGTAATTGTTTATTTTTTACATTTTACTTTAGTGTCATTGATAGGACTCCTATTATATTGGTTTCCTTTTGAAAATATGTTTATACATTTTTCTTCACCGGAAGATGTATTTAAGTATACCTGTGTCGGTGATATTAAAGATATAGTATACGGAAATAATTCGTGTATGATAGTATATACAAATTATAATGGATTGCAAACCTGTTTTGTGAAGAAAGATGATTATTATAAGATTGTAACTTATCCGCAATACTATACAACTAATCTTGTTTCAAAAGATAGAGTTGATATGGAAATTACAACAATAAAAGACATTGACGACAACTATTGTTTAGGTACTGCATATAACAAAAAGAATATAAAAATTACAGATAACAAAAATTCGGAATTTTTTTATATAAACTCCATTGATGACAATAGTGACAATAGTAATATTTATAGATTTTATAGTTTTATCAATGATTATGATGAAACTTACGAGTTGTTTTATAATTCTAAAAAAATAGATTTTGTTAAATTGTAAATTTATTATTTGTTGGCCGAACTAAATTAACTTTATTATGAAATAACACAAGTAAGCAATCAGGTAAAAAATGAAAGAAATAATTAAATTAAAGAACGGTATAACATTTATATCACACCAACTAAAAAATACACATAGCATTACTGTTAGCGTTAATTTCAGAGTGGGTTCTTTATACGAAGACAATAATAAAAACGGAATTACTCATTTGACAGAACACTTGTTCTTTAGAAAATGGGATAATTTAAAACAAGAAGAACTATATCAAAAGATGATGATAATGGGTGCGGAAATTATTGGAAAAACCTACCATGATTATGTAAGCTTTTCAATTACTGTTGTACCGGAATTTTTCAATGAGGCATTTCAGCTTATCATAAAATGTATGAATAGGTTTTATTGGAATTATGATGATGTCGAAGCTGAGAAAAAAGTAGTTTTAAAGCAGATTGAAAATGATTATCAATCATATGACAAATGGGTTAACAGTAAATATTTTAAGGATACAAATTATGAGCTGCCTATTATGGGAACAGCTAAATCTGTATTATCGTTGTCAGTTCAGGAAATTAACCGTTGGAAAGACAAATATTTTTGCAGTCATAACTCTTGTATTGCTGTAACAGGTAATTACTCAGATATTGATTATCTTGTTATGAAGCAAAAAATATCTGAAATTAATAGTTTTGGACAAGCGTCTAAAATGATGATATGTAAACCTGCTGATTATAATATAAGAAATGAAAAAAACAGATATACTGTCATTGATTATGAATCAGAAAATAGTGACATTACTGTATTTTTTGACGTGCCTGCTGATTTTGATTATGAAACTGTCAGATTAATTACCGGTATTCTCGGTGAAGGCTGTGGCAGTATATTATCAATGACTATGCGGGAAACATACAATTATACAGATGATGTCTATACTGATTTGATGTGCTATTGTGGTTTTTACAGAATATCTGTTTCTTACAATGTAAGTGATATTGATTTTTTTGAAAGTATAAAATGCATGTTTGAAACAATTAATAACTTTAAAAGTAATATAACGCAAAAAGATTATTTATCTTCCATTAATTTTTTTACTAAAAATCAGCTTATGGATTTTGATAATCAAAATACACTTAATAATAGATATGTGCTCTGTGATTTTGTATTAAAATCTCTGATATCCGAGCCTAATGAGCTGAAAGAAAAATATGAACAAATTACAATTAATGATTTACAATACTGCGCAGATAAATTATTAACAGATAAAAATATTTCATTCTTAATTGGAACAAGTATGGATGAAGTAACCGTAAAAGAGTATATTGAAAAACTGATAGTAAAATTTCTATAATGCAAAAATTCATAGTAGTAGTTTAAGCAGTAAGTGTCAAATGACTTATAGTTTTATATAAAAATATAAAAAACCGCATTTGAATTGCCAAAAAAGAGGCTTTTCAATGCGGTTTTGCTATGGAGCTGAAGAAGGGACTTGAACCCTCGACCTACTGATTACGAATCAGTTGCGCTACCAACTGCGCTACTCCAGCAAATTAAAGAAAGTAATAAAAATCAGATATATTTTTACTTAAAATTAATCCGCTGATTATTATACAATAAAATAATAAAATTTTCAATAGTAAATTTTTAAAAAAAGGTAACAATACAAATAATATAAAAGATATATCTTTGTGTGAATTATCCGCACAAATATAGAATATATCGGAAAAAAGTATTATAATGAAGACGAAGACATATTTTATTTGTTAGGATGTGTGTAAAGTGCCTAAAAGAAAATGCAGTTCCGTAAATCTTTCGGTTGGTCACAGACTAAAAAAATACCGTGATGCCTGTGATTTGACCCAACAGCAGGTCGCCGATATTCTTAATATCAACCGCACTACTTATACCAAGTACGAAACAGGTGTTTCCGAGCCGAGTCATGACATTCTCAAAAAAATTGTTTCAATTTTCGGAATAGATTTCAATGCAATTCTCGGTGATAAAGACACCTTTGAAAGCAATGTTTTTGACTATAAAATGCCTATGTATAATCTCACCAAGGATGAACAGGATTTAATAGGCAGATACCGCTTGCTTTCAAATGAGGAAAAAGCAGAGTTCAGTAAAATAATGAATGAAATTATTTCAAACAGAAATTCAAATAATAATAATGATTAATTATTAAAAAGTATTTACTTTTTCAATTAACTGTGCTACAATATAACAGTTGACCCATATCACGGAATTTGGATTAAGCCGCAAAGCGGAATTTCACAGCCTTATTCTGAGATATTACCTATGGCTTAGGGTTAAAATAAATTAAAGGTGGAATAAAAATGTTAAAAGAAGAAAAGCAGGCCATAATGGCTGAATACGCTACTCACGAGGGCGACACAGGTTCTCCTGAAGTTCAGATTGCACTTCTCACAAAGAGAATCAATGACCTTACCGAGCACTTAAAGGTTCACAAAAAAGACCATCACAGCAGACGCGGTCTTTTGAAAATGGTTGGTCAGAGAAGAAGCCTTCTTGCATACCTCACAAAGGTTGACATTGAAAGATACCGTTCTATCATCTCAAGACTTGGTATCCGTAAGTAATTATGAAACTCAGGGCAAGCGCAAGCTTGCCCTAAATTCGGTTTCTGCGGGATTTTTTTCTGCTGTTTTTTAGCGGTAAAACGATTAAACAATTTATAATACTATTTAGTTTGAGTAAACAGATTAAATGTTTTAAACATCAATCTAATATATTATTAATATAAAAATCATTGTTTAACGGTTTTATTGCTAAATCGGCGTAAAATCCCGTTTGAATATATCATTGAAGCAAGAATTAAATGCTTCGGAAAGGATTTTACAATGAATAAAATGATGACTTTTGACAAGTACAGAGTTTTTGAAACTGAGTTTGCTGGCAGACCTTTAAAGGTTGAAACAGGCAAAATGACTCAGCTTGCAAATGGTGCTTGTCTTGTACACTACGGCGATACAACAGTTCACGTTGCAGTAACTGCTTCGCCGAAGCCGAGAGAGGGAGTGGATTTCTTCCCGCTTTCAGTTGACTATGAAGAGAAGATGTATTCGGTAGGAAAAATCCCCGGTTCATATCTCAAGAGAGAGGGCAGACCGTCTGAAAAGGCTATTCTTACAAGCCGCGTTATCGACCGCCCAATACGTCCTCTTTTTGACAAAAGTATGCGTAACGACGTTTCAATTGTATGTACAGTAATGAGCGTTGACCCTGATTGTCAGCCGGAAATCGTTGCAATGATCGGCGCTTCAATAGCAATTTCAATTTCAGACGTTCCGTGGAACGGTCCTATTTCAGGATGTTCCGTAGGTATGATTGACGGCGAGTATATCATTAATCCGACTGAGGAACAGAGAAAGATTTCTCAGATGGCTACAACCGTAGCTTCAACAAGCTCAAGAATAGCTATGATTGAAGCAGGAGCAAACTGCGTTTCGGATGAAGATATGTACAACGCAATTATGGCAGGACACGAGGCTAACCAGTCTATTATTAAGTTTATTGAGGATATAAAATCCGAAATAGGCAAACCGAAGTTTGAGTTTGCAAGCCTTGAGCCTGATCATGATATGTTTGAGGCTATTAAGTCATTTGCAGAAGAAGATGTAAAGGCGGCTCTTGATACTGACGATAAAACAGTACGTGACGAGCGTTTAAAGCCTATTTATGAAGCTGTTCACGAAAAATTTGACGAGATTTATCCAGAAAGTGAAGCTCTTATAGACGAATGCCTTTATAAAACACAAAAGTTTATCGTTCGCCGCTGGCTGCTTGACGAGCAAAAGCGCGTTGACGGCAGAGGAATGGACGACATTCGTCCGCTCGCATCAGAGGTTGCCGTAATTCCGAGAGTTCACGGTTCTGGTATGTTCACAAGAGGACAGACTCAGGTGCTTACAATAGCAACACTCGGTCCGGTATCGGACAAGCAGCTCCTTGACGGTATTGACGGCGAAACCGAGAAGAGATATATTCATCATTATAACTTCCCGAGCTATTCTGTAGGCGAAACAAAGCCAAGCAGAGGACCGGGCAGACGTGAGATAGGTCATGGTGCGCTTGCAGAGCGTGCTCTCGTACCTGTAATTCCGTCGGTTGAGGAATTTCCGTATGCATTAAGACTTGTTTCCGAAGTTCTTTCATCAAACGGCTCAACATCACAGGGGTCCATTTGCGGCTCAACACTTGCGCTTATGGACGCAGGTGTGCCTATTAAAGCGCCTGTTGCAGGTATTTCCTGCGGACTTATCACGGAGGGTGACCGTTGGATGACAATGGTTGACATTCAGGGACTTGAGGACTTCTTCGGAGATATGGACTTTAAGGTTGCAGGTACTCACACAGGAATTACAGCAATTCAGATGGACCTTAAAATAAGCGGTCTTACCCCCGAAATGGTTAAGGAAGCGCTTGAAAAGACGCATAAAGCACGCAACTATATTCTTGATGAGGTTATGCTCAAGGCTATTGCAGAGCCGAGAGCTGAACTTTCAAAATATGCTCCAAAGATGTTTACAACAACAATTTCAGCTGAGAAAATCAGCGAGGTTATTGGAAAGAGCGGTAAGGTTATCAAGGAAATCCAGGCTGAATGTGACGTTAAGGTTGACATTGAAGAGGACGGCGAGTTCGGTCAGGTATATGTTTCAGGTCTTGATACAGAAAAATGTAAGCGTGCTATTGAAATCATCAATACAATTGCCGTTGACCCTGAGCCGGGCGCAATGTATCTCGGTAAGGTTACACGTATAATGGATTTTGGTGCATTTGTAGAAATTGCACCTGGCAAGGAAGGACTTGTTCACGTTTCACAGCTTGATGTTAAGCGTACAGAAAATGTAACCGATGTAGTAAACGTAGGCGATATTATCCGTGTTAAGGTAATGGAGATTGACGATAAGGGTAGACTCAATCTTTCACGCCGTCAGGTTCTCATTGATGTTGACGGACTCACTCCCGAAAACGATCCTGACGCTGAAAAAAGCTCGCGTTCGCGCAGACCTCACGGAAATGACCGCAGAGGCGGATTTAACAGAAACAACAGAAGGTAATTTTATATTTAATTTTTATGTAATGGGCGCACAGTTGTGCGCCCGTTTTAAATACATTATCGTAATTATATGACCCCGCTAATAATATGGTTTGGTCAGTCTGTCGAAAAAGTTCTGTAAATATTTATATTTTATATTTTTTTAAAAAAATATTGGCTATTTTAAATTTTTGTTGTATAATAGAACAAATAATGTCTTATAAGGTCTTGATTTTTTGAAGTTCTTGCGCAAATACTTCATTTTGTTTATGGCAGCTGCTGTTCTATGCTGTTCAGCCTGCAATTTTAACTCGAGATATGACAGCGAATTTTTTGCAATGGACACGATTATGACTATTACCGCCTACGGAAGCAAAAGTGAAAGCGCCGTCAAGACAGCCGAAAATGAAATTAACAGGCTTGATACGCTGTTCTCTGTTCAGAATAAAGACAGCGAAATCTACAAGCTTAACCGTGACAAATCTATAGTCGTTTCAGCAGATACGCTTGCTGTTTTGAGCCGTGCAAAGGAATTTTATGTGCTGACTGAGGGTGCATTTGACATCACAACAGAGCCGCTAACTCGCTTATGGGGGTTTTATTCCGGCCTTGAAAACCGAGTTCCTTCAAAAGAGGAGCTTGATAATGCACTTAAAACTGTCGGAGCAGAGCATATAAAAATTGACAGCAGTAATATAACGCTTGACGAGAACACCTCGATTGACCTTGGCGGAGTTGCAAAGGGTTATGCCTCGGCAATAGCTGCACAAACGCTTAATGATAACGGAGTATCTTCTGCAATTATTTCTCTTGGCGGAAATGTAAGGGCTTTAGGCTCAAAGCCGGACGGCTCTGACTGGAGCGTTGCAATCGCTGACCCCGACGATAATTCAAAGCAAATCGGAACACTTGCAGTAAGCGACGCGGCTGTTGTGACATCGGGAGGCTATCAGCGTTATTTTGAAGAAAACGGACAAATTTACCATCATATAATAGATACAGAAACAGGATACCCTGCAAAAAGCGGTCTGAAATCGGTCACGATAGTGTCGGAAGACGATACTCTTGCAGACGCTCTTTCAACGGCACTTTTTGTAATGGGGCTTGAAAAATCAAGCAAGCTTTACTGTGAAAACAGCACCCTTTTCGGAGCGGTATTTGTTACCGATAAAAACGAGGTTTACATTACCGATAACATTAAAAACAGTTTTTCATCACAGCACGATTTTGAGGTGATTAAGACGTGAAAAACCGTGTATGGATAATAGTTCTATCATTATCGGTTCTTATATGCGCTGTTTGCTGGCTGTACATATCAAATTTGTCCCCTTTATCGCAAATTGTCGGAATTTATCAAAACGGAACCCTTGTTGAAAAAATAGATTTAAACAGTGTAACGGGCAAACGAGAAATAACGCTTTCGGGAGAATACGGAAAAAACACGGTTCTTGTATCAAACGGACATATTATGATGAAATCAGCCGAATGTCCCGACAAGCTTTGCGTAAAGCACGGAGAGCTTAAAAACGGTGGCTCTCCGATTGTCTGTCTGCCGAACAGGATCGTTATTAAATTTGAGGACACATCTTACAGTGCAGATGCAAAAACAGGAGCGCTAAGATGAAAACAAAGAATCTGATTTTAACCGCAATTCTCACAGCCTTGGCGCTTGCAGCTTTTACGATTGAAGCGGCAATTCCTCCGCTGACTCCCATATACGGCATAAAGCTCGGCATTGCCAATGTGTTCACGCTGTTTGCTCTATATGCGCTTGGAACGCGTCAGGCGGCGGCTGTGTTGTTTTTGAGAATTGTGCTCGGCAGTATATTCACGGGTCAGCTTGTATCATTTATCTACAGCCTTACGGGAGGAGTGCTTTCCTTTGTACTTATGATATTGCTGAAACGATTTTTTCCGATAAAGCAGGTATGGGTGCTGAGCGCACTTTGCGCCGTAATGCACAATGTCGGACAGTTTGCCGCGGCGGTGCTGATGACCGGAACGGTGCAGATTTTGTATTATTTGCCTGTGCTTGTGATAGCAGGTATAATAGCCGGAACATTTACGGGATTGTGCGCACAGCTTGTGCTAATGCGCCTGAAAAAACAGACATATTAACATCAGTTGATTCGGGCAGGCATATTATAATAGCCTGAAATTCCCGATGATTTAATTAATAAATCATTTTTATAAATATGGAGGATAGGAAGATATGAAATTAAGCGGTGTCAGAGTTCCGCACAGAAAAAATACTGCGGACAGCATACCACAAAAGCTACCTCTGCCCGAAACGGTGGTTATTCCGATGTCTATGCATATCGGCAAGCCTGCCGTACCGACGGTTAAAGCAGGCGAGAGGGTTACTGTGGGACAGCTTATCGGTACGGCTGACGGCTTCATCAGTGCGCCAGTAC
Source organism: uncultured Clostridia bacterium (assembly GCA_947593615.1). Classification (GTDB taxonomy): domain Bacteria; phylum Bacillota; class Clostridia; order Oscillospirales; family Acutalibacteraceae; genus Ruminococcoides. Next base: position 78,312 of record CANQDR010000004.1, read on the forward strand.
ATTCAAGTGTATCGGGAAAAGTAAAAAAACTTGATGAAATCACAATGTCAGGCGGAATGAAAGCAAAAGCAGTTGTAATTGAAACAGACGGTGAGCAGGAGGTTTGTGAAAGCGTAAAGCCTCCTGTTGTGACCGATTTTGAAAGCTTTATAAATGCAGTAAAGGAAAGCGGCGTCGTCGGTCTTGGAGGAGCAGGATTTCCGACCTTTGTAAAGCTCGGTGTAAAGGATTTATCGGCGGTTGAAGCGATAGTAATCAACGCTGCAGAATGTGAGCCGTACATAACCTCAGATACAAGAACAATGCTTGACAAAGCGGAATATATTTCAAAAGGAATTGACCTGCTTCAGAAGCACCTCGGTGTAAAGCGTATAATTATAGGAATTGAAAACAACAAAAAGCCCTGCATTGACAAGATGACAGAGCTTGCAAGCGGCAAAAGCGGCGTTGAGGTAAAGGTACTTCCCTCGGTTTATCCGCAGGGCGGTGAAAAGGTACTTGTATATAACACCTTAGGAAAGATTATTCCGAAGGGAGGTTTGCCTCTTGATGTGGGTGCAATTGTAATCAACTGCACTACACTTGCAACGATAGCAGAATATATTGAAACAGGTATGCCGCTTGTTGAAAAATGTATTACTGTTGACGGCTCTGCCGTTAAAGAACCGAAAAATGTAATAGCTCCCATAGGAACTCCGATTGAAAAGCTGTTTGACTTTTGCGGAGGTTTTAGGTCGGAGCCGAAAAAAGTGCTTTATGGCGGCCCGATGATGGGTATAGCCGTGCCGTCCCTTGATGCTCCTGTGCTTAAAATGACAAATGCAGTAATAGCAATGGATGAAAAAGACGCAAGACCGCCAAAGACTACAGCCTGTATTAACTGCGGCGCGTGCGTAAACCATTGCCCTCTGCGGCTTGACCCGCGTGAAATTTCAAAGGCTTATAAGCTTGATTTGTGTGATGAGCTTAAAAAGCTGTGCGCTGATTTATGCATGGAGTGCGGATGCTGTGCGTATGTCTGTCCTGCAAACAGACAAATTGTTCAGACCAACAAGCTTGCAAAGGCTAAACTAAATAAATATTTAAGAGAACAAAAGGCAGAAAAGGAGGACAAAAAATGAATAAACTAATATCCTCTGTTTCTCCGCACATTTCATCTTCGAGAACAACGCAGAAAATTATGCTTGACGTGCTTATAGCCCTGTTGCCGGCAGGCGTTGCATCAGTCATAATCTTCGGAGCAAGGTCGCTTCTCGTTATCGGTGTGTGCGTTGCTGTATGTGTTATATCCGAGTGGGTGTTTGAAAAGATCTGTAAAAAGGATAATACCGTACCCGACCTTTCGGCAGTTGTAACGGGCGTTCTGCTCGCCTACAACCTGCCCGTATCCATTCCGCTGTGGCAGGCGGCTTTCGGCAGTATGTTCTCAATAGTTGTTGTAAAACAGCTTTTCGGCGGAATAGGCCAGAACTTTGCTAATCCGGCAATTACCGCAAGAATTGTGATGATGACAGCATTTTCGGGAACTATGACAACTTGGACGTTCCCCGACGCTTCCTCAAGCGCAACTCCGCTTGCGCTTATGTTCAAGGGAGAATTTAATTCTCTGCCTTCCTACACTGATATGCTTTTAGGATTTCGAGGCGGATGTCTTGGAGAAACCTGTACGATCGCTCTGCTTGCAGGCGGAATTTATCTTATTGCAAGGCGTGTTATAACCTGGCACACACCCGTTGCATTTATAGGCACGGTACTTGTTATGTCGCTGATTTTTGACAAAGCACCGCTCTATCAGCTTATGTCGGGCGGACTTATTATAGGCGCATTCTTCATGGCTACCGACTATGCAACAACTCCATGCACAAAATGGGGCAAGGTGATTTTCGGAGTAGGCTGCGGTCTTATTACAATACTAATCAGATTCTGGGGTACTTCTCCCGAGGGCGTGTCGTACTCAATTCTGCTGATGAACATTTTTACGCCCTACATTTCAAGGCTTACACGCTCAAAGCCTCTTATCGGAGGTGACAGGCGGTGAAAAACACGTTCAAAGAAATCATAAAACCTGTGCTTGTGCTGACCGGCATTTGCCTTGTCGTGTCGGCACTGCTTGCATATGTAAATACGGTGACCTCACCGATTATTGCAGAAGCCGAGCAAAAGGCGGCGCAAGAGGCTATGGCTGAGGTTTTGTCGGAAGCAGACGCGTTTAAACAGGTTACAATTGACGGTATGCCGGAGAGAGTAACTGAGATTTACCGTGCCGAAAACGGCGCAGGATATGTGTTTATGCTTACGACAAAGGGTTACGGCGGCGATATGAAGCTGATTTGCGGAATTAAAGCTGACGGTGTAATTGAAGCCTGCAAAACGCTTTCACACTCAGAAACAAGCGGACTCGGCTCTAAAACCGCCGAGGATCCTTACAGAAGCCAATACAGCGGAAAAACCTTAGACACACTCAGTGAGGTTGATGCAATTTCGGGAGCAACAATTTCTTCCACAGCATACAAAAGCGCAGTTGAGGATGCATTTGCGGCGTTTAATTCAGTAAAGGAGGCAGAGCAATGAACAAAAGACAGAATTTTTTAAAGGGTATAATCAAGGAAAATCCCGTTCTTGTCCTTGTGCTCGGTACCTGTCCTACGCTTGCAGTTTCAACAAGCGTTACAAGTGCTCTCGGAATGGGAGCGGCAGCTACGGTGGTACTGCTCTGCTCAAACATAGTAATTTCGGCTCTGCGCAAGGTGATTCCCGATAAGGTGAGAATACCCTGCTACATAGTATTGATTGCAGGCTTTGTAACAATGGTCCAGATGCTTGTCAAAGCGTTTGCTCCTGCACTTGACAAGGCGCTCGGAATTTACCTTCCGCTAATAGTAGTAAACTGCATTATACTCGGACGTGCCGAGATGTTTGCAAATAAAAACAAAGTAATTGATTCCGCAATTGACGCGCTCGGAATGGGTGCAGGCTTTACACTTGCCCTGCTTCTTATGGCTACAATCCGCGAGGTGCTTGGCAACGGAACTTGGATGGGAATTGAGATTCCCGTGCTTGCCGACAACAACATTTCGATTATGACGATGGCACCGGGCGGTTTCCTTGTGTTCGGTATTCTTATTGCGATTGTAAATAAAATTACCGGCGGCAAAAAAACCAAAAAGGACTTCGGGTGCGCAGGTTGTCCGTCGGCTGAAATCTGCGGAAAAGCCTCCTGCGGAGAAAAGGAGGAAGCTAAATGACAAAATTCATTATAATTATGCTTTCCGCCGTCTTTATAAACAACTACGTGTTGTCACGTTTTCTCGGAATTTGTCCGTTCCTCGGCGTATCCAAAAAGCTCAATCAGGCAACGGGAATGAGCATTGCGGTAATTTTTGTAATGCTTATGGCTACGGCTGTAACCTGGCCAATACAAACATATTTGCTCGACCCGAACAATCTCGGTTATTTACAGACTATCGTATTTATCCTTGTAATTGCTGCGCTCGTTCAGCTTGTAGAAATTATATTAAAGAGATATATTCCTTCGCTTCACAAATCTCTCGGTGTATATCTTCCTTTGATTACAACAAACTGTGCCGTACTCGGCGTTACTATTCTTAATATTGACGAGGGATATACCTTTGCAGAGTCTATGGTAAATTCACTCGGAAGCGGACTCGGATTTTTCCTTGCTATGGTAATGTTTTCGGGCGTTCGCTCAAGAATTGAGGGTGCAGATATTCCCAAGGCGTTTCAGGGACTTCCGGTAACGCTTGTAGCGGCGTCAATAACATCGCTGTCGTTCCTTGGATTTTCGGGCGTTATTGATAATCTTTTTGCGTAACGGAGGTGCTGATAATGAATGAAATTTTAACCGCGGTCATCCCCGTTGTGATTATCGGCATAATCTGTGCCGTTGTGCTTGTAGCAGCTTCAAAGTTTATGGCTGTAAAGGAAAACGAAAAAATTCCTGAAATTCGCGAGTGCCTGCCCGGTGCAAACTGCGGAGCCTGCGGATTTGCAGGCTGTGACGGTTACGCAAAGGCGCTTGCTGAAGTTGAGGGCACGGCAACAAACCTTTGTGTTCCGGGAGGCGACTCCGTTTCACGAAAATTAAGTGAAATTCTCGGCGTTGAATTTGAGGATGTTGTTGAAAAGGTTGCTGTTGTGCATTGTGCAGGCGACTGCAACTATACACAGGACAGAGTTGAGTACAATGGTATTGAGAGCTGTGCTGCGGCAAAACTGATTTTCGGCTCTAAGGGAGAATGTCCCTACGGCTGTATGGGTCTGGGCGACTGTGTAAGCGTTTGCCCTAACAATGCAATTTGCATTGAAAACGGCATCGCTCACATCAACACAAGGCTGTGTGTTGGATGCGGACTTTGTACAAAAGCCTGTCCGAATCACCTTATTTCATTGATGGATGATGTTGAAAGGGTTGTCGTAACCTGCAGTAACAAGGATAAAGGCGCTCAAACGCGCAAGGCCTGCAAAAACGGCTGTATCGGATGCAGAAAATGTGAAAAGGTTTGCCCGTTAGGCGCGATTAAGGTTGTTGATAACCTCGCCGTAATTGACTACTCAAAATGTCCCGACTGTGATGACTTCGGCGTATGTGCAAGGGAGTGTACCACAGGCTGTATTGTTATTTCGGATTTCAGCGGTTTTCATCGTGTTAAAAATTGATAATAATATTAAAACTATTATTTTACAACCACGACTTTATCTGTCGTGGTTGTTTTTAATTATGCAGTTATATCATCAATTGCATAATAAATCGTTTTTTGATATTAAAATAATAAATGATTTACAAAAAGTCAATATAATGCATATGGTCAATGGTTTTGTGCAAAATATATATTAAATAAAAGAAATGATTTATAAACAATAATCAAGCTGTAAAAAGCTATATCGGCATTGCTTTGATATAAGTCTTAAAAATAAATAAACTGATTACTTTACAAATATAAAGCGGTTACGCTCGGGGGAATAACAATGAATATTTATGATTTCAAGGTAAAAGACGCAAAGGGAACAGAAGTCGCTCTCTCTGATTACAAGGGCAAGGTTCTGCTTATCGTCAATACGGCAACGAGCTGCGGTTTTACTCCGCAGTACGAAGGTTTGCAAAAGCTGTACGAAAAATATCGGGAACAGGGTTTTGAAATTCTTGATTTTCCCTGTAATCAATTTGGTAATCAGGCTTCCGGTTCGGAAGACTCAATAGTCAGTTTTTGTCAGTTGCGTTACGGTGTCACATTTAGGCAGTTTGCAAAAATAGAAGTTAACGGTGAAAATGAGAACCCATTATATACCTATTTAAAATCGCAGAAAGGCGGAATAATGGGAAACAAAATTAAATGGAATTTTACAAAGTTTCTTGTAGACAAAGAAGGAAATGTAGTTGAACGTTATGCTTCTACGGTAGAGCCTGAAAAAATAGAGAGCAGAATTAAGGAGTTATTGTCAGTCGACTATGCCTATGCAAACTAAAAACCCTGCCCTATGAAAATAGGGCAGGGTGTGCAGTATGGTACAAAATACGTTATAAAGTTTGATAAAATTTTTATCAGCATTTAGTATAGATCAGATCCTTAATTACCTCGCCTGCAATAATTAATCCTGCAACCGACGGTACAAAAGCGTTGCTTCCCGGCACCTGTCTGCGCTGTATGCATTTTCTTGCGGTGTCCGTCGGACTGATAGGATTTGTATGATCGCTTATTTCCGTATCGTCAATAGGGGTGAGGGGCTTTTCCTTAGAATAGACAACTTTCAGACTGCGTACTCCGCGTTTCTTGAGTTCATATCTCATAACCCTTGCAAGCGGACAAACAGATGTTTTGTAAATATCTGCAACTTCAAATGCCGCAGGATTCATTTTATTGCCTGCTCCCATAGAGCAGATAATAGGGGTATCGGCAGCCTTTGCATTCATAACAAGTTCAATTTTTCCTTTTACCGTATCAATAGCGTCAACAATATAATCGTATTCCGAAAAATTGAAATTATGTGATGTTTCAGGCATATAGAATGACTTGTGTTTAACTACTTTAACATCGGGATTAATTTCATAAATACGCTCCTCAGCTACGTCAACCTTATATTTACCTAATGTTTTATGAGTTGCATAGATCTGACGGTTAATGTTTGTAAGGCATACTTTATCATCATCAATTAAATCAATAGCGCCGATTCCGCTTCGTACAAGTGCCTCAACGGTATAACCTCCAACGCCGCCTATTCCAAAAACGGCAACCCTTGAGTTTTTGAGCTTGTCTATTCCGTCTTTGCCTATGAGTAACTGAGTTCTTGAAAACTGGTTTAACATACTTAATTCTCCCAAATATAAAATAAACCTTCGTTCACTGATTAAACAAGCATATATTATATATTCAAATTAAATTACATAGTTGTTAACGTATTTATCTCTCTGATTATCCAGAATATCCTGAAGCGTAATTCCGTCCAGATAATCGCAAATTACCTTTTTTAATCCCTGCCATACAGGAAGAGTCATACATTCGCTGCTTCGGTTACATTCTATCGGGTCGCGGTCAAGGCAGGCGACAGGAGAAAGGCTTCCCTCAGTAAGCCGCAGAATATCTCCGACCGTATATTTTTCAGGAGATTTAGCCAGCTTATATCCGCCCTGATAGCCTCTGTTAGTGATAAGAATGTCTGACCTGTTCAGAACAGGAACAATCTGTTCAAGATATTTTTTAGATATATCCTGACGTGCTGCAATATCCTTTAAAGCAATGTATCCGTCGTTTTGATGTTCCGCAAGGTCTAAAAGCATACGCAGAGCATATCTGCCTTTTGTAGAAATTTTCAATTTAACACCACCCTTTAGCTTTAATCCCATAATATCATAGATTTAATAGGTTTTCAAGTGTGATGATATAAACTGAAAGCTTATTTATTGAATTTTTATACCAAAACCGACGGTAAATCTGCTAAGTACTTTTGAATTTCGGTAGCGTCCATAACATTTACAGCTCCGTCTTTATTTACATCGCTTACTTCTAGTTTATCTCCTGTGATTTCTTCAATACTCGCGCTGTATTTTTGAATCAGCGTAGCGTCAATCACGCTTAATCTTCCGTCACCGTTAGCGTCGCCGAAAATTTTTAGGGCATAACTATCAGATTCTACTTCCGTTGATTCAACAATTTCTCCGGTAAATATTTTTCCATCGGTCAAAGGAATTTCATTCATTTTTACCGTTCTTAAACGCTCAACGCCATCATTATACTCAGTTACAATATACTCCATAGCACCTTCATCTGTTGCAACAATTTTTAACGAATATTTTTGACTTGTCGGCAGAGCTATATATTTTTTCCCATCTTCAACAAAGACATTTATTCCTTGAGCAAAATACTCTGTAATATCGTTTACTATTCTTACAATTTCCGCTCCTGTTTCGTCGTAAACAAATACATTGACAGGACACTTAATTGCTATTACTTTTGTTCTGCTGGTAACAGTTGAACCTTGATTTATATCGTAATGACACTTCAGGTTATCAATAGAGCTTTTTGTGGCTAAAGTATCTGAAATTAATCCGTCATAGTCGTCTCTGCTAAAAAGCTTTATAATTATGGAATCCCTCTTGGTTTCCAGTGCTTTTACGGTGTGTTCCATAATATAGCTTTGTGTTGCTTTGTGTAGAGCAAAGGCGTTTTCAAATTCGGCAACCGAAGCATCGTTTCTTTCACTATATAGCTTTGATTCATAATGGTTTAAAGTGTTTATAACATATGGTGAAAATTCCGACATAGCAATCGTTTTGCCTAGTTCCGCCGCTTTGCCGCTGTTGTTACAAAGAACATCACTTATGCAAAATCCTAATGCTGTACCGGAGCTTAAACCCGTAGTTATCGACGAAAAGGCCGCCGTTGAAGACAGTGCTGCACCCTTAATTGTTATGGAGCCTACAGACTTAAGAAGGGCTGCTGAAAATTGAGCTTTATATACAGTTTTAAAAACATCAAGAGTAATATCTTTTGATAGTGATATAACTTCGGTAAAATATTCATCCGACTGCCCGAAGCTTGTATCAAGATTTACATAGTGATTTACAGCACTTTTAAGCTTTTTTTCAGAATCGGGTATGTTATTATAAAGTTGTTTTATAACGGTTTTGAAATCGTCGTTCATTTCTTTATAGGTGTTTAATATTGAAACGCTGTTAATATAATCGGCGATATCGTTGGTGATATTTATGCCAAGTTTAAAGAATGAGTAAAACTGTTGTGTTTTATCTACAACAGCGAAAGCGGAATTGATTTTATCGATGCTGACTTTTTCATGCAACTTCTTTAACACGAGATCCCGCAGTTCGTCGTCTACGTTCATTCCGTCGGTTATATATTTGCTTTTCTTTAACAGCTTGTCAACGGCATTGTCGGGGATTTTTATACCTGTTGTGTTATCTTCCTCAACTATTTCGGAAACTGCGGAAAGAATAGTTTTGTAGTTACCGACCCACTCTTTTATAACTGGAAGAAGGGAGAGATGTCCCATTTGGTTGACGTTCATCAATTCAACTAAAATATCGGCAAAAACCACTTCATAATAATTATCAAAATCAAACGATGAGAATTTAGACCATTTGTATTCGGCATCATTTTTTAGAGTAGCCATTGTCTCCCCGTAGATATTCTTTTTAGAAACCCGATAATCCGGGTTTTCGGAAACAAAGGAAATATGCTCGTTTGCATTTTTTGTTTCAGGGTTTTCTACCGTGAATGTGTATTGCTCCGTGATTGTTTCAAAACTGTCTGACCTAAGCGTCACGGTCACCGTATAGGTATTCCCAGACGGCGCAATGTTAATGTTGCGGGGGAACAGCATCAAAACATCGTCAACTGCTTTCCCCACAGACAGTTTATCAAACATTACAGTATATGTCTTTACATCCAAGTCACGATCAAATGACAGCCCGTTACCGCTCACCGTAGCTGTCAACGTAATGGGAGCGATATCCTTAAACTTTGCTCTTGCTTCTTCGCCATACGGATCGCCGCCAATGCTGGTCAAATCCTTCAATTCATCCGCTAATTTGTTTTCCAACAGCGTATAAATTTCCACGCAGTCAGATACGGAGGATACTTCGCTGAAGAATCCGCCTTCGGCGTAATACTGCTTGTTATCATAGGTTGCGGTATAGCTAAATTCATTCGGATTTCCGACAAAAACGCGGCATGAAGTTCCAAGGTTTATATCATTTTTACTATGTATTAAAACATATTCTATTCCCTCTTTAAGAGCGGTCACCCGCCCGTCATCGCTCATTTTTATAATGCCGTTATCGTCGTAATAGCCGTCCCACGCGATCTCGCTGTTGTCTACGATTCGGTCGTTAGAATAAACAGGTTCTCCATTAACATACGACACATCACGACTGTGAACTACTAGTTGATGGGTTTCTCCGACATTCAATATAGTAACGGGTTCTTCGAAATATAACTGAGTATATGTCTGATCTTCTACATAAGTAATCGGTAAGTTAATTAATTCAGGAAACAGATAATTTTCATTTCCCTCCATAGTCCATACACTTTCAAAATCCAACCCTGGAAAAGAACTTTGATAACAGAATGCATTTATATCGAAAGATGCAACTCCTTTAGTAATGACCTTTGATGAAACATTACCACTGCCAGCAACGGATTGCGTTGTATTGACATAATAGCAATCCGTAATTTTCAGACCACTAACAGATAGTCCAATAATGCCTCCTTCATACCTTCCTGCATATGGATATTTATCCGATTTGGCTAATAATTCCCCCACGTTATAGCAATCATCAATACTACCACCTTGAACTGAATAACCGCATATTCCGCCAACTTGTGCAACGTAATATGATGTGCTTGATAAATCTCCAAAGTTGAAAGAATCACTAATATGTCCACTTAAGTATCCTACAATTCCTCCACAGGTTCCTTCAAAACTACTTCCCGTAGCTTTAAAAATAATACTTCCCATATTGTAACATTGTGTTACTGTTACTCCATGTCCAGCTATACCACCTACTGCACTTAACCCATCTGCATCAGTAGCTTTACAAGAAATGTTTCCAAGATTATAGCACAAAAATGCAGTTCCAATTCCTACAATTCCACCTATATATACATTTTGATTGTAATATCCGGTGGATAAATTTTCTATGTTACCACTAAAGTAGCAACTTTCTGCCTTTCCATTACCAATTATGCCTCCTAAGCATTCAGCCTGCGAATTTATAGTGCCCGAAACGCCACAATTAATAGCATTACCGTCTCCTGCCACTCCACCTATAGTTGATGTTTGTGTTGACTCAATATTAACATTATCTAAATACAAATTTTTAATTGTTGCGCCATTTGAATCTCCAAACAAGCCCAATGCGGTTGTAGATTCTACATCTTTTATACTTAAATTGCTAATTGAATATCCATTTCCATCAAAAACCAACGAAAAGTCATCTATCGGAAGCCAACAGCTGTATTGGCTAAAATCAAGATTATTCATCAATATATAATTTTTTGATAAATCATTTCGTACATTATTTAAATCTTCTTCTGTAAAGATTCCGGTATAACCATTGGGAACTTTAGTTAAATGTGTGACTGGATTAATAAACTTGTAATTAGTCAAACCATTATCAATGGCATTACTGTTTCCAAAAGAAAAACTGTCTAATCTCATGGAATCATTAAGGTCATTATTATCAAGACTAACAGCTGTTGCCGAAAACATAGTTATCGATAGTGCAGAAAATACGAGTAAAACTGACATAATAAGTGAAAGGGTTCTTTTAATTTTCTCCATGGTCAACTATCCTTAAAATTTATTTGGCGATTATTGTGCAAAAACGAACATCAACAAAATTATTTTTTTGTTGACGCTGAAGCAAAGACAGACAGTATTTAAATTTTTGCATAAAAATCTCCTTGTTGTAAAATTTAAATCTATAATACAATATTTGTCAATAATTGTCAATATTTTATGTAAAAATTAATTTTATACTAATGTAGGATTACAATAGATGTGTTACAAAAAATGAGAGTGAACCGTGGAATTGAGGAAAACTGCAAGCAGTTTACA
>CANQDR010000005.1 GCA_947593615.1 uncultured Clostridia bacterium
GCTATAACAAGCGCAACTCACATAGGCAACCTTAATCCGTTCCGCTACAGAGGTTATTACTACGACAGCGAAACAGGGCTATATTACCTGATGAGCCGTTACTATGACCCTATTACTCACAGATTTATTAATGCGGACGGTTACTTCCAGTCCGGCGGCGATATTCTTGACGCTAATATGTCGGCTTATTGCGCTAATAATCCAATTATGTATTCTGATTCTAGCGGTGAATTAACTTCTAAAGAAATTCTTGAAGATATTGTAAATAATCCAAATTCAAAATTTACGGTTAGAGATGCGACAATTGCACAAAAATACGAACAAAATCAACTTAAACTTGCTGATGCAAATTACAAAAATGGTATAGTGCAACAACAAAGCTATGGATTCTTATTAGGATACTATGTCAAAGCAGGTACATATTATATGGAGGACGATGGTCCATCTTTATTTAATGCATATGCCTTTAACAATTGTAATGATTGGAAAACATCTGAGGTAGGAATTGGTATACATACTCTTTCAGCATTTGTTGGACTTGATAATCTTGGCATACAGTTGGGTCTTCCTTTTAATCATGATGTTTACTCATTAGAAGCAACCGTATCTTTACAAGATTTATGCGTCAGGATCGGGTGGGACTCTAACGAATATATAGATCATAATGTTTATGCCGTAAATGGTAGCGGACTAGAAATCAACCTTCTTACAGTAGTAATGTTAGGTGTCACAATTTATACAGATTACTATGGTATCCCAACAAATCCAAGTTGGGGATATTCTGGTCTATAAATATAGGTGAATTATTATGATATATTATTTTATTAGAATTACTATTTTTATAATAATTGTTTTATTTACTGCTTTAATATGGAAAAAAAATATTATACATATAAAAGCAAAGAATAAAAAAATAATCTCTTTATTTTTATTGATAGTATTAATTATATTTGCTTTTTATCCATATGAGGGCTATTTTATAAGATTTAAAACTAAAGAATCATCTATCAATTATTCCATCCCATATATCAATAGCTGTAATAATTATTATATTCAAGATAATAATACTGTGTTTTTTATAAGCAACAAGGGAAACAATTATTATTATCATTCTATAGCGTTATATAATAATACATATGGTTTATGTGATTTTAATACGAATATAAAATTGAATATCGCAAAGTATCTTGATTGTGGTAAAGTAAAGGGATTATTTTCAGTTAGTACTGTATATAATCAAATTACCAACAAAACTTGCTATTTTATCAATTTTACAAAGGCAGTAAATACCACAATTGATAATGACTTTAATATCTATGATACCAATGATAGTATTTGTAATCAAATTAAAGAATTACAAAATGATAGTATAAAAATATTTTATAAAGTGGCAGATGGTCAACCTGATCAAAACTTTGCCATAAAGATTAATAATAAAATATATTCAATTATGTAAATATGAGACAAGTAACGGTTCTGTATTCTTGCAGCACCGTTCACTTGTGTCAAGATGCTATTTAATAAGCAAGGTCAAATGTCAGTAAATATGAATACGGCAAGGACAACCTGCTTACAAAGTTTATAATCAACGAAACCAGAAATGTGGCTTATTCATATGACGGACTTGACCGTCTTACAAAAACATCTCTGTCAACTATTCGTCCTATTGATACGACTTACACCTATTACAACAGCAAACGCGGAGACGGTTATACAACAACAAAGATAGAAACCGAAACCATTGACGGTGTAACGTACAAATACATCTATGATACGCTCGGAAACATAACCAACATACAAAAGAAAAACGGAACTGCTTACAAAGATTTATACTATTACGAATATGACGCAATGAATCAATTAGTATATGAAAAAGATTTTGAGAAGTCACAGATACATGAATACTTGTATGATACGGGCGGAAATATAGTAGTTGAATATATACATGATGTAGGCACAAACGGCATACCGACCAACACAAAGCAGATACGTTACCAATATGATGATTCAAACTGGACGGACAAGCTTACCTCTTACAACGGGCAGGCAATAACGTATGATAGCATAGGTAATCCGCTGACATATCGTGACGGAATGACAATGACGTGGCAAAACGGACGACAGCTTGCATCTCTGAAAAAGGGCAGTAACAACATAAGCTACAGCTATGACAGCAACAACATTCGTATAAGCAAGACCGTCAACGGAGTAAAATATACATATGAATACCTAAACGGAATGTTATTGTATGAAACACGCGGAGAGTCAAAATTCTATTATTCCTACGACACAAGCGGAATACTGTACTCGGTAAAATACACACTCACCGATTCTTCAGAATTGCTTACCTATTACTTTACCCACAATTCACGCGGAGACATAATCGGCATTTACAACGGCGAAGGAACACTGAAAGCACAGTATGAGTATGACGCTTGGGGTAATGTAACGTCAATTACAGATGGAAATGGAAATGCTATAACAAGCGCAACTCACATAGGCAACCTTAATCCGTTCCGCTACAGAGGTTATTACTACGACAGCGAAACAGGACTATATTACCTGATGAGCCGTTATTATGACCCTGTTACACACAGATTTATTAATGCGGATGATTCCGATGTAATAGTCTTGTCGCAGGATCTCAATGACAAAAATTTATTTGCATATACTGATAATAATCCTATTATATGCATTGATGACGGTGGCGAATGTTGGCATATTGCAATAGGTGCAGTTATAGGAGCTATTGTCAACGTAACTTCTACAATTATCACAAATGTCGCTTCAGGAAAAGACTGGACAGATGATATAGGTATTGCTGCTTTATCAGGTGCTGCGAGCGGTGCTTTATCAGCAACCGGAGTTGGAATAGTTGGTTCCATAGTGGGGAATGCTGCAATAGGTGGTTTTTCAAGTGCCGCATCCCAAATAAAAAACAATAAAGGTTTTGATAATTTTAATTGGGGTGAAGTTGCATCAGAGACGGTCATGGGTGGTATTTCCGGCGCTATAGGAAAAGCAGGATACGGTTCAAAACATTTGAATAAAGCAAGTAAGCAACTCACAAAACGAACTGTAAATGCCGTTAAAAATAATGGATTAAAATCTTCTGCAGTTCGAGAGATAAAGAAAGCCGGTATAAATTATGTAAAAAACACTAAAAAAATAGTAACCTCTGGAGTGAAAAAAGGAATACTTAAACCTGCTATTTATACTACACCGATAAAAACTATTAAAATTACAGTTAATCACTTTTTAGGTCATTGCGGTCATGCCTAAAATATAGGAGTAAATTTATGGATGTTTTATTTCTTATATTAAAATGTCTATCAATGCTAACCAATGCTGTTTGGATTGATGTAATAGGCGGTTCTTATAAAGTTCTTAAACTAGGACGCAGTAAAAACGGATATAAAAAATTGAAAAAAACTCTTACAATATGGGACAGAATTTTTAAGTTGAGATATGTAAGCCTTTCCAAAAAAGCAGTAAAGTTTCAATACTATTTTGTAATTATGACATATCTCGGTTATTTGTGTATTTTTGCCTTGCTAATAATTTGGATTGTATCGTTGTTTACACATAATTTTGGAGAAATGTTTTCAATTTTTTTATTTGTCAAGTGCTACACCTTTGAATTACCTGCCTTCATTTTTACTTGTCTTAATACAGGCAGAACTAAAGACAAGGTTGGTTTGGATTGGAAATTTATTGAGGAATATAGCTGATATAATAAATACAGCCGAAAAGATTATTATAAAAGAACAAATTTTTGGGGACGGTTTTTGATAAAACTGTCCCCTCCCTTTTCAAAACAGTATGAATATATTGTAACTTGACAAGAATAAGTTCGCCATGAAATAAATAATATAGCAACATAAGCTACAGCTATGACAGTGACAACATTCGTATAAGCAAAACGGTCAACGGAGTAAAATATACATATGAATACCTTGACGGAATGTTATTGTATGAAACACGCGGAGAGTCAAAATTCTATTATTCCTACGACACAAGCGGAACACTGTACTCGGTAAAATACACACTAACCGATTCTTCCGAATTGCTTACCTATTACTTTACACACAATTCACGCGGAGATATAATCGGCATTTACAACGGCGAAGGAACACTGAAAGCACAGTATGAGTATGATTCATGGGGTAATGTAACGTCAATTACAGATGGAAATGGAAATGCTATAACAAGCGCAACTCACATAGGCAACCTTAATCCGTTCCGCTACAGAGGTTATTACTACGACAGCGAAACAGGTCTTTATTACCTGATGAGCCGTTACTATGACCCTGTTACTCACAGATTTATTAATGCAGACGGTTACTTCCAGTCCGGCGGCGGTATTCTTGACGCTAATATGTCGGCTTATTGTGCAAATAATCCAATTATTCGTTTAGATACAAATGGAGAATTCTGGGAAATAGCCGCAATCATCGCAGTAGTTGTAGGGATATGCACTGCTGTCCTATCTGGTTGTTCCTCAAAAACAAGTAACAAATCTTCATCACCTCGTTCTGATTTAGCATCAAAGCCTAATTTAGACAGAAAAAAAGCAAATAAAGGCAGTTATAACTGTTATGGAAATGCAATAGGAAAGCAAACAATAGCTAATCCATCGGGATATCAGACAGGTGATTCAACTGAAAAGACATTTCAAGCTGTTATCAAGGATGTGGGTTCAAACAATGTCCGTAGGCTTACATCTGTAAATGATATAGTGTATGATAATGAGAATTTAGTTGCCTTAAAATGTGGACCAATGGATTATCATTTTATGGTTCGTGTTGATGGCGTTTGGTATAATAAACCTGGAACTACACCATTAATATCGAATGAGTCATTAAGTATTGTTACAGCAGACAAATGGATAGGACGTTATTTGAATAACTATGGAGAATTACAATCGAACCCTAGAATTTATTATGATGATGAGACAATTTATTTTGCTATTGCGAAAGAATGGGATGTAAATTGAGAAGATTTTTTTATATACTAATCATTATTCCTACGTTCATAATGTTATTATCAGGTTGTAATGAAAGGAGTGAACGTAAAGTGACCCCAGAGCAATTGAGTAATATACGAATTAACAACAGTGATGATATAAATTCATCAAAAATGATTGAGTACTCTTTAGATGAACTGAACAATTTTTTTGGTGAATATTCTGCTCAAGAATTGAGTACTTTTAACATTTGTGGAAATCAAAAAGATTTATCTATTGAAAGTGTTAATAAAATATTTCCTATTCAAATATTAAGGCATAATGAAAATAGCTATTATTCTGTTTATCGTGTCTCTAATGGTGGTTTTTACTATGTCTTTTGGTCTCAAAATGATAAAGGAGTTTCTGTTAGCGATACCTTTTATATTAACAAACTTAAGAATAAAAACGATTTTAGCAGTTTGCAAATCGGTAAAAGCAGCTATGCGGATGTATACAAAATTGATCCATCTAGTGAATTAATTCTATTATTGTCAAATGGGGTATATTCATATAGTCTTCTTGATAACAAAAAGCTTTTAGAAATCCAATATACCTTTAATGACATAAATGATAGGGATGATTTAATTATCAATTCAATAAATATAGTATCAGCAAAACACCAATATGGTTCAATTCTGCAATCTATTTTAAAAAAGGATTTGCCATAATCACATTTTTATACATAATAAAAGAAACGGAAATAAAGAGATACTTTACTATGAAAATTTTTAAATGCAGGCAATGGATTATGAACAAATAAAAAGAACGAGCCTGCTATCCCCCCTATCTGCAGGTGCATGTTTTTTATTATGTTTATTAATTAAATATTTGAATGTTAAAGTACTAAGGTTTTATTATTTGTTTTATATTATCTTTGCAATATATATAATTATTGTTTTCGTAGGAATAATTTATGAATGTAAAAGATATGAAAATAAAACAGGCGAAAAACCACCCACGGATAATTTTCTTAAAAACCTTAATATAATGCAAATAATAACTTTTATTTTGTTTGCTGTTTCTTTTTTACTTTTTGCATTTATTTAATTTATACCCCACCACTAATAAATTAGTGGTGGGGTATTTATAAAGAACTCAACAGCGGAAAACATCAAACAGCTAAACCGTGTCAGTACAGAAAATCAACAGGCACGGCATATTTTGACGGGATACAGCTTGAAGAATACGGAGTAGCCAACGGCTATAATATGCTTGAAAATGCAGGCTTTGAAAACTATTCCTCAAATGGACTTCCTGCATACTGGTACGATGAATACTCAAATCTTGATTCATCAACAGATACTAAGAGCACAACTCATTATTATGGCGCAAGTTCTTTCAGGATCAAAGGCACAAGCAATGTTGCAAAAGGAATAAAACAAACCGTCAGTGTAAGCGGAAGCGAGAATGATACCTACATCATAAGCGGCTGGGCAAAGGCAAATGCTGTTCCAAAGGACGATGACGACGTCAAAAAGTTTAAATTATCTGTAAAAATAACTTACTCGGACGGCACATCAGTATGGAAAGCACCGGCAGAATTTAATCATTCAATTTCAGACTGGCAGTTTACTTCCGCCGCATTCACATTAAGCGACAATAACAGCAATACCAACAAGTCGCCGTCAAGCATAACAGTTTGCGCACGATATCATAATCAGTCAAATTATGCATATTTTGATAATTTGTGTCTTGAAAAAGACAACGCTCAGAGTTATACTTATGATAAAGACGGAAAACTTGTTACAGTTGTAGATAATTCCAAAGAACAGTCAACTATGGAATACACAAATTCCGACTTGACTAAAAGTATAGACGCAAAGGGTTATGCTTACGAATATAAGTATGACAGCAAGCACAATATGACTCAGGCAAAAAGCCAGAACGGAGTTACCTACAATTACGCTTACAACAACAAAGGTCTTGCCACTTCTCTTGAAGTAAAGGGAAATAATGTAAAGAGCCTGAAAACCGAAGTAACCTATGACAGCAAGGGTCTGCTTGCAACCGCAAAGGATCAGGACGGAAATCAGGCGTCATGCAGCTACAACAGCAATACAGGTACTCTGACAAGCGTTACCGATGACAGCGGCACAACATCATACACCTATGACAGCAACACCGATCAGGTAACAAATATTTCAAAAACAGATGAGTTCACCGGAGATACATACGCAATTGATTATGCCTATTCGGACAATTCAAAACAGCTTAAAAAGGTTTCGCATAACGGAACGGACTACAACATTGAATATGACCAATACGGCAACAAAACCAATTCAAAGGTCGGTACTCAGTCATTGGCAAGCTATACCTACAATTTAAACAACGGAGCGCTTATAAGCTCAACCTACGGAACGGGACAAACCGTAAGCTATACCTATGACGCATTCGGCAACGTAGCTTCAAGAAAGTACAACGGAAAAACAGCATTTTCCTGGAACTCTGACAGAAACGGAAGCGTAGTCAGAGAGAATGACCATATAAACAATTTCATGTATGACTATACCTATGACACCACAGGCAGACTTGTGCGCAAAATGGCAAAGAACACAGCCGCCGCAGATTCAACCAACAAAACGTGGTACAACATAGAATACGGCTACGACCTGAACAACAACATAACCCGTCTTGCCAACAAAACTATGTCAAGGTCAAATGTCAGCAAATATGAATACGGCAAGGACAACCTGCTTACAAAGTTTATAATCAACGAAACCAGAAATGTGGCTTATTCATATGACGGACTTGACCGTCTTACAAAAACATCTCTGTCAACTATTCGTCCTATTGATACGACTTACACCTATTACAACAGCAAACGCGGAGACGGTTATACAACAACAAAGATAGAAACCGAAACCATTGACGGTGTAACGTACAAATACATCTATGATACGCTCGGAAACATAACCAACATACAAAAGAAAAACGGAACTGCTTACAAAGATTTATACTATTACGAATATGACGCAATGAATCAATTAGTATATGAAAAAGATTTTGAGAAGTCACAGATACATGAATACTTGTATGATACGGGCGGAAATATAGTAGTTGAATATATACATGATGTAGGCACAAACGGCATACCGACCAACACAAAGCAGATACGTTACCAATATGATGATTCAAACTGGACGGACAAGCTTACCTCTTACAACGGGCAGGCAATAACGTATGATAGCATAGGTAATCCGCTGACATATCGTGACGGAATGACAATGACGTGGCAAAACGGACGACAGCTTGCATCTCTGAAAAAGGGCAGTAACAACATAAGCTACAGCTATGACAGCAACAACATTCGTATAAGCAAGACCGTCAACGGAGTAAAATATACATATGAATACCTAAACGGAATGTTATTGTATGAAACACGCGGAGAGTCAAAATTCTATTATTCCTACGACACAAGCGGAATACTGTACTCGGTAAAATACACACTCACCGATTCTTCAGAATTGCTTACCTATTACTTTACCCACAATTCACGCGGAGACATAATCGGCATTTACAACGGCGAAGGAACACTGAAAGCACAGTATGAGTATGACGCTTGGGGTAATGTAACGTCAATTACAGATGGAAATGGAAATGCTATAACAAGCGCAACTCACATAGGCAACCTTAATCCGTTCCGCTACAGAGGTTATTACTACGACAGCGAAACAGGTCTTTATTACCTGATGAGCCGTTACTATGACCCTGTTACTCACAGATTTATTAATGCAGACGGTTACTTCCAGTCCGGCGGCGATATTCTTGATGCTAATATGTCGGCTTATTGCAGGAATAACCCAAACACATATATAGATAAATCAGGTTGTTTAGTATGTACTATAGGATTTAGTGTTATGGGATTTGCTGGACTTGCCGCTGGCGGAACATTATATTTGGCTTTCGATGATAAAGGTAATTGTGGAATTTTTCTATCATATATAGATTACAATAAAAGTGGAGGAATGGGAATATTAGGAGCAAGTGGCACAATTACTACCAGTGTAATATGGGATGCTGATACAATAGATGACTTAAGCAACAACTATGAAAATATAGGATTTAGTATTGGTGAAGGTCCTTCAGCTGGCTTGGACTTAATAAGTTTAGACGATAATTTGAGTCGCATCTCAGTATCAGCCGGTGCCGGAGCTGGTTTTGATTGGTTACATGTATATAACACAACGACTACCAAACTATGGTCAAATAATAATTCAACTCAATTGAAAAGTACATCTACATCTAAACCTAATGTTACCAATAATATTTGTAGTATATGTGGTAGGGTAAAAGGTTATAGTCCTTTTGAATGTAGTACCGGATTGCCGATTAGAAAAAATAAATACCCGTAATTACAGAGGAGAATATAAGATATGTTAATAAATTGCTTTAAAGAGTTTTCTTATGATATTAACCTTACTCCGATACAGGTCATCAGTAAAATTAAATCAAAAACGGTTTTTGCACGTAGATTAAATAAAGGTGATGAAGAATTTGAAGGAAGTTTTACAAATAACAGTTTTAAAATCCGCTTTATACTTCCCGGAAATATCTGGGTACACCAAGGTTATAACCCCATTTTTTACGGAAAAACAGAAAAGATTATGGAATACACAAAACTGAGGATAAAAATGCGTCCGGATATTTTGGGTTACTTTGTATTAATTTTTTCTCTATTATTCTTTTTTGCTGCTTTAGTCTGTTTTATACTTTTCGGTCAAAAAGTATTGACTTTTTTAATTATATCTTTAATTATGTCTTTTGGTTTTATTTTCGTCTTCTTTTTTGGCATAGCTAATATAAAGTATAAAAACATGATAATAACTTTGGAAGAAATATTTCAAAATGATTTATTAGTACCTAAAAACTGAATTTGAGAGGCGTTTATGAAAAACAAAAAAACTATTCATGATACTTCAAAAAGTTTTATCAATGATAATATTAAACAACCTAATAATAAAATCAGTAATATTGCCATAGCTATAATTATAATAAGTGCTGCAGTTTTTTTATTAATAATTATATCAATAATTATGCGAGGCAGTACTACTGCAATATCTGCCGAAACCCGAACCTTAAGTAATGTACTTGCATCATCTGGTGTAGTAATATTTATAATAATTCAATTTGTAATATTGTTAATATCATTATATGGAATTAGATTTCGTTCAATTAATGAAGAAGTTATGTACTATAATGAAAAAAATTCTGAAGATAAACATTTTGTTATAGCAATTTTACAGCAAACATCAAAAGATTATTTTGTACTCTCTTATTTTCAAAAAAGCAATGAAATACGACCTGCAGTTTTTACAAAAAGAAAAAATAAAATTGGATTAATAGATTTGCGAATAGAAACAACTTATTATAAGAAAATTTATCTTGATAAAGATGTTTATAACGAAAATAAAAATATAAGAATACGCAGAGTAAAAAACAAATTTTCAAAAACACAGATGATTTTTTTTGCTTCTGCTATTGATAATCTTGAAATTTATATTTACAATAAACGAGTACCCAAAATTGATTGTAATAACAAAATCGGGAAATTTTCGGTCTATGGAATGATTGAGAATCCGGATGAACAAAATATTGATATAGTTAATATAAACGGATGTGAGCATCGGTTGGTTAATAGTATAAATAACAATATCTTCATTAACAGAAAAGAGATTATCAGATCTCATGATAAGATGTTTAGTAAAACATAATGAAAAATAGTGTCCTAACATAGCTATTCTTTGTGTCAAAAAATAATTCTTAATTGTATAGCAAAAGGCAACAAAACCAAGCAGATACATTACAATATGATGATTCAAACTGTACGGACAAGCTCACCTCTTACAACGGACAGACAATAATGTATGATAAGATAGGTATCCGCTGACATATCGTGACGTAATGACTGGATCATAGTCAATAAAGTGGACAATTCTATTGAGGGAAAAAATTTTAGCTCACCAAGAAGCCCATATAGAAACAGGAAGTTTTTACAATGTATATTCTTCGCTTGATATAAAAACAAAATATGAGTGTAGAACAGAAAAATAAGCAATTAAAAAGCTCATCCCATTGAACGAGCTAAAAGAAGCAATAAAATTGTGGTATTATTGAAGGTTGGAATTTAGCTGAGTATTTTGGCGTTACAGATAAATTTATCAAGGAAGCTATTGATTACTACAAAAATAATATGCTATTACTAAGTAATAACAAAATACTTTTAACTGTTTTTATTATAGATGTATATGAAAATATTTTTCAAGGAGATGAAAAGAGTTATATGGATATTCTGCCTATATCAAGTGAACAAATATCACAGTTAACTCATGGATTTGCCCCCAGTATAAATATGTCACTTGAATTGTGGTCTCAAAAAATCATATTGCAAAAAGGATTTAACCGTCTAATGTGTTTAAGTTCTATTGAAATTGAACCAAAGCCTTATCAATTATCAGCTGCCACAAAAATTTTATCTGACATGCAAGGAAGTGGAATTCTCGCTGATGAAGTTGGTCTCGGCAAAACTATTGAAGCGGGATTAATTTTAAAAGAACTTTTGACAAGAGGGTTAGCAAAATCAATTTTAATTTTAACACCTGCTCCTCTTGTAGAACAATGGATTGAAGAATTAAATGAAAAATTCCATATTATTGCTCATGGTGTTAATGAAGACAATTGGGAAAATTCTGATGTTATTATAATGTCTATGCCAAAATTTGTACGTTCAACTGAAAGACAAAACAAAATTTACGACAAATTTTTTGATATATTGTTAGTAGATGAAGCACATTGTTTAAAAAATCATACAACGAGTACATATAAAGCAGTTTATAAAATACATAAAAAAAATACTCTTTTACTTTCTGCAACCCCAATTCAAAATGATTTATTTGAAATTTTCAATTTAGTAAACATTTTAAAGCCTGGATATTTAAAAAGCAGAAAAGTATTTCGAGAAAACTATATCGTAAACAGATTCACACCTAAAAATACCGAAAAACTTAAGAATTTACTTTATGACGTAATGATTCGGAATCGTAGGAGTAACACTTTAACAAATCTGCCGCCAAGAAATGTTCAAAATATAAATATACAATTTTCTGATAATGAAAGAAAATTTTACAATAGTATAATTAATTTTTGCAGAGATATTTTTAGTAAATATTATGAAAGTGCAATTTTAATAGGTTGGGAGAAAAAAGAAGTGAGTAAACTGCTTTTATTAATTATATTACTGCTTAAAGAAAATGTAAGCAGTCCCCAAGCAACTATTAGTACTTTTAAAAGCTCTGTATTACCTATAATTGAGGATATAGGAAACAATGAAGAAATTGAAATTGCCAAACAAATTATAAATTTAGGAAAAAGCATTAAAATTCCTAACAAGTTAAAATCACTTACAGAAGCATTAAAAAAAATTAACGGAAAAGCTATTGTATATACTGAATATATAGCAACATTAAACTTAATTGAAAATTACTTAACAGAACATGGTTTTAAACCGACTACTTACCACGGTAGATTATCATCTAAAGAAAAGCAGCTTTCTTTAGAAAAATTTAAGTCTGAAGATTATAATGTGTTAATTGCTACCGATTCCGGTGGACAAGGTTTAAATTTGCAATTTTGTAATAATCTTTTTAATTATGATTTACCATGGAATCCCATGAAAATTGAGCAAAGAATAGGTCGTATTCACAGATTTGGTCAAAAAAGGGAATCAAATATCTTTTCATTTGATACTAAAGGTACTATTGAAGAATATATCCTATATATATTAACATCTAAAATCAATCTATTTCAAATGGTAATAGGACAAATAGATACTATTCTTACCTATATGATTAAGCAGGATCCGCTTGACACCAGAATAAGTAAAATTATTTTGGAAGCTCCGACAATTGATGATATTGAACAACAATTGCTTGCACTGGGTGAAGAAATCAAAGATGCCTCTGTCCAATTTGAAAACGATATTAATGAATCAGATAAATTAATTACAGCAATAGGATTTTAAATAAGGTGAATATATGTCAAACAAAGACCTAAAAAAATATTTAATACAAGCATGCAAGTTTTTAAATATTAGCGTAGAACAAATTTCAGATGATGATTTAAATCTAAC
Source organism: uncultured Clostridia bacterium (assembly GCA_947593615.1). Taxonomy (GTDB): domain Bacteria; phylum Bacillota; class Clostridia; order Oscillospirales; family Acutalibacteraceae; genus Ruminococcoides. Next base: position 13,134 of record CANQDR010000005.1, read on the forward strand.
AATACCGGATAATTTATTGGAAGAATTTAATAATTTAAATAAATTATCTGTAACTTTTAATAAAAAAAGCAATGATTATAACAGAACATACATTACAACCGAAGCATTTTTAATTCAAAAAATAGCAAAACTTGTTGCCGGCAGAGGTTATGGTGTTACTACAGGAGAAATTATTTTAGATAATAAAATTACAGTTAGTGAAATTGAGTCTTTATTTAGCGATTGCAAAGTTGATAATTTTGAAAACGAAAAAGTGCCAAATGATTATTTTTTAGTATGTATTAAAATTACAATGCGTCTAAATAAAATTGAAGAATTTTTACATTGCTACAAATACAACATAGCTACAAAAGATTGTGTCGAAATACAAATTCCAGATGAAGAATATATACAAAAAATTTTAACAAGAGCATTTTCAGAATATAATAAGGATGACATTATTTCATACTATGATAATGTATTGCCCTACATAAAACAAACTGTACACAATCATTTTGAGGAGAAACAATTAGAATACACAAAAATGTGTGATGATGAAATTAAAAGAATTAATGAGTATTATGATATACTTCTTAGTGAAAATTCGTTACCAGAAGCAACAGAAGAAACATCTATATATGAATCTCTTAATCTGGAACGAAACAATTTAATAAATGAACAAAAGAAAAAATTTCAAATTTCAGATAATAATATTGTTGTTGAGCCTATTTCAGTTTGTATTATTCGTGAAAACACAGAAAAATCAAATATTAATATTTCAAATAAGTTTGGTAAAACAAAATTATGTATTTCAAATATAAATCAGATTTCTTGTTTTTATACAAACTCACAAAATGCACCTTTTACCATTACTTCTGATAATCATATCTGTTGTGAAAATAAATCTTTCGTATGTTCAGAATGTGAAAAAAAGTATTATAAAAACAGAAAACAATCCTGTAGTATATGCCACAATGAAATCTGTGAAGAATGTGCTTTTATATCAAAAGTATCTCAGAAAATAATTTGTAAAAGTGATTCTCGTATCTGTAAAAATTGTGGAACTTTGGTAGCAAAAGATGAAATATTTAAATGTGAAAAATGTAATAATGTATTTTGTTATGCGTGCAATCATGCCCAACAATGTGAAATTTGTAAATCATTAATATGTTACAGCTGCAAAAATATATCTGCGACGAGTAATAAGATTTATTGTTCAGATCACTCAACTCATTGCCCTACTTGTGGTTCAGTTGTTGGAATAAATGAATTACATATATGTTCAAATTGCGGCATATCATATTGCAGTAATTGTAATCCTCATAACATTTGCAAACTATGTAGCGGAATTATATCAATTAATAAACATAACCCTGAAATTGAACAATTTATAACAGAATTTAATTTAAAAGCTTCGTCATATGAATTTAATAAATTTGGAAATCTTGCAATTATTGTGGGAAAAAAGTTATTTATAAAAACTTTTTTAGTTATTATAGACTTAGAAAAACACATAATTTTAAATCGTGTAGATTATAATCTTTTTGGAAAAAAGATATAAAAAATATTGTATAAATAGTTTCATACAATAAAAAATATTGAGTTAATAACTGTGACAGCTTATATATGAGTATTTTACTGACAAACAGAGATGTTTCCTTAAAATAAACATATTTTAATTTCTAAAGGAAAATCATTATGTCAAAAATCAAATATTATAATGTGTTTTGCAAAAGCATCGAGTAATTTAATTAGTAAAATTACAAAAAAACCGCCCACTGTGCGCGGCAGTGGGCGGCTCGGGAATAGGTATGCCGAGAAACTTTCTCGCTTCTCAATTATCATTATACAAAATATAACGTTAAAAGTCAATATATTACAATAATTTTTTAAAATTTTAGCGGAAATTTAGTATGAGATTTTTTTACAACTTATTTTAACGGAATAAATACATAAAAATACCGACCTACCCTGCGTCAACAGGATAGAGCGGACGGTAACACAGAGGCTACCAAAAGCCCGTTTTAAGTTTTTAAATTATTATAGGATAAATTAGCCCCTGTGTAAATAAATCAGGAAATGGAGGTAAATTATGAGATGCAAAAAATGCAGAAAGACCATTCTCGATGATTCAAAGTTTGCAATCATTGCAGAGCAAAACAGGAAAATCAAAAAATGTACCGCCGTCCTGATGGATTATACGAAAAGATAATAATTATAAACGGCAAGCGCAAGGCATTTAGAGGAAAAACCGATAAAGAAGTTACGCGCAAGATAGCAGAGTATAATATTCAGCAGAAACAAGAACCTTTATTTGAAACAGTTGTTTAAACCTGGGAATTAGAATCATACCCTACTATTATATATAATACACGCAAAGGTTACGAGCCAAGAGCTAAAAGAGCAAAAGAACATTTCAAAGGAGAATATATTAACAATATTACACCACAGGATATTAAACAATACATAGCTTTCATTCCCTAAAACATGGGCATTCAAAACTCAAAATGCTTATCTTTCAGTACTTTCACTTATTTTTGCTTATGCAGTGCGTGAGGGTATAATAAAATATAATTGCTGAAAATGCTAAACTGCCGTCAGGACTAAAAAGAGAGCACTGCAGGCCACCCACAGATGATGAAATTAAGAAGATAACCAATTCTCTCAACATAGACGGCGGATTGCTTGCACAATTTTTCTTATATACAGGACTTCGCAGGGGTGAAGCTACAGCTTTGACTTGGCAGGACATTGATTTTAATACAAATACAATTACTGTTAATAAATCAACTCATTGGGAATCAAATACTCCTGTTATAGACACTCCTAAAACAAAAGCAGGAATAAGGAAATGTATTTTACCCGATATTCTTGTAGAACCTCTGCAAAAATTAAATAGAAAACGAAAAGCAAAAAAATCTGATATAGTATTTTGTGATGCTTATGGTAATATATTCACTAACAAACGTTTTTCATTTTATTGAAAAAAGTATCAACAAGAGGATTCTGTTCAGAGGCTTACCCCTCATATGCTTAGACATGGCTATGCAATGATATTAGAAAAAGCAAGAGTTAGAAAATTTGATGCTCAACTTTTACATGGTCACGCAAACTATTCAACAACAGATTACGTGTACACGCATTTTCGCAAGAAGCATACAAAGAAGCAAAGAAAAAAATCCAATTATACACAAAAAATACACAGTGATTACAGATTTTGCGATATATACGTCATTTGTTAATAGTTCAAATCCCTTGTCTTTCGCCAAGGCATTCACTTTTGTGAGTGCCTTTATTTAATTTGCACTTTAAAACATCATATAACAAACGGCTTACTCATATAGGTTAATGAGTAAGCCGTTTTTATGAAAATTAATTTTTAATCAATCTTTATAAATTCCTGTTGAAAGATAACGCTCACCTGTATCCGGAAGAAGTGCAACAATAGTTTTGCCTGCGTTTTCAGGTCTTTTTGCAAGCTCAAGTGCAGCCCAAAGCGACGCTCCCGAAGAAATTCCTACCAGAATACCCTCTGTCTTTGCGATATCGTTTGCAGTTTCAAACGCAGATTCGTTAGCAACCTTTATAATTTCATCATATATTTCGGTATCAAGAGTATCTGGAACAAAACCTGCGCCTATTCCCTGTATTTTATGAGGGCCTCCGTGTCCCTCTGAAAGGACAGGAGAACCTTCCGGCTCTACAGCCACAACCTTGACATCAGCGTTTTGTGATTTTAGATATTTTCCCACACCGCTGAGTGTACCGCCTGTTCCAACGCCTGCAACGAATATATCAACCTTTCCGTCAGTATCCTGCCAGATTTCAGGTCCTGTAGTCTTGAAATGAGTTTCGGGATTTGCAGGATTTACAAACTGTCCGAGAATAACCGAGCCGTCAATTTCTTCTTTAAGCTCGTTTGCTTTTGCGATTGCACCGCTCATTCCCTTGCTTCCGTCGGTAAGTACAATTTCAGCTCCGTATGCTTTCAAAAGATTTCTTCTCTCAATACTCATTGTTTCAGGCATTGTAAGAATAGTTTTATAACCCTTTGCAGTTGCAACAGAAGCAAGGCCAATTCCTGTATTACCTGAAGTCGGCTCAATGATTGTTGCGCCGTCTTTAAGTATGCCCTTTGCCTCTGCATCTTCAATCATAGCCTTTGCAATTCTGTCTTTAACGCTTCCTGCCGGATTAAAATACTCAAGCTTTGCAAGAATAGTCGCAGATGTTGAATATTTATTTTCTATGTTCGTAAGCTCAACAATCGGAGTTTTTCCTATAAGCTCCGTCATACTTTTATATATTTTAGCCATAAAATCAAATCCTTTCAGTAATTTCGTAATAAAATTTTTAATATTTTAAATGGAGTCAAAGGCTTCCTGTAAATCGAAAATAATATCGTCAATATGCTCCGTACCTATAGAAAGGCGAATTGTGTTCGGTTTAATTCCCTGTTCTGCAAGTTCCTCGGTATTAAGCTGCGAATGAGTTGTTGACGCAGGATGAATTGCCAGCGACTTAACGTCTGCAACATTTGCAAGAAGTGAGAAAACCTGAAGATTATCGATAAATTTCTTTGCGGTTTCCTCATCGCCTTTGATTTCAAATGTAAATATTGAACCTCCGCCGTTGGGGAAGTATTTGTCATAAAGTTTTTTATACGGAGATAACGGAAGCGACGGATGATTTACACTTTCTACCTTAGGATGATTTGCAAGGAACTCAACAACCTTTTTGGTGTTTTCAGCATGACGCTCAACCCTTAGAGAAAGCGTTTCAAGGCCCTGGAGGAATATAAATGCGTGGAACGGCGAAATTGTTGCGCCTGTATCTCTGAGAAGAATTGCACGGATGTATGTTACAAAAGCTGCACCGGGTGCCGCGTCTGTAAATACAGCGCCGTGATATGATGCGTTCGGCTCTGAAAACTGCGGAAACTTGCCCGACGCTTTCCAGTCAAACTTTCCGCTTTCAATGATTACGCCGCCGATTGCTGTTCCGTGTCCGCCGATAAATTTTGTTGCTGAATGTACAACAATGTCTGCACCATATTCAAAAGGTCTGAGTAAATACGGAGTTGCAAATGTGCTGTCAACAACAAGCGGAATATTATGCTTATGTGCAATTTCTGCAACTTTCTCAATATCAATTATATTTGAGTTTGGATTTCCGAGAGTTTCAATATAAAGTGCCCTTGTATTTTCATCAATTGCATTTTCAAATGCACCCTCTTCGTCAGGGTCAACAAATGTTGTCGTGATTCCGTAATTAGGCAATGTATGTTCAAGCAGATTATATGTACCGCCGTAAATCGTCTTTGCGGCTACAATGTTTTCTCCTGCCTTTGCAAGTGCCTGAATCGTATATGTTACAGCAGCTGCGCCCGATGAAACCGCCAGTGCAGCCGAGCCGCCCTCAAGTGCTGCAATTCTCTGCTCAAAAATGTCCTGAGTCGGGTTTGTAAGTCTGCCGTAAATGTTTCCCGCGTCCCTCAAAGCAAATCTGTCAGAGGCATGCTGACTGTTGTGAAATACGTATGATGTAGTTGCATATATAGGAACAGCTCTTGCATCTGTTACGGGGTCTGCCTGTTCCTGTCCAACGTGAAGCTGAAGTGTTTCAAAATGTAATTTTCTGTCTTTTAATGTACTCATATTAATATCCTCTTTTCAAAATATTCAGTATTTTTATTATGTTTTTAGCGTAATGACGGTTTGCAATCAAATGTCACATTCGTGTGTCAAAACAACATCGTTTTAGCAATAGTTTCATAAAATCACCGTTTCCTATATTACCTATTGAATTAATAGGATTTGAACTTGTAACTATATATTACCATATATTTTTTAATTGTCAATAGCTTTTTTAACTTTTTTTAAAAATATTAATTTTTCTTTAATTTTATTAGAATTAAGGATATTACAATAAAAATATATGCAGATTATATTTTATTCATCACGAAGAACCGAAAATAAAAAATAATACGGGAATTGTTATAACCGCACTAAGCTGTGACACCAGCGCCATACTTGCACCTGCTTCGGGATTTTCTCCGTATGCGGACGGAATAATAACCGTATTCAGTCCAAGGGGCATTGCATGAGCGCAAAGTGTTGCAATAACTATTTCATTGGGAGTGTTAAGCAGCTTTAAAACCGTGGCAGCCACGGCAGGCAAGCCTATAAGACGTATTGCCGTCACAACGTATGTCCGCCACTGACCAAACAACGACTTCAGCTTGTAGCTTCCTATTACAAAGCCTGTTAATATCATTGCAATCGGCGACATACAATTAGCTGCACTTGTAATTATTGTTGTTACAAGATTGAACTTCGGAAAAGAAAGGAGTCCGAGAGCCGCTCCGATAAATAGCGCTATAAAAATGGGATTTATAAATGATTTAATAGAAAAGCTTTTGCCGCCGTTCGGAACAAGCCACGCAATACCAATTGAGTAAGTAAAAAGATTAAGCGGAAGAGTAAACATCATATAATCAAAAAGCTCTATGCTGTCGGCGCCGTATATTCCCGACACCATGGCAGTACCCACAAAACCAAAATTTGAAACCGAAAGCGAATATCTGTAGATTTTCTGCAAATACGGAGTTTTTCCGAGAAATTTGGAAACAATATATGCGACTGCTATACAAAAAATGAGTATAGCAATACTGTATGCAATAAATCCCCACTTCTCACTTATATTTTTAACTGTACAGTTTGTGCGGAATGTATTTATTACAACGGCAGGCATTAAAATTCTATTTTCGAGCTTCGAGAATACCATTGACGCTTCCTGCGGAAGAAGTTTGAATCTGCACAGGATAAAGCCAATCAGTATAAAAGAAAAAAGTACGGCGATCTGAAAAATAACAGAAGAAAAAATACCCAATATAAGCCGCTCCCTTGAAAAGTTTTAATTATATAGAAAGCGCCCTCAACCGCATAGGCTGAGGGTGCTTTGTGCGGGATTAGATTACTTGCATTCGCACTTTGCTTCAAAGCTCTGACAGTCTGTGCACTGACAAACTGTCGGGTTTGCTTCATGTGTGCCGACCTTTATTGCTTCAAGTGAGCAAAAGTTCTTTGTGTTGTTGTGGTTTTTGCAGTTTGTAACTGTGCAAACAATGCTCTGGTTTGCGTATGAGTTGTCAATCATTTCATTCACCTCAAAAGTTTTTAACGGATTATCCGCTTTGCAACTATGCACAATCAGTGTGCATAGTTAATTGTGCAAAGTTGCATTTATTATTCTTGCAAAATAAAATCAAAATATACTGCACATATTTGACTTTTCGCAATAAAATGTATTGAGGTGAATTACATGAATGTTTTATCTGCTGTTTTACTCGTTGTTTTTGCCGTAATCGGCGTAATTGCATTTGTTCGCGAGATATCGTATTATCTTTTCAGATATAAGAATGATAACTCAATAATGTTTGTAACACCTATTGACGGAAAATGCGATGACGCTGAATTTATGCTGAGAAGTGCTGCCGCTAAAGTTAAGTGGGTAAGCAGAGGTAAACACAATTATGTAATATGCCTTGACTGTGATATGGATGATGAAACTAAAAGGATTTGCGAAAATATCTGCAATGAATACGGTTTTGCAAAACTTATCAGCAGAAATGAGTTTTTTGAGTTATTAAAGTAAAAGTAATTCCCCCTGATAAAAAATCCGCCGGTGTATAAACATCGGCGGATTTTTCGGTTTATCGCTTTTAACAATTTCAACTATATGGGCGAATGTACAATGCAAAATTGCAAATTCTCCCCTATATTCTTACATATGATATTCTTACATATGCTTTTATGATTATTAAATATAGCTATTGTTATGAGTCAGAAAATGAGTTATAATACTATTATATGATAATTTAGGCAAAAATTTACTGAATAGACTTTTTGCGGATAAGTATAATGGGAGTTGTCTGCTTTCCCTGACCGCAGGGATTGTCGGCAATAAGACCGTGAAGCTCCTCTTCCGACAAAGTAATATCCGAAGAATAACCCAGAACTTCCTGTCCCAAGTCATTCGCGTCAACTATCATACAGCTCATACCGAGCTTTTCTTTTATCTCATCACACACACCTGACGGATTTTCGGGATTTTCTATGCCAATATCGCGGTATTCACTCCATATATGGTCATAAAAGCCGTCAAGACCTGCAACTTCTTGTCCTACAATTTCGTAGAACACTCCCCTCTTGCCGAAGATTTTGCAGACGCCTCCTGCGAGGCTCGCCCAAATTACTTTTAGTAATCCGACCTTTGAAATTGCATACTGCATTTTAATTGTTTCTCCAACGCCGACGCCCGTGTCTGGGTGAGAAGCAAATTTTGAAAGAAACTTTGCCCAAAATCCGATTTTGAGGTCTTCTCTCTTAACTACTCGGTTCTGACACAGCGCAATAATTTTTTCGCTTGACGATACTATATCGCCCTCTTCATAAAGCGGAGCAACATATTTTTTGAAAATTTCAATATAGTCCTCGCCCTGCTTTATAAAATGAGTTTTGATTGCGTGGCGCATATAGGTAGTTCCGTTTACGGTAATATCTACATTCTTGCCTTCATTTGCAACAAATTCCATTTCTATAACCTCCAAAGCACAAAGCTTTTATCATTATTTTCAGCCACAATTAATTATATATTATTTAACAATATTTATCAACTGTAAGATTTAATATAGAATTTTTTAGTTTAAGGACTTTTTTTATGAATAACGAAAATCTGCTTCAGCTCGAGGGAGCTGTAGAAAATATCGTTTACCGAAATGAGCAAAACGGATACACGGTAATTGAAATTTCTGACGGTGACGATTACATCACGGCTGTCGGCATTATGCCGCAGGCAGGCGTAGGCGATACAGTAAAGCTTACAGGCACATACACAACTCACCGCAGTTACGGACGTCAGTTTTCCGCCCAAACCTGCGAAATATGCCGTCCTACTGAAAGCGCCGATATTCTCAGATACCTTTCCTCGGGAGCAGTCAAGGGCATCGGCGCTTCGACCGCGCAAAGACTCGTTGCAGAATTTGGTGAATCGACCCTTGACGTTATGGAAAATCAGCCCGAGCGCGTTGCAATGCTTAAAGGAATTTCAAAAAGCAAAGCCGAAGATTTTTCACTTCAATTAAAAACAAATACAGGCGTCCGCACGCTTATGCTTTATCTCGGCGAATACGGAATTTCAAATACTGCTTCTGTCAAAATTTTCAATGCTTTCGGGTCTGGCTGCGTTGACCGCATTAAAGAAAACCCATATATTCTCTGTCAGGGTGACTTCGGTGTATCGTTTGAAAGCGCAGATTTTATAGCCAAAAAAGAAAACCTTGAACCCGACAGCAGCGTGCGCCTGAGAGCAGGCATTACATACATATTAAAGCATAATGAGCACAACGGACATACCTGTCTGCCGAAAGAAAAGCTGTTGGAAATCTCCGCTGATTTTCTCAAAGCAGATTTAGAAAAAATCAACGAATGTATGGACGAAATGCTGTTTGACCGCTCGCTTATCGGTGATACAATTGATGATAACGAGTTTGTGTTCACTCCGCAGCTTCATTTGAGTGAAATGTATATTTCGTCAAGAATTAAAATGCTTCTCAAATTTCCGTCAGAGAAAATTAAAAACATTGACAGGGAAATAGAAAAATGTGAAAAGTCCGACGGTATAATCTATGCCGATTTACAGAAAAAAGCGATTACCTCCGCATTATCCGAGGGTATGCTCGTACTTACGGGAGGACCGGGAACAGGAAAAACAACGACTTTGAATGCCATTATTAAAATAATGAAAAACAAAGGCAAAAAGGTGCTTTTGTCCGCTCCTACGGGTCGTGCGGCTCAGAGAATTAGCGAGCTTACAGGCGATGAAGCAAAAACGCTTCACCGTCTTTTGGAGGTAAGCTGGGACAAGCACGATAACCCTGTTTTCAATAAAAATGAACGCAATCAGCTTAAATGCGATGCTCTGATTGTTGACGAGGTTTCTATGGTAGACACCTTTATTTTTGAGAGTGTTATGCGCGCTCTGCCTTTGGGATGCAGACTGATACTTGTCGGCGACTCTGACCAGCTTCCGTCCGTGGGACCGGGAAATGTGCTCGGCGACATAATAAACAGCAATATAATTCCTGTTGTCAGACTAAATGAGATTTTCCGTCAGGCTCAGCAAAGCCTTATCGTTACCAATGCACACAAAATCGTGAACGGGCAAATGCCGGTTCTTAATTCGGCGGACAAGGACTTCTTTTTTCTAAAAAGGAATATTAAAAGTGATGTCACAAACGTCATAATTGACCTGTGCACGAACAGGCTTCCCAATGCCTACGGATATTCCGCATTTGAGAATATACAGGTGCTTGCTCCCTCGAAAAAGGGCGAGCTTGGAACTGCGGAACTGAATTTCAAGCTGCAAAATGCGCTCAATCCAAAATCTGAAAACAAATCTGAGGTTACTATAGGCTCAAAAACTTTTCGCACAGGCGATAAGGTTATGCAGATAAAAAACAACTATGATATACTCTGGTATAAAGACGACGGCGAAACAGGCGAGGGAATTTTTAACGGCGATATAGGAATAATAGAAACAATTGATAAAAAAGTAAAAACTATAAAAATTAATTTCTATGACAAAACTGCTGTCTATACATATGATTATGCCTCGGATCTTGACTTTGCCTACGCAGTTACGGTTCACAAAAGCCAGGGCAATGAGTTTGACGCCGTAATTATCCCTATGTTTTCTGGGCCTCCGCAGCTTTACTACAGAAATCTGCTTTACACAGCGGTAACAAGAGCAAAGAAAACTCTGATTCTTGTGGGCAATCCGCAGACAGTTGAATATATGGTAAACAACAACCGCCGTACCAAAAGATACAGCGGACTAAAAGAATTTTTATTACGTGATGATGACGGACTTTATTAAAAAAATTATAAACGCAGTATATGACTGTCTGTTTCCCGTCAGATGTCCCTACTGCGGAAAGGTAATCAATAAAAACGATTATGCCTGTACTGACTGCAAAAAGTTGTTTCCCGAAAAGTCAATTGAAAGATATGCCGTCGGCGGATATAAATGCGTATCACCCTTTCCATACAGCGGAATTTTCAGCAAGGCAGTAAAAAAATTCAAATTCGGCAACTGCGGCGGATATTCAAAACAGCTGTCATTTATGGTGGTACAAAGCATACTGCAAACATATAATATTTCAGAAATTGATGTTGTTACCTGTGTTCCCATGCACAAAAAATCACTGAAAAAACGCGGATACAATCATTCTCAACTTCTTGCAAAGGAATGTGCGCAAATAATGAATATTCCGTATGCAGATTTGCTTAAAAAAACACGTGAAAATAAAGCTCAACATAGTATAAAAGCCAACAAACGAGCCGATAATGTCAAGGGTGTTTATGAAATAATCAGTAAAGATTCAGTCAAAAACAAAAATATTCTGCTCATTGATGACATAATAACAACGGGAAACACTTTAGGCGAATGTTCAAGAATACTGACTCAACACGGCTGTAAAGCAGTAAACTGCGCTGTGTTATGCAGTGTTGATTCACACTAATATATTCTTGAAATATGTATTATATTGTAATATAATACACTTAATTAATATTAACAATGGAGCGATTTTATGGATATTGCAATTGACCTCGGCTCGGACAGAACAAGGGTCTTTATAGAAAACAAAGGCAAAGTGCTTGATGAAGCAAGCGTTGTGACCTATGACATTGACACAGGTGAAATATATTCCGTAGGCGATAAAGCATATGCAATGATTGGCAAAACGCCGGTAGGAGTAAAAGCAGTTCATCCTCTTGACAGCGGAGTGATTGCAGAGTCCGACCTTGTGGAGGATATGGTTTCGATTCTGCTTAAAGAGGTGTGTTCGGCAAAGGTAGTAATGCCGAGAGTAGTTACGTCTATTCCCTGCGATGTTACCGAGGTTGAGAAACGCGCTGTAGTCAATGCAGTAAGCTCATTTGGAGTAAGACGAGTTTATTTGATTGAAAGTCCCAAGGCGGCGGCTATGGGGTGCGGAATTGATATTACAGGCGCGCACGGAGTAATGATTGCAGACATAGGAAGCGGAACCGCCGACATTGCAGTTTTGTCGCTGGGCGGAATATCAATTTCAAAGAGCATTAAACACGCAGGCTGTGCTATGGATGAAGAGATCATAAAATACATCAGAAAGCAGTATAACCTGATTATAGGCACAAATATGGCAGAAAGCTGTAAGAAAGCAGTGGGCTGTGTAAAAGTGCCCGCCGAGCCAAAAACATTCAGAGTAAAAGGCAGAGACGCTGTAAGCGGACTGCCCAGATTTGTTGAAGTAGGTTCAGAAGAAATAAAAAATGCAATTGAAGAAATCTCAATGGAAATAGTAAATGCAATTAAAGATGTGCTTGAAAAAACTCCGCCGGAACTTATCGGAGACATATATACCGACGGAATAATTTTGACGGGCGGTCTTGCAAAGCTTACAGGCTTTGCAAAGCTTGTAAGCGAAGCAACAAAGCTGAGGGTTCGTGTGCACAAATCTGCTGAGGACTGCGTAATAATGGGGTGCGGCAAGGCGATAAAATATATCGGTGAAACCGAAAAAGTTCAGTCAAGCGGCATATCACCTCTGCTTGCGGCATTTTGATAAAATTCATTAAAAGCGGCGGAATGACGCCGCTCACAATTCGGGCAGGCGGTGTGTCAAATCAGATGTCTTTTTACCCAAATATCGCTGACCAGTTTCCTATACAACAAAATGAAAACCCCGATATACCAACTAAAAAGGTTATCGGGGCTTTTCAATGCATAAGAAAAACGCCTGTGCATAAAGCACAGGCGTTTTTAAAGAAAGAAGAAAAATTATGAAAAGCAATATTAAGTCATAAGCGTTAATCAATTAATAATTAAATAACTAATAAAATATCTATAATTCATAAATATATAGAAATTTCAATTAATTAGCTTATAATTTCTCCAGTTTCAGGGTTATAAACTCCCCAACTGCCAGTATAATGATTCTTATTATCTAACGTCGTACTTGCAATAAATATATTTTTACCGGCTTCTGTTGCCAAATCACCGGTTTGTCGAGCGCCGTTCCAGCAACTTTCATCCGTACCATTTGGTATATCTTGACTTACAAAAAGGAAGCCCTGAATACCGTCTACAGGTAATTCTTCATAAATTGTAATTGACCAAATGTCGTTTCCTTCAAACTCCATTGGCAGCGACTCGTTACGAATTCCGGCATATGACCAACTGTAGAAATGAACTTGCGACCACTGAGTCTTACTATTATCAAAATAAATGGTTCTTTCTGTCTCATCATCACCCAAAGCCGGGTCATAAGTTGTGTAAGAACCTACTCCGTCAGCGACTACTTTAAAGCAGTTAGCATCGCCTCTGTCTGCAAGATTTTGCCATACGTTCAAAATATAAGTATCAGGATGATCATCACTATATACTTGGCCTGTCTCCTTAAAATCAGCCAATGAAGTACGGAAGTCTTCTTCTGATACCTCTATTTTTTCATCTTCTTTTCCGCGTTGATACAGAGGTGTTCTGAAGAATGATATATTTGTCCAGTCATCCGGCAAATTATCAGTATAGTATACTCCGGTATCTTCATCATAATTATCAAAACAAATAACTGCATCCGTCGCATTATTATATATCCATATTTTTGCGCCGTACTCATTAAGCCATTTTACATAATTCGGCATGTAGAATCTGTTTGCGGGAGGCTCTGTAGGCGTTGGAGGATTTGTAGGCTGAGGCTTATCAGGAAGCGGCTTTTTGGCTGTTACACCTGTATGGTTACCTTCTTCGATTTGATCTACAATATATTTCTGAACTAATGTTGCGTCTATAACAGTGATTCTTTCGTCTTCATTAACATCGGCTGCAACATAAGGTACACCTTCTAAAACGGATAAGTTTACTATGTGTGCCTGTATAGCTGTTGCGTCCTGAACGCTGATGCGTCCGTCGCCGTTTGTATCTCCTATAAGCACATCTACATACTCAGATGCTGATGACGGTTCAGTTCCATTAGTCGTTGCAGTTGTTTCATCACCGGCTTCAACCAAACCAGCTATTGCATCTTCAAGAGTTTTACAAGCACTATCAATGTCTGCTTGTTTCGAATTTTTGTTGTTAAGCGTTCTCTTTGCGTCAGTCGTAGCAGACTTAAGTGTTGCATATGAAGCAGCGGTATACTTACTTTCATTTTTCAGTAACTCATCTGCTTTATCAATTGTTTCCTGTAATTTTGCTGTGTCCAGATTAATTATACGGAAAGTGTGTCCAACCTCATTTGCATACGCTTCAGTTGTGCTGCCTTCGTAACCGTATAATTTAACAACTGAGGAACCTTGGCCCTCGCTAAAGACACCAAAAATTTCTTTTCCACGATCGTCGCCAAAGACTACATCCTTGGATTCTACATAAATCATTCCCAAGCCGTTTCTTTGGTAAAAAGCGCGATAAGCTATATTTTTTAAAGAGGCCGGAAGATGAATTTCACCTAAAGTATCTCCTCCCTGACCCGCTGTTAATGCAAATGCTTCACTTGCTATGGAGGTTAGCTGGCTTTCTTCTTCAAAAGTAACACTTTTTAAATAACGGCAATCAAAAAATGCTTTACTACCTATTGTTCTTACCGATGCCGGAATTGTTAGATTATTTATTCTTAAACCGCTAAAAGCATTGTCGGCAATAGCTATAACCGGTCTGCCGTTAATCTCTGATGATATTTCAACATCTTCCATAGAGGTATAGCCGTCTTTTAATCCTGTGATTACAACTGCTTCACCATCGTCGCCGTTCTGGATAACCTGCCATTTAAAAATAGACATATCCGGTTCTGTAGGTTCTGCAGTAGTTGACGTTGTCGGTTCGTCGGGAGTTGCAGGTGTCATTACCTCACTCTTAAAACCTTTTTCAGTTACGTAATTTTCTACAGAAGAGCCTTGATAATAATGAAAAATTATATCAGTATTAATCTTCGCGCCAAAAGCCGTACCCGTAAAATTCGGTGAACCGTAACAATAAACATCTGCCAAAGCTGCACAACCGTTAAAGGCTAATGCTAATACTTTTGCATCACTATTAAAAGTTATTTTAGTCAAAGCTGAACAACCGTTAAATGCCGTAGCACTAATTTGCGTTAATGTTGCAGGAAAATTAATTTCAATCAGTCCTGTGCATTTCGCAAATGCAGAACTATTTATATTTAATAATCCACTGTTTAATGTTATTGAATTAATTGTTGTTTTATCTGAAAACGCTGAAGCTCCTATTTCTTCAACGGTATATTCAACTTCATCATTTTTAACTGTACTCGGAATGTTTACGGAATCACTATCTCCTGTATAACCCGTTACTCTAACGGCATTCCCAAGTAAAGATTCTCTTATAACTACATATTGTAAACCTTGTTCATCAGAAAATGAACTACCTTCAGCAGCAGAAGCTGACATTGGCACAATAGTAAAAATTCCCATCAGCATAGCAGCTACAAGCAGAAAACTCAGAAGTTTTGTCTTTTGTTGTACTATTATTTTCTTATGATTAATTTTCATTTTTTTATTCATCCTTTCATTCATTATCATAACTTTCTTTTTTATCATAATTTTCTTGTATCATAATTTTAATCTTTTTTGTTTTTAACGCTTTTATGACGTTTTTTATAACTTTCTATTCATTCATTCTTTCGTTAACTTTTATGTGTTTTATCATAATTTTCCTCCCCTTTCCGTATTATTTATAACATCTAACAACTTTTATCATACAAAACGATAAATTTGTTAGTAATCATATGAAATCTGCTCTTTCTATGCAGTAATGCACTACTCTCCTTTTCGATAAAGATTGAGACATTACTACAGTTGTGTTATATTCAATTTTCAAGGTTCTGTAAAGTATTTTTATCTTACTTCCTATTTGAGAATTTATTTTATGTATATAAAAAATTTTAACTATTTTCTGTATTGAGCCCTCCGGTATCAAATTATAATTTTGCAATATTAGGTATAAAATATAGTGTATTGTTACGTTTTATAACATTATTATACTATATTATTTATGCAAAATTACCACTTTATTTGCATTATAATTCTATATAAGGTATTTGTCAATGATTTTTTTGGCATTTTAAACTATTTTGCGTAATTTTTTATATATCCTACAATTTTTATGTCCCAAAATATCAATATTGCACAAAAATTGACACAATGCTGCTCACAATTCAGGCAGGCGGTGTGTCAAATCAGATGTATTTTTACCCGAGTATCGCTGTCCAGTTTCCTATACAACAAAATGAAAACCCCGATATACCAACTAAAAAGGTATTATCGGGGGCTTTTCAATTCATAGGAAAAACGCCTGTGCTTTATGCACAGGCGTTTTAAAGAAAGAAGAAAATTATAATTACAAATTGATAAATAAGCTCTTCTCATATTTTATTTTAAAAGCAAAGGCGTTTAAATTGTCAAAACATACGTTACTTCTTCACCGGCGGAAATCAGCGGCTCCTGGTTTGGAAGAACATTACCCTCTTCATCTCTTATTATAAACTTTCTGGCTGTATTCCAGTTATTATACGTTGTAAAAATAACCTTAGCAGAACCATTGATGCTGTAAGTATATACTTCTTCATCTGCATCATAGGTCATTTTGTTAAATGATGTTCCAACTCTGTCTCCGCCAAAGGTATATACATAGATGTCACCTGTGTAATCTTTAGCAGTAACAGTAATTACAGCGTGTGGCTTCTTTGTATAAGTATAAGTCTTTGAAACATCACCGAGAGTAACTGTAAGTGTTGTTGTTTCTGTAAAAATAAATGAATGAGAACCGGTAAATGCTACAGGTTCTTCTTCATTAACCTGATATGTTGCAGTTTCGCCTTCGGGAACATTAAATGCATACACACTTACATTAATTGAGTCAGTAAAGTCTTTTGAACCGGGAGCTGCCAAAACTTCCGACTGTGGGGGAACGTCTGTGTATGAAAATTCAACACTTGTTACATTACCGTCTGAATCAACTACAGGTGTGTATGTGTTCATGCCAACTTCAACAGACATATCAGCTGTCTGCTTACCGCTCCAAGTAGTTGAGTTTGTAAAAAGGAAATATTCCGTAAGTTCAATTTCCCCATTTTGTTCAACATAAGACGGTACATCTACAGGAACAACTACACTGTAGAGATTTTCATGATCTGCAACCGGCTCCATTGTAACAAAGTCACCGAAGTAGCCGTAGTTCCAAGCGTAAAAGTAAATTTCATCCCACTGTGTATTTGTGTTGTCAAAATAAATGCGCGAACCTGCTTCTATTGCAATATCACCATATATCGGCGCCAATGTTAAGATGTATGTTACTTCTTCACCGGCGGAAACCAGCGGCTCCTGGTTTGGAAGCTCATTATAATCCATATCTCTGATTATAAATTTTTGAGCTGTATTCCAGTTATCAGAAGTTGTAAAAATAACCTGAGCTGAACCATTGATGCTGTAAGTATATACTTCTTCATCTGCATCATATGTCATTTTGTTAAACGATGCTCCAATTCTGTCGCCGCCAAAAGTATATACATATATGTCACCTGTGTAATCTTTAGCAGTAACAGTAATTACAGCGTCTGACTTCTTAATATAAGTATAAGTTTTTGAAATGTCGCCGAGAGTAACTGTAAGTGTTGTTGTATCTGTAAAAGTTAATGAATTATTACCTGTAAATGCTACAGGTTCCTCTTCATTAACCTGGTATGTTGCAGTTTCACCTTCGGGAACGTTAAATGCGTATACGCTTACAGTTATTGATTTTGTAAAGCTCTTTGAATAGGGAGTTGCCAAAACTTCGGGCTGTGGGGGAAGGTTTGTATATGATAATTCTACAGATGTTATGTCTCCGCTTGAATTTACCAAAGGAATATATGTGTTCTTTCCTCTTTCAACCGGCATATTTCCAGTCTGTTTGCCGCTCCAGTTGTTTGAGTTTGTAAAAAGGAAGTATTCAGCGCCTTCCGGCACAACTTTAGGAACAACGACTTTATAAATGTTTCTGCGACCGGGAACTTCCTCCATAGGAACGAAGTCGCCGTAGTAACCGTAATTCCATGCGTAGAAATAAACATTATCCCACTGTGTGTTTGAGTTATTAAAATAAATAACTGAACCCGGTGTAAGAGCAATATAATAAGGCAATTCCAATGTAAAAGTTACGTGTTGACTCGAAGGAACAAGCGGTTCACTAAGTACTTTCCCATTTTCATCTTTTATTATAAATTTCTGCTGAGTAACAGAGTCCCAATTATTTTCTGTTGTGAAAATAACTTTGGCGGAACCATTAATTCTGTAGGTGTATATTCCGTTACCCCTGTATTCCATTAAATTAAATGATGAACCGACCCTGTCACCGCCAAAGGTATATGCGTAAATATCGCCTCTGTAATCACCCGCATTAACGGTAATTACGGCATCATCAACTTTTGTGTAAGTAAAAGTTTTGGAAACACTGCCCGCAGTAACAGTGATTTTGGTTGTTTCTGTAACAGTAATTGACGCTGAATCAGTAAATTTTACGGTAGTGGCTCCGTTAATTGAAAATGTAGGAGTTACACCCTTAGGAACATTAAATGCATATACATTAACTGTAAGAGGTTCTGTAAACTCCTTTGAATAAGGAGCTGCTGTCACTTCTGTTTCAGCAGGAAGATATGTATAGGATAACTGAACAGATGTTACTCTGCCAGATTGATTTGTTATAGGAGTGTATGTGTTTTTTTCTGCCTGAACAGTCTGATCCTTTGTCTGCTGACCGCTCCAATCCGTTGAGTTTGTAAACAAAAAGTATTCAGCGCCAACAGGTACAGCTTTAGGTACAACGACTTTGTAAAGATTATTTGTACCGCTGACTTTATCCATAGGAACAAAGTCGCCAAAGTAACCGTAGTTCCAAGCGTAGAAGTAAATATTTTGCCACTTTGTATTTGTGTTATCAAAATAGATAACCGAACCCGCTTCAAATGCAATATTATCCGTCACTGCGGCAGAAGCAGAAACAGACCCGAAAGTAATTACTGAAAATGCAATTACTGCGGTTAACAACAGAGATATTATTTTTTTCATAACAAACCTCCTCATCATAATATTTTGTCTTATATATTAATATTGCATATTAAATTTATTTTTATATAAATTTAATGTTTAGGAAAAACGCCTGTGCATAAAGCACAGGCGTTTTAAAGAAAGAAGAAAATTATGATAACGAAAATAAGTAATAAGCGTTATTTAACTAATTATTAAAATATCTATTAAATTAAAAAGTTAAGGTAAGGTATGGTATGATATATAGAAATTTCAATTAATTAGCTTATAATTTCTCCGGTCTCAGGGTTATAAACTCCCCAGCTGCCGCCATATTTTCCTTGACCATCTCTACCACCGGGTATAAAGATGTTCTTGCCGGCTTCTGTTGCTAAGTCACTTGTCTGAGAAGCACCTCCCCACTCAGATGCGTCAGTACCGTTTAATATTTCTTTACTAACAAACAGGAAACCCTGAACATTGTCTTTTGGCAATTCTTCATAAATTGTGATCGACCAGATGTTGTTGCCTTCGAACTCCATCTCTGCAGTCTCATTTCTAAGACCATTATATGACCAGCTGTAGAAATATACGCTGCCCCACTGAGTTTTACTGTTATCAAAGTAAAGGGTTCTTTCAGTTGGAACTTCTACATTAGGATCATAAGTTGTATAAGAACCAACTCCGTCGGCAAGAACCTGGAAGCAGTTTGAAGTTCCTCTGTCTGCAAGGTCTTTCCAAACATTCAGGATACAAGTATCAGGATGATCGGTTTCATTGTATACTTGACCTGTAGCCTTATAATCAGCCATTCCTGATTCAAAAGTCTCTTCAGAAGTTTCAAAAGGAGTTCTGTAGAAGCCTATGTCAGTCCAATCTGCCGGTAAATTATCCGTGTAGAATACTCCGGCATCTTCATCATAGCCTTCTATAACAAAGTATTCCTCAGTCTTGTTGTTATATATCCAGATCATTGCGCCGTACTCATTGAGCCATTTTACATCATTTGGCATATAGAATCTGCCTGTGGGAGCCTCTGTAGGCGTTGGAGGCTCTGTAGGCTGAGGCTTATCAGGAAGCGGCTTTTTGGCTGTTTCGCCTGTATGGTTACCTTCTTCGATTTGATCTACAATATATTTCTGAACTAATGTTGCGTCTATAACAGTGATTCTTTCGTCTTCATTAACATCGGCCGCAACATAAGGTACACCTTCTAAAACGGACAAGCTTACTATGTGTGCCTGTATAGCTGTTGCGTCCTGAACGCTGACGCGTCCGTCGCCGTTTGTATCTCCTATAAGCACATCTACATACTCAGATGCTGATGACGACTCTGTTGCTGATGTTGATGATTCAGTTGGTGCAGTAGTTTCACTACCACCAATTGGAACCAGTTTATCTAACGCTTCGTTAAGAGCCGCAAGTGCTGCATTAACTTCAACTTGTGTTGCGTTTTTATTTTTAAGCACACGATTTGCTGTTGTCATAGCACTTGTCAGACTTGCATATGAAGCGGCAGTATATTGGGTGCTGTCAATTTCCTGAGCTTTGTCATATGCTGCCTGAAGCTCGGTGGTATCAAGGTCAAGATAACGAACCGTAATGCCGTTCTCTAAAGCATATTCTTCTGCCGTGCTGTTTCCCGAGCAATAAATTTTCAGTGCTGTCGATGGAGCATGTGGTGTGCCGGAGTCCTGACTGCCGCCCTCATAGATATCAAAAATCTCCGCGCCTTTTACAGCATCTCCAAAGATTACGTCTTTTGAGTATATATAAACATTTACAAGAGCTGATCTGTTAACGAAAGCCTGCCAACCTATAAGCTTTAGATATTTGGGCAAACTAATTTCGTTCAGACGAGAAATCTCAGGGTTTGATAAACCAAAAGCACGGTTGCCTATCTTCACAAGTTGCGAATCATCAGGGAATTTAACTTCCGTTAACTGAGAACAATTATAAAAGGCTTCATCATCAATAAGTGTTACTGAAGCAGGAAACTCAATACTCCTTAATATTTTATTTCCTGAAAATGCTGACTTATCTATAGTTGTAACAGGAATTTTATTTATTTCTGATGGAATTATAACATTCGCTTTACCGCTTTCATCTTTAAGACCCGTAATTTTAATGGCAGCGCCGTCATTAATACGCTCCCATTTAAATTCTGATGTATCGGGTTCTGTAGTAACATCCGGATCTGTAGTTGGCTCCACTATTTGTATAAATTTAATTTCTTTTACATTTACGTTATTTTTTTCAGCTTCTAACAAGAAATTGTGTATTGGACTTCCCTCAATAACATAAAATGTTATATCACTCGATGGAAATGTTTGACCGTTAATAATAGGTGAAGGAGAATAAAAATATATCTCATTAATTGCTAAACAATCAGTAAAAGAGGAACCGCTACCAAACTGTACATTTGACCGTACTTTTACAGTTGCTAAAGATGTACAACCTTTAAATGCATTATTTGATACACTCTCTAATGATTCCGGTAAGTCAATACTAAGTAATGAGGTATTATTTAAAAACGCACTGGCTTTTATCTCTTTTATACCGTTATTTAAAGTAACATTACTAATATTTGAACATCCAGAAAACCATCTTGCACCTATAGTACTTATCGTACCGGGAATATTTACAGAATTAATATTCTTATTATCTTTAAAAGCAAACTCATCAATAGAAGTTACATTATAAGATACTCCACTTTCATTACTAACCGTCTGGGGTATTACTACATCTCCGCTTGCATTATCAGCCTTAACTAAAGTAACTGTATTTGTTACAGTTTCATCTGTAACCTTATAGGTGTAATCACCAGAAACAAATTCATCAGATATTGCAGCAGAAGCTGACATTGGTGTAATAGCAAAAATTCCAAACAACAGTGAAATAACCAACAAGAAGCTAAGCAGTTTGGTTTTTTGCTGTATTATTATTTTTATCATAATCACCTCAAACAAAAATAATATTGCGAGTTTCATAAATATAAGGGCGGCCGTTAAAGCCGCCCCTATTAGAGCGCTCTATGAATTAGCTAAGAGTTAATGTGTATGTTACTTCTTCACCGGCGGAAACCAACGGCTCCTGGTTTGGAAGAACATTACCATTCGCATCTCTGATTATAAACTTTCTGGCTGTATCCCAGTTATCAGAAGTTGTGAAAATAACCTGAGCAGAACCATTGATGCTGTAAGTATATACTTCTTCATCTGCATCATATGTCATTTTGTTAAACGATGTTCCAACTCTGTCTCCGCCAAAGGTGTATACATAGATGTCGCCTGTGTAATCTTTAGCAGTAGCAGTAATTACAGCTTCTGACTTCTCTGTATAGGTATAAGTCTTTGAAACATCACCGAGAGTAACCGTAAGTGTTGTTGTCTCTGTAAAAGTAAATGAATGAGAACCGGTAAATGCTACAGGTTCCTCTTCATTAACCTGATATGTTGCAGTTTCGCCTGCAGGAACGTTAAATGCATATACGCTTACAGTAATTGAACCTGTAAAGTCTTTTGACAGAGGAGCTGCCAAAATTTCCGGCTGTGGAGCAATGTCTGTGAATGACAAATCAACAGATGTGATATGTTTTTCAGCATCATATGTGAATTCGCCGTCAGTCTTTACAGGCTTGTATGTGTTCATGCCTGTTTCAACAGACATATTAGCTGTCTGCTGACCGCTCCAATCGGTTGAGTTTGTAAACAGGAAGTATTCTGTAGGTACACTTACACCGCCTTGTTCAACAGTTGCCGGAACGTCAACCGGAGTTACTACATAGTAGAGATTATCTCCAACAGGATTACCTTCTTCATCAACTTTAGCCTCTTCCTTTTCCATAGGAACGAAGTCTCCGAAGTAGCCGTAATTCCAAGCGTAGAAGTAAATTTTATCCCACTGTGTGTCTGTGTTATCAAAATAAATTCGTGAACCTGCCTTAAATGCAATGTTGTCATCTTCAGCAGCAGATGCAGAAACTGCGCCAACTGTCATAGCTGAGAATGCCATCAAAGCAGTTAATAATAATGATACGATCTTTTTCATTGTTTTAATCCTCCTAACTGGAAATTTTTATAATCTTTTCTTATTATTTTATTGTTTAAGTATACAATAAAAAAACTAAGACTTTCGGAAGATGCTTTTTAAAAGCACTTCCTATGTTTACGAATGTACACCCGATAAACAATTTGTTAATTTAAGATCCCCCTCTTTGGTACGGCATAATGTCTATACCAAAGAAACCTTAATTTTCAGGTGCAGGAGCAGTAGTGTCTGTTCCACACAATAAAAAGAATTTTGCCGGCAGACGGAAAACTAATTGTTATGGCGTCTGGTTCTTGGGAAAAATATTCTAAAATTGCTTTTGTGTTCATCAAATTAATATTATCAATTAAATTAATTACTCTTTGAACCGAAATTAAATAAATTCCCAATTGATTTCTTTCTTAATATTCAATTGTCGTTGGGCGTTCCACCCATTATTAATTAACGTCATAATTAATGCCCGATTATTAAATCTGCATTAACTATGACCCATTAATTCCCATCGCAATATCACTCCTTTCTTTTACAGAGGTTTTAACGAGTGTAATTATTTGTTATTTTAGTGATAAAATATCACCTAAAAGCGTTTTAAAAAACATTTCATATATACTTGCAATATTTTAAGATGCTTACTATATGAAAATATAGCGTGCGTATGCAAATATAATTAGAAATGGACTTATTAATATGAATATTCAAAAATCATTGCACGTATAACACAATCAACAAAATTTTTATATGCATTTTTTTAGAAATCACAAAGTCTAAAAACCGATATTTAAAACTAAATTGTCAATTTTATTTGTATTTCAAAGAATTAATACATGCTTTTGAATTCATTTTTTCTTAACTTTGACTATATTATAATCCTAAAATATTCTTTTGTCAATAAGTTTTTGTAAATTTTTTTATAATTTGTTTGAATTTAATAAAAAAGGAAACCATATTCTAATATTCAACAATTTTGTTCTTAGGACATTTTACACCTATAAACACAAAAATCACCTATTTAATTTATATTTCGACTTCTTTCGATCAAAAATCAAGGTGGTTTTGCCGAATATTCGGGCAAACTGTGCTGATTGACAGCAATTAAGACAAGCGATGTTTTGTCACTTAAAATTTATGCAGACAGTTCTGACTAATTATATTTTTTGTATTCAAAGCATTTCCGCACGATTTTATGTTCAAAAAAATCCTCTAATGCAAAAAACATTAGAGGATTTTTTAATGTGTTATTATGTTTAATTTTTATGAGATTCATTGAGCACTTTTCTCATATATTTTGCAATATCGGTATTGTCAATTAATTCTTTTTCGCAAATGCCTGCCGACTGCGCTCCGCCTGCCATTAACAGAACATCTGTATTCGTGTGCTCTCCGCCTGATGTGAAACAACTGTTATTAATATCCTCGGGCTTTGGATTATCGGGAAGCTTTACTCCTCCTGTTTCGTGGTCGGCTGTTACTATTACAAGCGTTCCCACATGCTCCTGCGCCCATTTGAGAACATAATCTACGGAATGGTCAAATGCCTGCATCTGTTCAAGAGTAGATTCCATATCCTCCTCAGATTCAAAAACGTCAATGTTGCTTCCTTCTACCATAAGGAAAAATCCATTGTCATTGTCAAGCATTTCAAGAGCTTTTGAAGTCATTGTTGTAAGCGACGGCCACTTATCAGCCTTATCCATATTGTCATAGGCAAACAGTCCAAGTACCTTGTCGTCATCTGCTGTAAGCTCTAAAAGCTGTTTTTCATCTGTAATGTACTTATATCCATTTTCGTCAACAGCGCTCTGTACCTTTTTGGAATTTTTATAATACTTTTCTCCGCCGCCAAACATTACATTTATATTTGAGTTTATCATTTCTCGCAAAATCTGCGGATAATTTTCTCTTGAAGTGTTATGCGCCGCCATTCCGGCAGGTGTTGCATGGCAAACGTAATGCCTGTCAACAAGTCCTGTTTTCAGCCCAAGCGACTGAGCAAACTCGCATATTGTTTCAAGCTCGTTTCCGTCGGGATCAACCCCTATACAGCCGTTGTATGTCTTATATCCTGTGCTGATTGCCGTTGCAGAAGCCGCGCTGTCGGTAAACTCGGCGTAACCGTCAGCTACCGACTGTGAATATGTAGTGACATGAGTTTTATTCTTTAATCCACTCATAACGAGCTTATCTCCCTTTACGACTTCAGAGGCTTTGATTATGTTTTCTCCCATTCCGTCACCGATCATAAGAATAATATTCTTGACGGGTACATCTTCGTCGAGGTTGTACTCTGCATAGTCAACCCATTCAAGAACATCCGTTTCGGCGCTAATTTTGTCTGCATTGTCTTTAGCCGGCTGCTCTGTTGTTGTCTGCACAGACGCCGCAGTATCGGCGGTTGAATCGCTTTTTGAATTTGAGCATGCGCAAAATGAGCATACCATTACGGCAGCAAGCAAAACTGATAGTATTTTTTTCATAGTTTTTCCTCATTATGTACTAATTTGAATTTTTAAGCCGCATGTGTTAGATATTATACGGACAAGCTCTGGGTTTTACGGAAGCTTGTTGTATTCTTCGTCTGCAACGGGTTCAAGCCATTCGTTTGACGAGCCGTCCGCCGGGACCTCAACCGCAAGATGTGTAAAAAGACTGTCTTTTGCAGCACCGTGCCAATGCTTGACTTCGGGAGGAATGTTGACAACATCACCCGGGTTAAGCTCGCGGGCAGATTCTCCCTCTGCCTGATGCCAGCCTCTGCCGTTTGTAACAAGCAAAATCTGACCGCCTTTGTGGTGTATATGCCAATTGTTGCGGCATGACGGCTCAAAGGTTACGTTTCCAATAGGCACACCGGTAGTTGTGAGCATTTCAAGATAAGCGTTGCCAGAGAAATATTTTGAAAACGTTTCCGGCATTGGTTCGCCTTTTTTGAATAAGACATCATTTCCCATTTAATTCACCTCGTATATTTTTAATTTTAAAAAATAACATAAATTAAAAAAGTCAGTCTTATAAATGTTTTTTAACTTGTTATTTTTATTATATATTTGAGAACAACTTCAAGTCAAGGGTTTTTAATAATATTAGTTTTTATTATGAAAAATTCCATAAAATACCTAAGCTAAAAAACAAAATCAAAGTCGAATCTCGGAATAATAATTTATCATTATCACACAATATTAAAGCAATTATTTTGCTAATTTTTTTAAAATAAAGGGAGTTTATAGATATGAAAGCAACAGGTATTGTAAGAAGAATTGACGACCTCGGAAGGGTCGTAATTCCAAAGGAAATTCGCCGTACTCTGCGTATTCGCGAGGGCGATCCTCTGGAGATTTACACGGCAACAGACGGAGAGGTTATTTTTAAAAAATACTCTCCGGTCGGAGAACTTTCGGCATTTGCAGGACAATATGCTGATGTGCTTGCACGCATAAGCTCATTGCCGACTATAATTTGCGATAAGGATCATGTTATTGCCGCCGCAGGCGTATCAAAACGCGAATATCTTGAGCGCAGAGTAAGCACAGTCCTTGAAAATTATATGGAAAACAGAAAAAGCTATGCCGCTACTCAGCAGAGCATAAACGATGTTCAGCCGATTGAGGGCATTGAACACTGCGCTTCGGTAATTTATCCGATTATCGCATCGGGCGATGTTACCGGCGCAGTTGTAATGCTGACGGGAGAAACTTTAAAAATTCCCACAACCGCAGAAATAAAGCTTGCACAGTCAGCAGCCGCTTTTCTTGGAAAACAAATGGAAGAATAAATACTAAAGGGCTGCAGCAAATGCTGCAGCCCCAATTTTTATAAATATTTATTACTTATTAAAGATTGACATAATATCGTAGAAGGTATCGTCTTCATCATCTGTTTTATCCTTTGTAGAAGCAGTGGAATTATCACTCTTTTCAGAGATTACAGATTCTTCTTCAAGCTTCTTTTTTGCAATCTGACCGCCGGCGTTAAAGCCTGTAGCAATAACGGTAACGCTCATTTCATCATCCATCTTATCGTCTATTACAGCACCCCAAATGATATTTGCGTCTTCAGACACTTTATCCTTGATCATTGTGGAAGCTGCGTCAATATCATCAAGACTTACGTCTGCCGAAGCTGTGATATTAATAATAAGGCCTTTAGCTCCGTCAATTGAAGTTTCAAGCAGAGGACTTGAAATAGCCATATCAGCGGCAACAGTTGCTTTGTCTTTGCCTGTTGCGCTTCCCATACCCATATGAGCATAGCCGGCATCTTTCATCACAGATGTTACGTCTGCGAAGTCAAGATTTACAAGACCCGGCAAAAGAATAAGGTCGGAAATACTCTGAACGCCCTGTCTTAAAACATCGTCAGCAATTGCAAATGCATTCTGAAGCGTAATACTTTGGTCAGAAACATATTTAAGTCTTTCGTTAGGAACAATAATCAGTGAGTCAACACAAGCGGAAAGCTCTGCAATACCCTGTTCAGCCTGCGTCATTCTTCTTTTGCCTTCAAATGCAAAAGGTTTTGTAACAACGCCTACTGTAAGAATACCCATATCTTTAGCAATTTTTGCAACAATTGGAGCCGCGCCTGTACCTGTGCCGCCGCCCATACCTGCCGTTACAAACACCATATCAGTGTCTTTCAGCAATGCGGCAATTTCATCTCTGCTTTCTTCAGCGGCACTCTGACCGATTGCAGGCATTGAACCTGCTCCCTTGCCTCGTGTCAGCTTTTCGCCGATCTGTATTTTCTGTGATGCTTTGGATAATCTTAAAACGTGCTCGTCCGTATTTATCGCAATGAACTCTACATTCTTGACCTCCATTGCTACCATGCGGTTTACAGCATTTCCGCCGCCGCCGCCGACACCTATAACTTTGATCTTAGGCATATACTCATTTTCCAATTCCAGTTCAAAAGCCATCTTTACGTCCTCCTTATATATCTGTCAATTTATCCCAATAAAATACATGCTATTTATAAATAAATAATTATACTGTAATATATTATCATACTTTTGCAAAAATATCAATGCTTTTAAGTGTTTTTTCTGTATTTTTATTATTACTTTCGTCATTAACTTTATAAATTCCACCTAAAAGCTATTCTTCTTGATATATATTGCCGTCATCATAGGCGTTGTCGCTGTATGTATCGTCATACGTTCCGTCGTCATAGGCGTTGTCGCTGTATGTATCGTCGTACGTGCCGTCATCGTAGGCGTTGTCGCTGTATGTATCCTCATATGCTCCGTCATCATATGTGTCGCCGCTGTATGTATCCTCATATATTCCGTCGTCATACGTATCATCACTATATGTGTTACCGCTGTCTGGCGGAGTTGTTGTCGGCTGTGTAGAAGCTGTCGGAATGGTTTCGCCGGGTTTATAGTGCGACATCTTAGTAGTATTGCAGGACGACACATCAAGTGTTCCCGATATTGAACCAGTATTATTCGGGTCAAGCTTTTCATTGATTATTGCCATAGCCGTTCGTATTTTATAGTCTATATCTTCGGGCAATCCTATATTAATTTTTATTCTGTTGTCGTAATTCAGAGTTATATTGGCAGTATCGGTAACATCAAATCCTGTTATATCCTTAACTTCGTTGGCTCTCAGGCTTTCGGATACATCTTCAAGAATATCAGGAATATTTTCATCTTCAAAAGAAACATAAGCACCGATTTTTGTGCTTTGCAGTTTACCGCATTTTAATTCGGGAAGCTTGTCCGTGTTAACATCTATATTATCAAGGATTCTTCCCTTTGAGCTTATAAGCAGATAGCTTTTGCCGTTTTTGATAACGTATGAAGGAACTGCATCGGTAATATTAATTGTAATTGTGTCGGGAATAGTAAAATTAACTTCCGCTTTTTCTATATAGGAAAGATTTTCGGTAATGTTTTCAGGGGTACTGCCCAGTGCAGCGATAAAAATATTTTGCTGCATCTCAACACCGCTGAAAGCTATTATCTGATCATCATAATAATATTCGTCGCCTTCAACAACTATTTTCTCTGTTTTAAACAGGACTGTAAAACTGAGAATAATTCCGATTGCAAGCACTGCAATAAAAATTCCGCTGTAAAGAAAAATTCGTCTGTGTTTAAGCTGTTTTCCTGTAAGCGGTTTTTTGCGCCTGTGTATCACTTCATTTTCCTGATCGTGAATTTCTCTTGCACGGCGCTCCTGTTTTTGCCTTTCGCCGTACTCATCTATATAATAGCCGTCATTAAAATCCTTGGGTTCAAGATTTCTGATTTTCTCTTCACTCTCACGTCTGAATTTTTCTTCACGGCTTAAATTTTCATCTTTGTATTCCGAACGTGAATTAACCGCCTGTTCAATTTTACTTAAGGAACGCTTTCTTGAATTTGCATAGGATTCTCTCGCCCTTTTTTCCTGCTCCTTATGATACTTCTGAGCCTGCTTTGCCGCTGCCTTTCTTTGCTTGGCAAGCTGTTTTTTATCTCTTGCTGAAAGCGGTTGTCTTTCACTCACCGACAATCCCTCCTTTCTTATACTAATCTCTGATTAAAAGCTTTAATGGGTTTTTAATGGATTTTCGTCAGACGAGAACTATACTGCAGGAAGGCAGACACCTTCCGAGAATATAGGACAAAGTATGGCGGAAAACACGCCGAAAATACATAAAGTTTTTGGTTAGAGTTTAGTATAAACGTCCTTTATTTCCAAATTCATCTATACCTTTTTTATATCCGCACCAAGTGCTGATAATGTCAATTCAAGATTTTCGTAACCTCTCTCAAGGTATCTAATTCCGCTTATTTCAGTGCTTGACTCTGCACAAAGCCCTGCAACAACAAGGGCCGCCGCACCGCGCAAATCGGTAGCCTCAACAGGCGCACCATAAAGAGAGTTTACGCCCTCTACCACAGCAACTTTCCCCTCTGTTTTTATGTTCGCACCCATTCGCACAAGTTCGCCTGTGTGTCTGTATCGATTTTCAAATATATTTTCCACAAACACGGATGTTCCGTCGGCAATACACGCTGCAGCAAGCAGAGGTGCCTGAGCGTCGGTAGGAAAACCGGGATACGGCATAGTACGCACAACTTTCATTGATTTCAGTTTTTGCGGAGCAGAGAATTTCATACTGCCTCCGCTGCATTTTATATTACAGCCTGCATCCTCAAAAACAGGAATTACCGAGGCGAGATGACTGCTTACAATACCATTCAATGTTATATCAGAGCCGGTAACCGCCGCACACGCCATGAGCGTTGCCGCAACAATTCTGTCGGCAATTATGGTATGAGGAGAACCTTTAAGCGAAGTAACTCCGTCAATTACAATGACGCCTTCTCCTGCTCCGTAAATTTTAGCACCGCATTTGTTAAGGTAATCTGCAAGGTCACATATTTCAGGCTCACGCGCGGCATTTGTAATTGTAGTTGTGCCTTTTGCAAGACTGGCTGCTATCATGATATCTTCTGTTGCCCCAACGCTCGGAAATGAAAGAGCAATTTTTGCTCCTATAAGTCCCGACGGTGCATAGCAGTCGAGATAACCGTGTTTTTCTTTTATAACGGCACCCATTTCCCTAAGTGCCTTAAGGTGCAAATCAATGGGTCTGGGACCTATTTCACATCCTCCCGGAAACGAAAGCTTTGCCTTTCCCATTCTTGCGAGAACTGCTCCCAAAAATACAATTGAGCTTCTCGTTTTACGCATAAGCTCATCAGGTATATCCGACCTGTTCGCCGAGTCTCCTTTTATAATCAATGTATGATTGTAACGCTCAACCTCACATCCCAGATAGCGAAGTATCCGCGATGACGCGTCAACATCTGAAAGCTCGGGACAATTATATATTACATTTTCACCTTTTGTCAGTATAGTTGCCGCAAGAATTGGCAAAGCGCTGTTTTTCGCTCCCTGCACATACGTTTCGCCGCTCAGCTTTTGCCGTCCCTTAACAAGCAGTTTTGACACAATAACACCCTCTCAAAAAGAATACCTATACATTCTATGAGAAAATGTACGCTGTGTTACTGCTTATACTAATCTCTAAACAAGTCCGAGAGTTTTTTTGACAACCGAATATATTCTTTCATTTGCATCTGTTATTGCCATTTTTCGCGAATTTTCGCTTATTGCTTTAAGCTTATCGGGGTCAAGCAGCATTTCATCGGCTTTTTTCATAAGCAATTCGCCCGAAAGCTCGGATTCTTCAATAATTCCAGCCGCTCCTGCGTTTACAAGAGCCATTGCATTGTGGTACTGATGATTTTCGGCTACATTCGGCGACGGAATAAGTATTGCCGGCTTTCCCATAGCCTGAATTTCGCTGAGCGTAATTGCGCCTGCACGGCATATCACCAAATCGGCAGCCGCCATACAAACAGGCATATTATCTATATATGCTCTTATATCAAGGTTGTCGCATTTGTCTATATCCGTTCCCTTTTCTTTTACAAGTTGAGGGAACCATTCGCCGTAGCTTCCGTAAGCATGTATATGCTGATATCTGCCGTCCTTGCCGCTTCTTGCCACAAATTCAGCTACAGCCTCGTTAATTTTCCTTGCGCCAAGACTTCCGCCGAACGAAAGCACCAAAGGTCTTGCGTCAAGTCCAAGTTCAGCCCTTGACGCCTCTTTATCGGCAGTAAGGATTTCTCCTCTCACGGGATTTCCCGTAATAACAAAATCTGCTTTTTCAAAATACTTTTTGGCGTCGGGTACTGCAAGCATTACCTTTTTAACGCTCTTGGCAAGCATTTTGTTCGTAACGCCCGGATAAGCATTCTGCTCATGAATAATGCAGGGAATTCCCATTTTTGCAGCGGTTCTTATTACCGGTCCGGAAACATAACCGCCTGTTCCTATGCAGATGTCAGGCTTGAACTCGGCAATGATCTTCTTTGCCTCGTGAGAAGACGTAAAAGTTCTTTTTACCGTTTTAGCATTATCAATCATACTTTTGAGTGAAAAGCTTCTCTTAAATCCGCTGATTGTAATTGATTTTATTTCAAACCCTGCCTGAGGAACAAGTCTTTGTTCCATACCACCGCGGTTGCCTACAAACAAGAACTCCGCTTCTGGACGTTTTTTTCTGATGTATCCTGCAATGGCAAGCGCAGGATTTATGTGTCCTGCCGTGCCGCCGCCTGCAAGCAATATTCTCATGAAAATTCCTCCGTATATATCTACTGTCTTTCTATATTTGCCGTTCTTGAAATAGAAAGCACTATTCCCATCTGCATCAGCAGCATTATAAGCGAGCTGCCTCCGTAACTGAAAAACGGAAGACTGATACCTGTATTGGGCAGCCAGTCAGTTATAACCAGAATATTCAGAACAACCTGAATTCCAATCTGTGAGGTAAGTCCGATTCCGAGAAGCTTTCCGAATTTATCTTTTGCGCGCAGCGAAAGAGTAATTCCTCTCCAGACAAGAAGCGCAAATATAAGCAAAATCATAGCCGCGCCAATGAGTCCGAGTTCCTCTACAACAATTGCAAAAATGAAGTCGTTCTGCGGTTCGGGAAGATAGAGATATTTCTGTCTTGACTGGCCAAGTCCCAATCCCCACAGACCGCCAGAGCCTATGGCGTAAAGCGAATTTCGTGTCTGCCATGTTGTCTGCCACATATCCTCGTCAGTATATACAAGCGCCTGACCCCAGCCGTCCATTCGGCTCATTGCATATGACAAGCCGCCTGTTACCGCAAGAATACCCACAAGGGCAACTATAAGTACAAATCCTATAGCCAGATATTTGGTTTTCATACCTCCGATATACAGCATAAGAACCGTAAGTATTCCAATAATTACAATACCCGAATAGTGAGGTTCCAAAAACAGGAGCATCGCGGTTGTTCCGAAAACAATAATACCCGGCACAACGCTGTAGCGTACAATCTGCATTTTATTGTAATATTTGCTTGCCCAGTGTGCAAAGAAAAGTATAATTGCAAACTTAGCTATTTCGGAGGGCTGAATGTTAAATATTCCAAGGGGGATCCAGCGTTTTACGCCGTTAGTACCCGGTAAAACAAGCACTAACAACAGCGAAATGTACGCAATACCCAAAATTACAGGCGCAATACGATGGAACTTATTGTAGTTAAAAAATGACATTATTAACATTCCGGCTAAACCAATCACAATAAATATGAGCTGTCGGATAAGGTAATAATAACTGTCACCCTGCGTGTAATACGAAAAAGCATAGCTTGCCGAGAACATCATTATTGTTCCGATTGTAAGAAGAATAAGTATGATTATACAAAACGGCAAATCTATACCCATACCGATAGAAAACCATTTGGTTTTCTTCATTTTACGCTGACGGGAGGGTCGAACAAAAAACTTTTCCTGTTTGATTTTCTGCTCCGAATAATATTCATCATCATATATTCTGTTAATGTCTGCTTTTAATATCATTTTCTTATGCGGAGCCATGACTATTCCCTCCTTTTTATAATAATTATAAAAATATCAATATCAATATGCTTTATTAGCTGTCTATTTCACACCGAAATAAACAAGAGCAAATGCAACCGCGCCGAATACGGCAGTTACTGCGCTGAACACGGCAACAATCTTAACCTCGCTCCATCCTGACATCTCAAAATGATGATGAATGGGGCTCATTTTAAACAGTCTTTTGCCGTGAGTAATTTTAAAATACGATACCTGTAATACAACAGAAAGGATCTCTGCAATGTAAACAATGCCAATCGGAAGAAGAAGCACAGGCATATTCATTGCAAATGCAATTGAACACACAAGTCCGCCCAAAAACAACGAGCCGGTATCACCCATAAACACCTTTGCAGGGTGAAAATTCCACACTAAAAATCCAAGACACGCACCTGCCGCTGCCGCACTCATTGCTGTAATGCCCAGACTGTTGAGCATGCTTGCAATCAACATATAGGCAACACAGGCAAAAAAGGTTATTGAGCCGTCAAGACCGTCAACACCATCGGTAAGATTAACGGCATTTACCATACCTACAATTACAACTGCGGCAAGAACGTAATAGAAAATACCTAAGTCAATTTCACCGACAAACGGAATAACAGTTGTTGTGCCGTAACCTGCAAATCCGAGAACTGCAAGATAAGCGCCTGCAACTATAAACTGTAAAACAAGCTTCTGAATTGCAGTAAGACCGAGGTTTCGCTTTTTTACAACTTTAGTAAAATCATCAATAAATCCGATAAGTCCGTTGGCAAGCGCAAGACCGAGTCCTGCAAATATAAACACACTTTCACGCGGAATGTCCGCAAAAAAGGTATCTATGAATTCAGGGCCTGCAAGTATATACACAACCGTACTGATTACTGTAACCGAAATTATGGCAACAATGAACATTATTCCTCCCATTATGGGAGTTCCCTGTTTGCTTTTGTGCCAGCTCGGTCCTATATCTAAAATTGTCTGTCCAAAGTTTAGCTTGTGAAGATAAGGAATTAAAAATCTGCCGAGCACTGCAGAAATCATAAATGCCGCCAGTGCCGAGCAAAATGTCCATATTCCGTATATCATCATAATTATCTTTCCTTTCAGACTTATTTTGCCTTTTCTTTGATACCAAAACCGATTAAATATATCCGTTTTTTAATTGGTATTCAGTATAATAAAAATTAGTCGTTAAATGTTGACGCAGATGAGAACGTAACGGTAATTACCGTGCCCGGACTGACTGATGTCCCCTCTGCAATATCCTGAGATGAGCTTATAACATCCGAACTTGCCGCACCTACAAAGCTTATATTAAGTCCGTATTCGCTTGCTACGGAGTTTACTTCCGATGCGGAATATCCTACAAGATTAGGTACCGTTACTGTTTCCGCCTTGCTGTTGTCGTCCGTATATAAAACAATATTTCCTCCTGTAGGAATTTTTGAAGAAACATACGGAATTTGTGAAATAACCTTATCGCCCTCGCCCTTGACGGTAGTAGTAAATCCGTCATTCTGTGCGGCGGCTTCTGCTTCGCTTACAGAAAGACCTACATAGTCGCCTGCCGAAACATCAACATATTCAAGCTCGCTTTCAGTATATTCTGTTTTGACTTCAAGATACGGAAGAACCTCCGTCATAATATTGATAAACACGGGAGCGGAGACCTGAGAACCGTAATAAGCCCCTCCCGAAGGTGTGTCAAAGAAGATGAGCATTGCAATCTGAGGGTCATCCGCAGGTGCGTATCCGCAGAATGAAGATATGTAGTCCTCACTGAAAACACTCTGTACTTCAGAGCCTATTTTCTCTGAAGTACCTGTTTTACCTGCTACCTTATAGCCTGCAACATATCCTGCCGTAGAGCCTGCCGTTGCAGTATTGTAGGCAAGAATTTCATTCATTTTATTTGATGTTTCCTTTGAAATAACCTGACGCTTGATATTTTTTTCTACATTTTTTATTACATTTCCTTCAGAGTCTGTAATTTTAGAAACAACATACGGCTGAAGAACATATCCGCCGTTTGCAACAGCAGAACAAGCTGTAATCATCTGAATGGGAGTAATAGAGAAGTTCTGACCGAATGACGCAACAGCAAGGTCAACGTCGGTCATAGTGCCATCTTTCCAGAAGCTGTCCTCAGCTTCGCCCGGAAGATCGATTCCTGTTTTGTCAGCAAAACCAAATCCCTGATAATACTGGCAGAATTTATTCATCCCAACCATCTGACCTATCTGAATAAACGCAGGGTTGCAGGAATTGCAGATAGCCTGAACAAAGTTCTGTGTTCCGTGACCTTGGACCGCGTGACAATGAATCGTCTCGCCGCTTACAACAAATGAACCACCGCATACAAATGTGCTGTTGTCATTCACTTTGCCCTCTTCAAGTGCCATAGATGCCGTACACATCTTAAATACCGAACCGGGCATATAGGTATCGGTAATTGCCTTGTTGCGCCACATAGCGGAAAGAGCTTCGCTCTCTGCGGCAGACCGTTTATCTTTAGGCAGAGCGTCTATTTTTTTCTGCTGTTCCTTAGGAAGTGTGTAAGGGTCATTTAGATTATAGCCGTCAACCGTTACCATTGCAAGTATTGCGCCCGTATTTACATCCATTGCAATGCATACTCCGCGGTTTAGTACGTTATTGTCAACAATTCCCTGCTTCATATATTTTTCGCATATGGACTGCACTGTTTCATCAATTGTCAGATAAATATTGTTGCCGTTTTCCGCGTCAACATTTTGTTCATATTGAAACGGCATATCCGTTCCCGTGGCATTTTTAGCAGTTATAATTCTGCCCGGAGTACCTGCAAGATACTCGTCATATTCATACTCAACTCCCTCAAGGCCCTGTTCATCGCTTCCGGTAAATCCGATAACGCAGGATGCCAAATCATCCTGAGGGTAGTAACGCTTGTAATCGTCCAGAAGCTCTACTGCGTTGCCGCAGTTATAGTCCTTTTGCAGAGTATCTATAAATTTTAATATTTTATCTCTTGCTTCTGTTTCAATTTTACGTTTTACAACCACATAGTAGCTTTTCTGCTGAGTTTTTTCGTATACATTATCATAATCAAGCTCAAGTATTTCCGACAGTCCCTGAGCAACCGCCTTGCGCTGCTTATCATCTTTAAGATATGCAGGTGCCATTACAACCTGCCATACCGACGCACTCTCTGCAAGCACTTTGCCGTTTGCGTCATATATTGTGCCTCTTTTGGCGGAAATCGTTGTATCCTTAAGCTGCTGATCTACAGCGTCCTCCTGTAAAGAATTACCTTGTATAAGAGTAAGATAGGCAAGTCTTGTTATTGCTGCGCCAAAACCGATAAGGAGAATAAGTATAATCAGAATTACCGTACGCTGTCTTAACCGCTGATTAGGACCTTTGGCAGCTCTCTTTTTTGCGCCGTTGTGCGTGCGTTCGTTTTTTTCCAAATTAAAGCTCCTTTCACAGCAAAATTTATGATAATTTCATTCTCATCTTTTAAATAATTTATTCTACATCTTTATTATACCGAAAAAAGAGTCAAGACGCAGTCTTAACTCTCATTCTTTCATAACATATTTATTAAATTGAAATGAATGTTATGACCAAAGATTTTTTATAGAGTCTATAAACTGAGTGAATATATTTTCACTTTCCTGAACAAATACCTCAGCTTTATCTCCCCCCGACAGGGCAATGAATTCTTTCTGAGCATTTGAGGCTTTGGTCATGCCAAGAACATCTTTAGCATACTTCTCAATTTCAGCATTTGAAAGATTAGCTTCAACTTTCATCTGATTTTGAGTATAAATACTCTGACTGTCAGCCAAAGTTTCCTTTGCAGTGATAATCTCCTGATTGAGTTCGGTAAGCTGAACTTGTCCCACAATAATGGCTCCGATCACCAATGAAACCACAGCACCGCCCAGACTTCCGAGCGCAATTTTCAGCGGATTATGTCTGCGGCGTCTTATTTTATTCAGTTCCTGTTCAGGCAAGGTCATAACCTTGTTTTTGTTTTTATGGGCTTTGGTCTGTTTTTTATGTACTTCCTGCTCGCGGCGTTTCGGCAAAGCCGAACCCGAAGAATAGGTTATGTCGTCATCAAAAAGATTTAAATCGTAAGCCGCACTTTTGTTTTCAAATGCCATTACTTCTGCACCTTGTGCCTTTCTATATCAAAAATTTTCATAAAACACACTTCTTTTTTACTTTATAATTCTATAAAATAAAAAAGTTTCAAAATCTTAACAATTTCTTTAAATTGTTTACCGCACAATCTGTTCTTTTTAAAGAACTAATTGAACTAAAACCATATATGTAGTAATTGCAGTCAAGTAAACCACAATTGATTGTATTTGTAATTTTCTTTACAACTTTGTTATATTTTACTACAGATTTGTCGCTTTGTCTATAGCTGAGAGAAAATTTTTTATATTTTTTCGCATATTCTCAACTTTGC
This sequence comes from uncultured Clostridia bacterium, assembly GCA_947593615.1. Taxonomy (GTDB): domain Bacteria; phylum Bacillota; class Clostridia; order Oscillospirales; family Acutalibacteraceae; genus Ruminococcoides. The sequence goes on from CANQDR010000005.1 coordinate 51,172, forward strand.
ACTTCTTGCCCTCGGGTTTTCGCTTAATTCTGTTTCATTTGCACAAACAGGTTTTTTGTTTACAATCTTTGCCTTGGGTTTGTTTCCGCAAACGCATACCGGAAAATCCTTTGGGCAGGTACAGCCCTGACACCATGAAGCCATTTTTTGCTTAACAATTCTGTCCTCAAGAGAATGAAATGTAATTACCGCCAGACGTCCGCCGCTTCCAAGCATTTCAAAAGCTCCGTCAAGCCCTTTTTCAAGAGCGCCGAGCTCGTCATTAACCGCAATTCGCAAAGCCTGAAAAGTCTTTCTTGCAGGATGTCCGTCACGTCTTACCTTTTGAGGTACATTAGCCTTTATGATTTCAGCAAGCTCCAGCGTAGTTTTAATCGGCTTGCTTTCCCTTGAATTTACAATGCCTTTGACAATTGAAGCCGCATATTTTTCTTCTCCATACACGCTTATTATACGTCTTAGCTCCTCAGCAGAAAGAGTGTTTACAAGTTCTTCTGCCGTCGTGCCACTCTGACTCATACGCATATCAAGCGGAGCGTCCTCATGAAAAGAAAATCCCCTTGAAGCAGTATCAAGCTGGTGCGAAGAAACGCCTATATCAAGCAGAATTCCGTCAAGCCTGCCTACTCCCCTAAGTTGAAGCAGTTCTTTAATATCAGCAAAATTGCCTTTGATTATTATTGAATTCTCGTTCTTTTTAAATCGTTCAGTCAACATGCAAATCGCGTCGGGGTCGCGGTCAATTAAAATAAGCTTGCCCGTTGTGAGCCGTTTCAGGATCTCCGAGCTGTGACCGCCGCCTCCGGCAGTTCCATCGACATAAATTCCGTTTTCCTTTATGTCAAGCCCTTCGATTGTTTCATTAAGAAGAACAGGAATGTGAGAAAATTCCATATTGTCCTCCTTATAATGTCAACATTGATAGGGCCTCTGAAATGGTACTCTGCTGAGAAGCCATATACTCATCGAATTTGACTTTGCTCCAGATTTCAATTCTGTTGTTCATTCCGATTACAAGCGCATCATTCTCAAGCCCTGCAAATTCGCGCAAAGTCTGCGGTATGATCACCCTGCCCTGTGAATTAGGAGTGACCTCAACAGCGGTGGCGTTAAAAGTGTATTGAAGTGCCATTGACTTATCCGCAGGCAACGCGAGGATTTTTGAGCATATTGAATTAAACTGCTCTGATGACATCGCCTGAATACAACAATTGCCAAAGCCCTTTGCAAGAAAAAATGTACTGCCAAGTTCTTCACGGAACTTTGCAGGCAAAACTATTCTGCCTTTAGCATCTATTGAATGATTTGTCATTCCCGAAAACATTTTGCCCACCTCCGTACATTTTTTAAGGTTTTAATTAAAAAATCAGCATTTATGTTCACTTAATGACACTATATGCCACCATTTGATATAATTATACTCTATACATTAAAAAAAATCAAGATAAAAGTTACCAAAATCACAATAAAATTTACATTTTTTTTAATTTTTTTGCAAATTGATATTTTTTATTGATTTTTTAATTATAATATTCCTAAAAAGAATAAAAATAAAACCGAATACAGATAAAAATCTTATGTATTCGGCAAATAATTTAAAAAATATTTTAAAATGGTTACAATTAAGCTAAATATATTACAAACATATGTTTGTAATTGCTTACTTATATTTATATTAAAAAAAACAGCCGTCCGTTAAAAGCGGACGGCCTGAGCTTTGCTAAAAATTATCCCTGCTGTTTGGATTTTTGAGAATTGAGTATATTGGTCCTAGTTTTTTTAATTTCATCAAGCTGTGAAGAAATACCCTCTTCCGTGCGCCTTATAATACTGTCAACATAAACATTAGCTGCCTTTCTGATTTCAGCAGACTTCTGTTTTGCGTCGTCAACGATTTCCTTGGCCTTAGCCTGAGCTTCTCTAACAATTTCATTCTGATTAAGCATAGCCTTCTTGCGCTCTTCAGCCGCTCTGATAATATTCTCCGCCTCACGGTTAGCCTCTGAAAGAATTTGCTTTCTGTCCGCAACAATGTTTTTGGCTTGTCTTACTTCCGCAGGCATGGCGTCCTGGATCTGGTCAAGAATATCGTAAACTTCTTCACTGCTTACCATAACCTTTCCGCCTGTAAAAGGCATTGACTTTGCCTCATTAATAACGTCCTGAAGTTGTAAAATCAAATCATCAACTTTCATTTTTTCCACTCCTTATTCATTAATATCCAAAATAAATTTTAGCATTTTGAATTATTTATTCTCTCAACAATTCTGTCGTGAACGCAGGGAGGGACAAAATTGCTTATATCTCCACCCATTGACGCAACCTCACGCACCATACTTGAGCTTAAGTACATTGAATCGGCGTCTGCCATAAGGAAAATAGTTTCAAGCTGCGGATTCAGCTTTTTATTTGTTATAGCCATTTGAAATTCGTATTCAAAGTCGGATACTGCACGCAGACCCTTAACGATTGCGTCAACACCGCGTTCTTTGCAATACTCAGCAAGCAGTCCCTCAAAGCTTACGATTTCAACATTTTCCAAATCTTCCGTGACTTTTTCTAAAAGCTCAATACGTTCTTCAATAGAAAAGCTTGGCGACTTTGCCGAATTTATAAGTACCGCAACAATTACATGGTCAAACATTTTTGCTGAACGCTTTATAACGTCCAAATGACCGAGAGTTACCGGGTCAAAACTTCCCGGGCAAATTACTGTTTTATTCATTGCACAAAATCCTTATGTCTGAATGTACTTACTTTTATTTTACCATAGCGATATTGTCTGTCAAGTACAAAATTTCCGTAATTCGACAAAATTTCTTCATCAAGAGGATTTTCCGCAATAATTATCCCCGTATCTTTCATTGCACCTGCGACAAGCTCAAGAGCCTTTTGCAGTGTTCCCGTTCTGTAAGGAGGATCAAGAAATGCGATGTCAAACTCTTCTGTATTCACAGCAAGAAAGCTCATATAATCCATTGAAAAAACCTTTGCATTAGTTTCAAGTTTAGTAGTTTTTAGATTTTTTTTGACGGTTTCAATAGATTTTTTGGAATTATCAATAAAGGAAGCAGTCTTTGCACCTCTGCTGAGGGCTTCTATACCCATTTGTCCGGAACCTGAAAATAAGTCAAGAAAGCTTCTTCCCTCAACCTCAAACTGAATTATGGAAAAAACCGCTTCTTTTATTCTGTCGGTAGTAGGTCTTACATCTTCTCCCTCAAGGGTTTCAAGACGTCTGCCTCTTGCTGATCCTGTAATAACGCGCATAATATCTTTCCTTTATATTTGTGATGTAAGTATAACACATTACTGAAAATTTTACAACAATATTTTATTCTGTTTCGTTGTAAGCTTCATTCTTATGAAAATATCTGTAAACCGAAAGAGCGCAGTCTTTTGTCATCTTCGGTGCATTTTCAAGCTCCTGCAAGTCGGCGTTGGAAATATTGTCAATCGTTCTGAAATGCTTTAACAGAGCCTTTGCCCGCACCTCTCCTACGCCTTCAATATTCGTCAGCGAACTTTTAAATGTGTTTTTGCTTCTTCTGCTGTGGTGGTATCCTATTGCAAAACGGTGTACTTCATCCTGCATTTTGCTCAAAAAAGTAAAAACAGAACGCTTTGAATTAATGGCAATTTCTCCGCCCTCGCCTGTTACTGCGCGGGTACGGTGCTTGTCATCCTTTACCATACCGAAAAGCGGTACATTTATATTCATTCTTGCAAATACATCTTTTACCGCCGCAACCTGACCCTTACCTCCGTCAAGAAGAATTAAGTCGGGCAGTTTTCCAAAGCCTTCTTCATTATTTTTCGCTTTGTAATACTCTTCAAAACGGCGAGTAAGAACTTCTGCCATTGAGGCGTAGTCGTCCTGCCCCTGAAAGCCTTTAATTTTAAATTTTCTGTATGCAGACTTAAGAGGTTTTCCGTTTTTATAAACAATCATCCCCGCCACATTTTCCGTACCTGCAAGGTTTGAAATATCATAAGATTCAATATATTCCGGCAGCTTTTCAAGGCCGAGCAATTCCTTTAGCTCTTCCAGAACTCCGTACTCGCGGACAGTAGCTCCCTTTCGCTGTGCAAGTGCTTCCGCTGCATTTGAACGGCACATTGAAACAAGCTGTGCCTGCTCTCCTCTTTGCGGAACGGTAACATTAACCTTGCTTCCGCGTTTTTGCGAAAGCCATTTAGCTACATCATCTATTCCGTCAAAGCTTTTATCTAACGCTATATTCTTAGGAACATCATTTCTGATGGTATAGTAACGCAGAATAAATTCCTCGGTTTCAGATTCCGAATCTCCACTGTCAAAAATAAAGCTCTCTCTGTCAAAAAGCCGACCGCCCTCAAACCTAAATATCTGAAAACAGGTTTTTCCGTCATCGCAAAAGCTTGCAATAACATCTTCGTCAAGCACTTTATTGGCAACTACCTTTTGCTTGTCACCCATTTTTTTAACTGCATTGATTTTGTCGCGAATTCTTGCAGCGCGCTCAAATTCAAGATTTTCAGCAGCCTCTTCCATCTGAGCAGTCAGCTGTTTGATTGAATTTGACGAGCCGCCTTTCAAAAAATCAAGAGCCTGTTCAAGATTCTCTTTGTAATCCTTTAATTTTACTCTGCCCGTGCACGGCGCCATACATTGTTTAATGTGATAATTCAGGCACGGTCTGCCTTTTCTGAAATCCTGAGGAAAGCGCCTGCTGCACGTAGGGAGCATAAAGATTTTGTTGGCTTCCTCGACTGCACTTTTTACGTAATAGCTGCTTTTATACGGACCTATATATTCAGCGCCGTCATCTTTTTTCTGAAGCACATATGATATTTTTGACCAATCGCCGGGACTTATGCGGATATAGCTGTAGCCTTTGTCATCTTTAAGCAAAATATTATATTTAGGAGTATGTTGCTTGATAAGACTGCATTCAAGAATTAAAGCCTCAAATTCACTGTCGGTGATAATATATTCAAAATCATCCACATTATCAACCATTCTGCGTACCTTTTCAGCATGATTGTTCTGTGAGCCGAAATATTGGCTGACTCTGTTTTTCAAAGCCTTTGCTTTGCCGATGTAGATTATATCGCCGCTTTTGTCATGCATAATATACACTCCGGGCAGCAAGGGCAGAGCCATAGCCTTTTTTCGCAGTTCGGATATTTTTGAATTCATACTTCACCTCCAAAATAAAAAGGGCGGAAACAATCCGCCCAAAATTATATTTAACCGTTAATCGCCGATTATTCGGCAAAACCTGATTCTACGAGAGCAACAAGGCCTTCAACTGCATCAGTTTCATCAGAACCGTCTGCAATGATTTTGATTGTTGTGCCGCCGATAATTCCAAGTGACAATACGCCAAGCAAACTTTTTGCATTAACACGGCGCTCCTCTTTTTCCACCCAGATAGTTGACTTGAACTCATTGGCTTTCTGAATAAAGAAAGTAGCCGGACGAGCGTGTAAACCTGCTTTGTTTTGTACTAAAACTTCCTTAACATACATTTTGAAAACCCTCTCTGCTTTAAAATAAACATATAAAGCCTGTTTATGGCTCAATTTATTAATTATTATAATCTTTTTTTTTATTAAGGTCAATACAGTAAAATATTTTCGTATTAATATTCACTTGCGGTCAAAATTTCAAATTGATTATTGTGCAATTTTACAAAACAAAAAATTCCAGCTTAATCTACCTGCCAAATACTTGGCATTTTTCCCCGATTTTTCCTTGCAATATGACCAAAACACTCAACATAAATTATTCCATATAATTATAAAATTATTTTATTATTACTGAATTTTTCCGCATATTAATAATGTGTTATTTTTCTTTTTTAAGAAGCTCCGGACGTTTCTGAGCTGTTACCTCAAGGCTTTTTTCTCTCCGCCATTTTTCAATGTTTGCGTGATGACCGCTCAGAAGAATCTCGGGAACATCCAATCCTCTCCAGCTTGACGGCTTTGTATATTGAGGATATTCAAGCAATCCGTTAAAATGGCTTTCCTCGGTAAAACATTCATTGTTTGAAAGCACTCCCGGCACCATTCTTGAAAGCGCGTCGGCAAACACCATTGCAGGAAGCTCGCCTCCTGTAAGTACATAGTCCCCAATTGAGATTTCTTCGTCGATAAACGTATCAATAACCCTCTGGTCAACTCCCTCATAATGACCGCAAAGAATACATATATTTTCAATCTGCGCAAGCTCCCTGAGTCTGTTTTGACTAAGAGTTTTCCCCTGAGGCGACATATACACAAAATACGGTTTTGTATTCGTCTGTCTGCATATATCCTCAAAACAGAGCGCAATAGGCTCTGCCTTCATCAACATTCCCATTCCTCCGCCGTATGGAGTGTCGTCAACACGGCGATGCTTGTCAAAAGCATAGTCGCGAAGCTGATGGCACACAATTTCAATTGCGCCGCTTTTTTGCGCCCTGCCTATTATGCTTTCGCTCATAACCGTGTCAAACATTTCCGGAAATAATGTTATTATGTCAATTCTCATCGTCAAAAATTCCTTTCATAGGGCGAATTAACACAAATCCTCCGTCAACGTCGGTTTTAACTATTACCTCATCAATAACGGGCGCAAGATACTTTTTATTACTTGAGTCCGTAATTTCGTAAACATCATTCGCTCCCGTTCTCAGAACATCGGAAATTTTTCCGTAAACGGTTCCGTTATCGGCGTCCTTTACTTCAAGTCCGATTAAATCCTGAATGAAGTTTACTCCCTCGCCGAGAGTTATATCGTCACGATTTATATATACAATTTTTCCTCTGAGTTTTTGCGCTTCCTCAATTGTATCAATCCCCTTGATTTTAGCAAGGGTAATATTCTTGTGCGGACGTGATTTTACTTCTATAGAGGTTTGTCCGTTTTGGTCAAGATAAAGCTTTTTAAAGGCACACAAAAATTCGGGAGAATCACACCACGGGTCAATTCTTACCTCGCCCTTTATTCCGTGCGTGCCTACGATTTTTCCCGAATCAAGAAATTGTTTTTTCATATATTTCACCTCGAATTTACAATACGGATAAATTATTGACGGTTGTCAGAAATTAAAAAACTGTTTGTTTTTTAATAATCACGGTTAAATCCTGCCAATGTAAAATCATATCACATTATTATGTCAATATCAAAATACCGCTCTTGAAAATTTATTAACTCAGCAATTTGTTGCTTTGAAAAACTCATATCTTCAGGTACAACCACCCATTTGTCCTCAACATCATTTTTTCTGTGTACTACAGCTATTATTTTTCCAGTAAATTTCTTAATAGGAACTGACACACCAAGTATATAAGCATCCTGATCTTTTCCGTCAGGTGCAATAATCCCGCTGACAAAACCGTAATTTACGGGATAGTAAATATCCTTATGTTTTGGATGAAATGAACCCAACTGTCTGTCAACAGTTACGTTAACAATACAGCCGAGAATACTCGATTTTTCATAAAACGGTTGTTCAGCCTTTGAAATGATATACGGCAAAGCTCTTTTGCGATGCAGACGAACATAGTCTGACGAATTAACAAACTCAACCACTTTATCTTTTGGTATCCACTTATATGAAATTGTTTCATTCTTCTGTAATTTAATATCTGTTTTTAAGCAGTCAACTTTGCAGAAATAGCCAAAATAAATACTCTGTGAGTTAATATAACAAATATCAAATATTTGCTGTAAATATGAGCAGACAATACCTGTTTCTTCAAAAAGTTCACGTTTTGCACACTCAATTACCGTTTCACCTTTTAGGACACTTCCGCCGGCTGTTATTTCATATTTTCCGGGATAATTCTGTTTTGAAAAGTCACGCTGTACCGCAAGAAAGTCACCGTCTTTGTGCTGAACAATTACTTCGGATACAAGATGGAACAGTCCATCGGGAATTTTCTCTCCCCGAACCAAATCGATACCGACCTTTTCATAACACTCATTATATGCATCCCAAATTTCCATTAAATCCTCCAGACTGTTAAATATTTACATATTTTTTGAAAAAACACATCCGCAGTAATTTTGTCTGTACAGATTATATTCCCTCGATAAAATTATGGAGCGTTTATATCCCTCGCGCTTTTTAAAATCGCTGTAAAGCCAGTTGACGCCGTATTTTTCGCCGTATTGTGCGCCAATCTGATTAAGCATATCAGCATTTTTCAGCGGACTTATCGTCAGCGTGGTTGTAAAATAATCTGCATTTATTTCTTTTGTTTTCTTTGCGGAGGCCTCTAATCTGAGTTTAAAACACTCATAACACCTTTTTCCTCCCTCAGGTTCATTTTCAAGTCCCTTTACAGCGTTGAAAAATTCCTTTGGGTTATATTCGCTCTCTGCAATTTTTACGGGATTTTTAAAATTCATCAGTGAAATCAGCCGTTTTTCTTCACTGTACCTATAGTCATATTCTTCTTTTAAGGAAATATTAGGGTTAAAATAAAACACGGTGATATTAAAATATTCAGACAGATATTCAAGGCAGTAGCTTGAACAAGGAGCACAGCAAACGTGAAGTAAAAGTGACGGAGTTCTGTTATCCTCAATGTTTTTTCTTATAATTTTGTCGAGTTCTTTTTGATAATTAATCTTATTCATAATAACCACAAATATATTTATAAAGCTCTTCTGCAGTTTCGGCAACAAACGGTGCGCCTGCATTAATCAGTTCTTCTCTGCCGCGGAATCCCCATCCTACTCCTGCCATTTTTACACCTGCGTTTTCGGCTGTAAAAACATCAACGTCGCTGTCACCGATATAAATACAATCGTCTTTTGAAATATTATGCTTTTTAAGCATTGCAAGCAGTGCTTCACCATCGGGTTTACGCTTAAACTGAGGTTTTTGTCCCCATGCTTCTGCAAATTTATGTTCAGGATAAATTTTTTTCAATATTCTTGCGACAAATTCATCGGGTTTGTTCGATAGTACGGCTGTCATAATACCTTGATTTTCAAGTTTTTGTAGAAGCTGAGAACATCCTTTGTACGGCGTTGTATTGTCATTGCAATGCAGATAATACTCTTTGTCAAAGGTATCTCTGACTACTGAGCGAAGCTTTTCGTCCTCTGCAAAACTCCCCATTGCCTTTTTTATAAGAACATCTCTGCCATTGCCGACATAGTGATTGTAGTTTTCAATCGGTTTTTCTTTAAGTCCTGCCTTTACAAGTCCCTTATTCACGCTCTGCGCTAAATCCGTGAGAGAATCTGCAAGAGTACCGTCTAAATCGAATATCGCCATTTTTATCATAATTAATTTCAGTTAAGTCCTTTCTCCTGCTCAAAAATAATTGCTCTGCACGGAGCAGCTTCAAGCCCTCCGAGCTTTACCGGAAATGCACATAAATCATACTCACCGTCCTCAATATCAGACAGATTGAGGTTTTCAAGAACTGCTATTCCTGCTCTTGCAAGTTCAATGTGGGTTGCTTCTTCATCAAATGACGGAGCAATTGATTCTGCATCTGTTCCCACAAGCACTACGCGGCTTGACGCAAGGACTATTGCCGCAGAATGTGATATGAACGTATTGCCTTCACCGTGAAACAAAATTCGTCTTTTGCAGTATGGCAGCAGACGTTCCATATCCTCTCCCGTAAGTATTCCTTCAACAGAAATAACCGTACATTTTCCGTAAAATGTATTTAGGCGTATTTTGTCTATTGAATTTCCGTCAGGACAAAAATGCAGAGGTGCGTCTATGTGAGTTCCTGCATGTGCTGTCATTGAAATTACGGATAGATTATATTCATCACCGTCGTCAATGTTTTTTATACGTTCAGCTTTAGTCTGCGGATCACCGTCATAGACAGGCGTATTTATAGTATCTTTTGAAATATCATGAATAATCATTTTCACACCGCCTTCTTTTGCATATGTATTATTTTATCACAAATAATCCCTGCTTGTACAGAGGTAAAGTCGAAATTTCTGCCTTTTTGCAAAACAAAAAGCCCCACAAATGTGGGGCTTACATAATTTAAATTAAACAATCTGACTTAAGCAATCTGACTGAAGTTATCATGCAGCTATATCAGAAGGCTGACCAACAACACCAATGTTTTTGTAATCAACTTCTGCAAGATATTTCTGAACCATTGTAACATCGAGAATAGAAACTCTACCGTCCTGGTTTACATCAGCAAGAGTTGTCTCAACTTCATCAAGAGCTACCATTTCAAGACCTGCTTTTTGAATTAAAGTAGCGTCCATTACAGTAACGCTGCCATCTTTATCAACATCACCATAAGCTAAAAATGCTGTTGTTGTAGGTTCTGGTTCTGTTGTTGTAGGCTCGGGTTCTGTTGTTGTAGGCTCGGGCTCTGTTGTTGTGGGTTCTGGTTCTGTTGTGGGTTCTGTTGTTGCATTAGGATCAACGCCGAGCAATTCTGCAATAACCTCAAGAGATGCTGTTTCAGGATTTCCTGCCTCAAGCTCTTCTGCATAATCAGTAGCATACTGATTGTAAACGTCCATTGGGTCAACGCCAAGCTGTGCACAGTCTGCCTGAACAATTTCAGGTGAGAGAATTCTATTGTTCTCATTTACATAGTTCTTTATAGCCCAAGAACGAAGGAACTGAGATACTATCTGCGCTTTTGGCTGATATACAGGGAAACACTTACCAACGATTTTACCTGTAGATGTAAGAGCTGCCTTTGCACCGTACTTGTCGGAATTGTTCTTCCAAGTAGCTTCAAAGTCCATCTTATTTGAGTCCTCAGTATTTTCAATCATTTCTCCTGTAACATAAACTGTGTCGCCAAGGCAAGCTTTACCAAGTGTTACGTTACCTGTCTGATGCTCAACACCTGCAGTGTCTTTTGTATAGAAAAGAACTGCGTAATCAGCACCATCTTCAATAGTACCAACTTTAGTGGTATCAAAGTAGTACAAACCTGTAGCAGAATCTTGTTTGCACCTTTCGTCTTTTGAACCCCAGGATGCTGTATTCAAAGCAGAGCCGCCATATACGTTATAAATATGGCAGGAAACTGTTTTTGTTGTACCCCAGCTTTCAAGAGTAGGTACTTCAAAATAAATTTTTGTTTCTTCGTCAGCTGCTGATGCAGAGAAAAGCGAAAGACCTGCGAAACAGGACATTGCAAGAACAGCTGCAAGAACAATACTGATAATTTTTGATGATTTTTTCATCGTTAATTCCTCCTTTTTGATTACTCAGAGTTTGAGTAATTACATTATATATTAAATTTTCTTATTTTACAAGCCTTTTTTAGAAATTATGTAATATTTTTTTAACTTTTTTATTCTTAAATATCTATTGTTTTACTCACTTGACATAATCTGAAAATAATTGTATTATTTTTATTGTATATATTTACCGAGAAGTGAGGTCAACTTATGGAAAACACTAAAAAAACAATGGATAAAATTGTTGCATTGTGCAAAAACAGAGGTTTTGTTTATCCTGGTTCTGAAATATACGGAGGACTTGCAAATACATGGGATTACGGTCCTTTGGGAATGGCTCTTAAAAACAACATCAAACAGGCTTGGCTTAAAAAGTTTGTTCAGGAAAACAAATATAACGTAGGTCTTGACTCTGCTATTCTTATGAATCCGCAGACATGGGTTGCTTCGGGACATTTGGGAGGTTTCTCCGACCCCCTTATGGACTGCAAGGAATGTAAAACACGCCACCGTGCCGACAATCTTATTGAGGATTTTGACGGCACAAATGTTGCAGGCTGGACAAATTCACAGATGATGGATTATATTAAGGAAAAAGAAATCCCATGTCCAAACTGCGGCAAGCATAACTTTACCGATATACGCCAGTTTAACCTTATGTTCAAGACATTTCAGGGCGTTACGGAGGACAGCAAAAATGAGATTTATCTGCGCCCGGAAACTGCGCAGGGTATTTTTGTTAACTTTTCAAATATTCAAAGAACAAGCCGCAAGAAAATTCCGTTCGGCGTTGCTCAGGTGGGCAAGTCGTTCCGCAATGAGATTACTCCGGGTAACTTTATCTTCCGTGTACGCGAGTTTGAACAAATGGAACTTGAATTCTTCTGCAAGCCGGGAACTGACCTTGAATGGTTTGAATATTGGAGAGGCTTCTGCCGTGACTTCCTGTATTCTCTCAACATAAAAGAGGAAAACCTCAGACTGCGCGACCACTCTGCCGAAGAGCTTTGTTTCTATTCAAAGGCAACTACAGACTTTGAGTACCTCTTCCCGTTTGGCTGGGGCGAGCTTTGGGGTGTTGCAGACAGAACAGACTACGACCTTACTCAGCACAGCAACACAAGCGGCAAGCCGCTCGAATATTTTGACCAAAACACAAACGAAAAATATATCCCATATGTTATTGAACCGTCTCTCGGCGTTGAGCGTCTTTTCCTTGCACTTGTTACAGAGGCTTATGACGAAGAAACAATTGACGAAAAAGACACAAGAGTTGTTCTTCACTTTCATCCCACTCTTGCTCCGTTTAAGGCTGCCGTTCTTCCGCTTTCAAAGAAGCTCAACGAAAAAGCAGAAGAAGTTTACGATATGCTTTCAAAGGACTTTATGGTTGATTATGATGATGCAGGTTCAATCGGAAAGCGTTACAGACGTCAGGACGAAATTGGTACTCCGTTATGCGTTACATACGATTTTGATTCAATTGAGGACGGCTGCGTGACCGTACGCGACCGCGACACAATGCAGCAGGAACGAGTTGCAATTGAAAAACTCAGCGAATATATCTCGGAGAAAATTAAATTCTGATTTAGGAAATATCAGTAAACACAAATAAAAAATCAAATTAAAGATAAATAAGATAAATAAAAACGCTAAGTGAAGTTAAAAATCACTTAGCGTTTTCTTTGTTTTTCGACATCAAAAGAACTACACCTGAATATAATGTAATAAAAACAACTGCTCTTATAAGCAGTTACTACAGAATTTATTTTCGTGAAATTTATAATTTCACGAAATGTTATTTAGATTATTCGTGTAAATATATTACACTATTTGACATTAAAAGTCAATAATTTATTAAAAATTCATTTGTACTTATTTTAAATTCCAAAAATTAACCTATATTACGCAAATTTAATATAGAAATTTGGGGTCAAATAAGTGGTCAAAAAGAGGTGTTTAAAATGGCAAGAAGGGGAGAAAACATAAGAAAGAGAAAAGACGGAAGATACGAAGCACGCTATAAATCGGGGTTTGATAATAACGGGATTCCTGTTTATAAATCAGTTTATGGCAAAACATATACAGAAGCTAAAAATAACAGGCTTAATTTTCTATTTGGAAATAAAAAAACAAAAGATAAAAACATAATAACAATTAAGGATGTATCTTTACAATGGCTTGAAATTAAAAAATTAGAGGTAAAAAAATCCACCTATGCCAAATATTACGATACTGTATATAATCACATTATCAAGAGTTTGGGAGGCATAAGATTAAACAATATAAATCAGACTGTTGTTAATAATTTTATAAAAGAAAAGTTTATTAATGGCAATTTGATAAATGAAAAACCATTAAAGAGCAAAACAATAAAAGGTATTATTAATATATTAAAGCAAATTCTAAAATTTGCAGAAAAACAATACAAATGTAAAAATCAAAGTTTTGATTACGTTATTCCGAAAGATGAGTGTACCGAAATACAAACATTGTCACACGAGGAACAAACAAGGCTGATTAAATATCTTTTAAGTAATCTTGACAGAAAAAATTTAGCACTGTTGATTTGCATTAACACAGGATTGCGAATTGGTGAAATATGCGCTTTAAAGCATGGAAATGTAAATCAATACAGGTCTTGTATATGTGTAAGAAAAACAATGCAGAGAATTAAAAACACAATGGGAAATTCAGATTTCAAAACTATTATTAATATAGATGAACCGAAAAGCAAAACTTCAATAAGAGATATACCTATAAAACAGTATCTTATTGATAAAATAAATAATTTTGGCGGGAATGAAAACGATTTTCTTTTAACAGGAAGCTGCAGTGAATATATAGAGCCAAGAACGTTGGAAAATCACTTTAAAAAGATATTAAAAACAACAAATATTAAAGAAGTAAAGTTCCACGCATTAAGGCATACATTTGCAACAAATATGATAGAATCAGGGTGCGATCCTAAAACATTAAGCGAATTATTAGGACACGCCAATGTACAATTAACATTAAAGACATATGTGCATTCATCATATGAGCTAAAACAAAAAAGCATTGAAAAGTTGCCTGAATACTGTGCCTGACCTCTAAAAATTCGGGGTCAAAAATATGGTCAAAAAAGAACCACAAGCCCATTGCAATCGGGTTTGTGGCTATTTTTTCGTGAAATTATAAACTTCACGAAAAATTACTTTTTACTTTATAGTTTTAATTATTTTTATCTTGTTTTTTTAAATTATACAGAATTGGAGGAATGTTTAATAATATTATATTTAATATAAAAATTTTTTAAAGGGTGGATGATACAAATCATATTAAAATTTGTGAAGATCAATTAATATTAACATCATTTACAGTAAGATAAAACGGAGGTTCAAAAATGCTTTTTGAAAATAATGGAACAGAAATTCAAAACGAGGAAACATATTGCCAAAATTTCGGAGAATCTGATGAACAGAGTATTACCGAAAACGAAAACATAAATAGCAACTTTTTAAATTCACCGCCAGAGATAGAACATAAAGCCGTTGTAAAATTAAAGCGAGTTTTTACTATTAAAAGATTAATAATTATAATTTTATCGGCTATTGTTATTACATCCCTTTTATGTTTATTTTTTCAAAAAAGAGATGAGGAAAATATCTTGTCAATAACTAATGAGCTTGCCATAGCACTTAACGAAGGAGATTACCAAAAGATGGTTTCATGCTTTGAGCCTTCAGCACAGTCTGCAATTAAATCAACGATGGATTTAGGATCTGATTTGTTTGGTACGGATTTGTGGAATTTGTGGTCGCTGGGATCAATAGGATTATCTAATTCCGGGAAAAATTCCAAAATATATATAACTGTTTATGATTTATCAATTACAAGTGATACGACAGCAACTGCCGATATTTCTATCGACTACAGTACAAAGGATAAGGACCGTAATTCAGTAAAATATGTAAAAATTAATGGAAAATGGTATTTTTCAATAAAAAATTTAATGTAGTTTGAAAGGACGAAATTTATATGATATGTAAAAAATGTAAAAAAGAAATTGATAACAATGCAAGATTCTGCATTTATTGCGGAAGTAAAACAGACACGTCTGTTAACTTTGACATAAAAACATTAAAAGAGAAAGCACATTCTTTTTTGGCACCGCTTGAAAACGGACAAGTTTTATTTATTGTAACCTTATTTTTATTACTGTTAAACCCTATATTTGCAGCTTTTAAAAATGTTAATATTTCTGAAAATTTAACTGGAAGTAATATGATATCACAATCATATTCGCTTTTTGATTTTCTGATTGAGTTTGCTAAATATATTCCTTTTATATTTCTTCCTTCTTATATTTTTTTAATTGTTTTTGGAATTGGTGCAATTATAGTTGCTGCGTTATCAATGCTGTTTCCGCTGATTAAACAAAGAAAATACACTGCAAAATATTTGATTATGACGAAAACGATATCAATTATTATTTTATTGGTCATGCTTTTTTGGTATATACTTATGTTTGCTGCTTATTACTCCAGCAACGCCGTCTATATTGATCTGAGAATAACATTTGGCGGATGGCTTTTCATCCTTGACAGTATTGCACTTGTAATAACATCATTTAAGCTTTCTTCGATTGTAAAGAAAAATAATATAAAGGTGATGAATAAGTTTGAATAGATTTATACGAGCATTGCTTATGGTAGTAGACTCCAATCAATGTTAATGATGATCTGGAAAAATCAAAAAAATATTCGATTGCGGACTACTGTAGGTTAAAAATCAATGATTTAGCTGATATGTGGGGTTCTGATTATACCACAATGTATGGTTGTATAACAGAGAATGAAATAGCTATTGGGTTTACTGGGACGGACAACAATGAGATTCCATAGAAAATTAAAATAACATTTGTGCAATAAACAAACTAATTTTGGGAGGTAATACTATGTATTGCAAAAAGTGCGGAAAACAATTAAGCGAAGGTGAAGAATTCTGCGAAAATTGTGGAACTAGCACAAAGGAGATAATGATCCCGCAAAAGAAAACAGATCAGGAGAAATGTTTACCAGCATTTATTCTGGGGTTAATTGGCTCAATATTCGGGATCCTCGGAGGTTTATTCACAACCTTTTTGGCAGGTGCTTTTGGCGGTTATCGCGGTGATGTAGCTTTTATATTAATTTTTGGCGGAGCAATCGTAGGGCTAATCGGTGCTTGCAAATGCTTAAACAAATTGAAAAGCGGTTCTATTTTAGAATTATTATCTGCAATCATGATGATTATTTGCGCATATGTTATTTCAGGCTCTGATTGCATGACTGTAATTGGGCTATTGTGTATGCTTGTAGGTGGAATTATCGGTGCAATCCAAGCATTTATCATTAAGCGGAAATGATTTCGTATACACATGCTCCTTGGAAAAATCTTTAGACATTTATCCTATCAGTTACCGTTGATATCCATAAATCATTTTTACAATAGTAATAATTCGTATGGCATATAAAAAGCAAGGCTTACAAAGAATGAACACATAGTAAAACAAATGCGTTATACTTATTGCGTTTATGCACAATGACAGTCAAATAAAATTTAAGGAGAGTTGACCACCATGAAGAAAACATTAAAAACATTAAGCGTACTGTTGATTATTTTATGTATATTTAATCTTTATGGATGCGCATCTGAAAACGAATACATAATTAATGAAAGGTCAAATAATAACTCTGATTTATCGGATTCAGGTGCAGATTCTGACGGAAAAATATCTCTCGATCCTTTTGAAGGATTAGTCGTCGATTTTGACGGTGTATCGCCGTTTTGTACAGTTTCTTTTAATAATTCAAGGTGTGCTGAAGATGTACAGTTAAATGTAGAATATTCAACATCACCCGATACGGTTACAACTGATGGGACTTTCAGCATCGGAGAAGATGTTACAATTTATGCATTGCTGAAAAATCAATATGATGATACACAGGAGTATTCGCTAACGGAAACATCAAAAACATATAAAGTTAGTGATGTTCCACAGTATATTACAGAAATAACATCTGACATGGATCTGACACAGTTTAAAAAACAAGCTAACGATTATCTGGAATCAATTACTGCTTTTAAAGTTGGAGAATATGAACGTCTATATTCTGATTGGGGTTGTGATGGTGGTTATATAAGTAATGATAGGCCAAACAAACACGATACCTATTTCAGCGCATTAAAATTAAATAAATATAGTAAATACCCTGATGAAACAGATTATTTTAACAGCATTAATATTATGTATTCTATTAATATAACCTCTAAACACAACAATGACCCGGAAGAAACATCTAATAGATACTTTACCGTTATTGCCAAAAATATTGTACAATACCCTGACGGAACAATTGGATGGGGAAAAGAAGATCCGGCAGATTTGAGTTTTGAACACAATATTGATTGGACAAACATGGACAGTTTGATAAATGCTAATATTACATCCAACAAAGCTGATTATAATGTAACCGAAATATCAAATGATTTTAAATAATTAAAAATAAATTATTTATAGACACCACGTTCAACGTTAATACAATAGTAATTAAATATATACTTAAAAAAACAGCTTTCGCCAAACTTTTTCAACAAGCTGAGACCGCTGAAATTAAAAATAATTTCAGCGGTCTTTTTTATTATTCTAATTTATATAAAAAATTATTAAAAAATTATTTTGATAAAAGCTTTTTGATTCTCTCAACGGCTTCAATTGTGTTTTCTCTGTCGCCGAAAGACGTAAGACGGAAGTATCCTGCGCCGTTTTCGCCGAAGCCCTCTCCCGGAGTTCCAACAACATTTGCTTCCTTGAGGAGCAAATCAAAGAACTCCCAGCTTCCCATATTGTTCGGACACTTAAGCCAGATGTAAGGCGAATTTTTTCCGCCTGTGTAGTAAATTCCCAGTTCGTCAAGCGCAGAGGAAATAATTCTTGCATTCTCCTGATAATAAGAAATATTCTCCTTAATCTGCTTCTGACCCTCTTTGCTGAATACAGCCGCAGCCGCACACTGAACAGGCCATGAAACACCATTGAACTTTGTGGCCTGACGGCGGTACCATGTTGCATAAATATTATGACCGTCACGTTCAAGCTCTTTCGGAATAACCGTGTAACCACAGCGTGTGCCGGTAAATCCTGCTGTCTTTGAAAGAGAGCACATTTCTATTGCGCACTTTCTGGCACCCTCAATCGCAAAAATAGAACGGGGCAAATCCTCAGTAATAAACGCCTCATATGCAGAATCATAAAGTATGATCGCATTGTTTTTAATAGCGTAATCGACCCACATTTTGAGCTGTTCGGCAGTATAAGCCGAGCCTGTAGGGTTGTTAGGCGAGCAAAGATAAATTATATCTGCCTTTACGTTTTCATCGGGAAGTGCAGCAAAACCGTTTGCTTCGTTTGAAGCGGCATATACAATCTTTCTGCCTGCCATAATATTCGAATCAACATAAACGGGATAAACGGGGTCGGTAACAAGAACCGTGTTATCCTTGTCAAAAATATCTCCTATATTTCCGCAGTCGGACTTTGCACCGTCGGAAACAAAAACTTCATCAGCCAAAACCGTTACGCCAAAGCTTTTGTAATAATCCGAAATAGCTTCTCTCAGAAATGCATAACCCTCATAATCGGGATACCCCTTAAAGGTTTCTTTGTGAGCCAGGTCCTCTGCGCCCTTTTTCATTGCTTCAATTACAACAGGTGCCAGCGGCAGAGTAACGTCGCCGATACCAAGCTTTATAATCTTTTTATCGGGATTTGCCGCTGCGAAATCACTTGTCTTTTTAGCCACATCTGCAAAAAGATAATTTGGCACAAGGTTATCAAAATTCTTATTAATCTTCATTGTAATCAATCCTTCTTATTTTTGCTGAGATTTTTAATATGGTATGATTATGTATAAATCACTTTTCAAGCGATGCTTTTATAAATTCCCTGAACAGCGGGTGCGCACGGTTAGGACGCGACTTAAATTCAGGATGATACTGAACGCCCACGTAAAAACGTTTGTCGGGAATTTCAACAGCCTCAACAAGCAAGCCGTTTGGCGAAGTTCCTGTGATTTTCATACCTGCATTTTCAATCTCTTCTCTGTAATCGTTATTAAATTCGTAACGATGACGGTGACGTTCGGCAATTTCTTTTGTGCCGTATGCCTTTGCCATCATTGAACCGTCTTTGATAACGCACGGATATGCACCAAGACGCATTGTGCCGCCCATATCCTCAATCCCGAGCTGTTCGGGCATAAGGTCAATTACATTATGTTTTCCTTCGGGAGCAAATTCACCGCTGTTTGCGTCCTCAAAGCCGAGAACGTTCTTTGCAAATTCAATAACCGCCGTCTGCATACCGAGACAGATTCCAAGATAAGGAATATCGTGTTCACGAGCATATTTAGCTGCCATAACTTTTCCCTCAACGCCTCTGTTGCCGAAACCGCCTGGAACAAGAATACCGTCAACATCGCCCAGCAGCTCGTCAGCCTTATACTTTGTTATAAGCTCGCAGTCAACCCACTTGATTTCAACATCGGCAGAATTTTCAAAACCTGCGTGGCGCAGAGCCTCTGCAACAGAAAGATATGCGTCGTGAAGCGCAACATATTTACCGCAAAGAGCAATTTTACACTTTTTAGTGCGGTTATTGATTCTGTCAAGCATTTCCTTCCACTCTGTAAGGTCAGGATTTTTGTCAGTTGCAATATTAAGCTCACGGCACACAACATTTGAAAAGTTGCTGTCTTCAAGCATAAGAGGAGCCTGATAAAGCGTAGACAACGTAATATTTTCAATTACACAATCAGGCTTTACGTTACAGAAAAGTGCAATTTTGCTGAAAATGCTCTCCTCAAGCGGTTCATCACAGCGAAGCACGATTATGTCGGGATTAATTCCGAGTGAGCGAAGCTCCTTGACCGAATGCTGTGTAGGCTTTGACTTATGCTCCTCGCTGCCTTTGATGTAAGGAACAAGCGTAACATGGATGAAAATGCTGTTTTCTCTGCCTACCTCCAGAGAAACCTGACGAATAGCTTCAAGGAACGGCTGGCTTTCAATATCTCCTACCGTTCCGCCGATCTCTGTGATTACAACATCTGCATTTGTCTTTTCACCTACGTTATATATAAACGACTTAATTTCATTTGTTATGTGTGGAATTACCTGAACCGTTTTTCCGAGATAATCTCCATGGCGTTCCTTTTCAAGAACATTAGAATAAACCTTACCTGTCGTAAGATTTGAATATTTATTTAGGTTCTCGTCAATAAAACGCTCATAGTGACCGAGGTCAAGGTCGGTTTCTGCACCATCTTCGGTTACAAAAACCTCGCCGTGCTGATAAGGACTCATTGTACCGGGATCAACATTTATGTACGGATCAAGCTTTTGGGCAACTATTTTAAGTCCTCTGGCCTTTAAAAGTCTGCCGAGAGATGCCGCAGTAATACCCTTTCCGAGTCCAGAAACCACGCCGCCCGTAACGAATATATATTTCTTATTCTTCTTTTGTTCGGTCATTTCCACAAATTTACACCTCAACTTCTCCGTCAAATACTTTTTCCGCATTACCCGTCATATATACTGTTTCATCCGTATAATTTATAATCAGGTCGCCGCCCTTGAGCTTAACCTTTATATCTTCGCCCTTTTTGCAGAAACCGTTTTCACAAGCGGCTACGGCAACTGCGCACGCACCTGTACCGCATGCCCACGTTTCGCCTGAACCGCGCTCCCATACTCTCATCTTGATTGTATGCTCGTCAAGCACGGTAACAAATTCTGTATTCACTCTTTCGGGGAAAAGCTTGTCAAACTCAAATTCAGGACCGATTTTTTCTATGTCGAGGTTATCAATATCATCCATAAATACCACGCAGTGAGGATTACCCATTGATACGCAGGTAATATTAAAATCCTTGTCACCAATCTTAACAGGTTCGTTTACAACCTTGTCTGCATTGATTGCAACAGGAATTTCCTTTGGCTCAAGAATAGCCTTGCCCATATCAACTCTCAGGCGTGTAACCTCTCCGTTTGTTGTGTACGCCTTCAGGCTCTTTATACCGCTGAGGGTCTCAATGGTGATTTCATCTTTTTCGTTGTAATCAACCATACCGTTATCATAGAGGAACTTGCCTACGCAGCGGATACCGTTGCCGCACATTTTGCCCTCAGAACCGTCACGGTTATACATCTTCATCTTGGCGTCTGCAACCTTTGACGGGCATACAAGAATAATTCCGTCGCCGCCGATTCCGAAATGTCTGTCCGAAAGTCTTACCGCAAGTGCCTCGGGATTATTTATTTCCTGGTCAAATGTGCTGCAATAAATATAGTCGTTGCCAATACCCTGCATTTTAGTAAATTTAAGCATCAGCTTTTCCTCCCTCATATTGTTAATATCAATAAGCTCTGTACTGTGCTGTGTATAATGGCTCTTCAGACAATCTGCAAGAGCATTTGCCGTATCCAAAGATGTAAGACAAGGAATATTTCTTTCAACGGTTTTTCTGCGTATTTTAACAGAGTCACGCGACGGTATTCTGCCCTTTGCAGAGGTTGAAATAACATACTGTATTTTGCCAGACTCAATAAGAGTAAGCGTATTGTTTGTCTTTGATTCGTGGATTTTCTTTACGCAGACAGCGTCAATTCCGTATTTTTTAAGAACCTCAGCCGTACCGCCCGTAGCATATATTGTAAATCCCAAATCATAATATTTTTTTGCAATTTCACCGATTTCAGCCTTGTCTGAATTACGAACGGTAATAAACACGCCGCCGTTTTTCTTCATTTTGTAGCCTGCGGCGATTAGCCCCTTGTAAAGCGCTTCTTCCAAAGTGCCTGCAATTCCGAGCACCTCTCCCGTAGATTTCATTTCGGGACCTAAGTGATTGTCAACATTGATGAGCTTTTCAAAACTGAATACAGGAACTTTTACGGCTATATAAGGGCTCTTTCTGTAAAGACCCGTGCCGTAACCCATATCGGCAAGCTTTTCTCCGAGCATTGCCCTTGTTGCAAGGTCAACCATAGGAACGCCCGTTACTTTGCTTATGTAAGGAATTGTTCTTGAAGAACGCGGATTAACTTCAATTACATAAAGCTCGTCCTTATAAATCAAATACTGAATATTTACAAGACCTTTTGTCTTAAGTTCAATTGCAAGGTTTTTGGAGCTTTCAATAATAATCTGAGTCATTTCATCAGACAAATTCCATGCGGGATAAACTGCAATCGAGTCGCCCGAATGAACGCCTGCACGTTCAATATGCTCCATAATGCCGGGGATAAGAATATCTTCGCCGTCGCAGATCGCGTCGACCTCAATCTCAGTTCCCTGAAGATACTTGTCTATCAAAATCGGATTTTCAATATTCTGAGCAAGGATTATAGCCATATATTCCTTAACGTCATCCTCATTAAAAGCTATAATCATATTCTGACCGCCGAGAACATACGACGGACGGAGAAGTACGGGATAGCCGATATTTGAAGCAACCGAAAGAGCTTCTTCGGTTGTCATAACAGTAACACCCTTAGGACGCTTGATGTTATACTTTTCAAGGAGCTCGTCAAAACGCTCTCTGTCCTCTGCCATATCAATTGCGTCATATGATGTTCCCAGAATATTAACACCGCTGTCGCTCAAAAACTTTGTCAGCTTGATAGCGGTCTGACCGCCGAACGCAACAACAACTCCATATGGCTTTTCAGTCTGAATAATTCCCATTACGTCTTCTGTTGTAAGAGGTTCAAAGTAAAGTCTGTCGGCAGTATCAAAGTCTGTAGATACCGTTTCGGGGTTGTTGTTTACAATAACAACATCATATCCCGCTTTTTTAAGCGCCCATACACAGTGAACGGAAGCATAGTCAAATTCAATACCCTGTCCTATTCTGATTGGTCCCGAGCCGAATACGATTACAGTCTTTTTGTCGCTTGCACGCTGATTTATAAACTGCTCAGCCTCGTTTTCACTGTCATATGTAGAATAGAAGTAAGGCGTCTGAGCCTCAAACTCGGCCGCGCAGGTATCAACCATTTTATAAACGGGAACAAGGGGATTTTCAATCTTTTTCCCCGTGATCTCCTCAATTGTCTTGTCAAGGAAGCCCTTGTTCTTTGCACGCACATAAAGTTCCTGCGTAAGCTCTCCGTTTTTAAGCTCGTTTTCAACATCAATGATATTTTTGAGCTTTTCAAGGAACCATTCGTCAATCATGGTGACCTCGTGAATCTGCTCAACTGTAATACCTCTTTTAAGAGCTTCGTAAACACAGAAAATTCTTCTGTCGTCGCACACGCTGAGTCTGTCATATACCGAAGCGTTTGAAAGCTCGGCAAACTCCTTGTCGTCAAGAGTATTGTGCGAGATTTCAGCGCCCCTTACAGACTTCATAATTGCCTGCTCAAATGTCGGCGCAATAGCCATGACCTCACCCGTAGCCTTCATCTGGGTTCCGAGCGTACGTTTTGCATATACAAATTTATCAAAAGGCCATTTCGGGAATTTTACAACAACGTAGTCGAGCGCAGGCTCAAAGCAAGCGTATGTTGTACCCGTTACGGCATTTTTAATTTCATTTAAAGTGTAGCCGATTGCAATTTTAGCCGCTACCTTAGCAATAGGATAACCTGTAGCCTTTGATGCAAGCGCAGATGAACGCGACACACGAGGGTTAACCTCGATTACGGCATATTCAAAGGTTTCGGGATTAAGCGCAAACTGACAGTTGCATCCGCCCTCAACCTTGAGAGCAGAAATAATGTTAAGAGCCGCACTTCTGAGCATTTGATACTCTTTGTCGGCGAGAGTTACCGTAGGAGCAATTACAATTGAGTCGCCTGTGTGAACGCCCACCGGGTCGAAGTTTTCCATTGAGCAGACGGTAATAACGTTGCCGTCGCTGTCACGCATTACCTCATACTCAATCTCTTTCCATCCTGAAATACACTTTTCTACAAGCACCTGTGTAATAGGCGAAAGCTCAAGACCGTTTGACGTGATTTCCCTAAGCTCGTCCTCGTTGTTTACAATTCCTCCGCCTGTTCCGCCGAGAGTAAATGCAGGACGTATAATTACCGGATAGCCTATTTCATTTGCAAAATCAACGGCAGACTCAACGTCGTTTACAACAAGCGACGGAATTACCGGCTGATTGATTTCAATCATTGTGTTCTTAAAAAGCTGTCTGTCCTCAGCCTTGTCAATTGTTTCGGGATTTGCACCCAGAAGCTGAACACCGTATTTATCAAGGAATCCCTCTTTTGCAAGCTGCATTGAAAGAGTAAGACCTGTCTGACCGCCCAGTGTTGAAAGAAGGCTGTCGGGGCGCTCTTTTTTGATTATTCTCTTTACGGTTTCAAGCGTAAGAGGCTCTATGTATATTTTGTCGGCCATTGCATTGTCCGTCATAATTGTAGCAGGGTTTGAATTTACGAGAATTACCTCAAGCCCCTCTTCCTTTAACGCACGGCAAGCCTGTGTTCCCGCATAGTCAAATTCGGCTGCCTGACCTATTACAATCGGACCCGAGCCGATTACCATAACTCTTTTTATATTCTTTTTGAGTGGCATATAATCATTCCTTATTCAAAATTCAAATTTTTCAGTTATGCTTACTTCTTATTATCTTTCATCAGTTTAATAAAGCGGTCGAATAAAAATGCCGTATCCTGCGGTCCGCCGCATGCTTCGGGATGGAACTGTACCGAGAATGCAGGCATATCAGTGTAATTAACTCCTTCGCAGGTGTTGTCGTTGCCGTTTACAAAGCTCACCTTGCCGTTTTCAGGCATACTGTCGCTTACTACGGCATATCCGTGATTTTGCGAAGTGATATAAACCCTGCCTGTTTCAACTTCCTTTGCAGGCTGATTTGCCCCGCGATGTCCGTATTTGAGTTTTTCTGTCTTTGCTCCCTGCGAAAGTGCAAGAAGCTGATGTCCAAGACAAATGCCGAAGGTCGGAATTTTATTTTCACACAGCTTTTTGAGCTCTGCGATAATCTGAGTATTGGCAGACGGGTCTCCCGGACCGTTTGAAAGCATTACGCCGTCGGGATTTAACGCCATAATTTCTTCAGCAGTTGTATCGGCAGGAACAATCGTCAAATTGCAGCCGCGCTTTACAAGCTCGCGGCCTATATTATGCTTTGCTCCGAAATCCATTAAAACAACATTGAGGTCGCCGTTTTCAGCCTTGAACTGCTGATTTTCTTTTATTGTTGTACTTTCAACAGCGTCGGTAATAACATATTTTTTAATTTCCTCAATTTCGCTCTCAGTAACTTCGGGAGAGTATGAAATCTTGCAGTTAAGCACACCGTACTCACGCACAATTCTCGTCAGAGCACGTGTGTCAATTCCGTAAATTCCCGGTATTCCGGACTCTTTTAAAAAGGTGTCAAGATCACCCTCACAACGGAAATTGGAAGGAACTTGGCACCACTCTCTAACAATATAACCTTTCAGCGAGGGAGAAACGCTTTCAAAATCGGCAGGAATAACACCGTAATTGCCGATTAAAGGGAATGTCTGAATAACCACCTGACCAAAATAGCTGGGGTCGGTGAGTGTTTCAAGATAACCTGTCATTGCAGTTGTAAAAACAAGTTCTCCCGTTGTTTCTTTTTCGGCACCGAATGCCTTGCCTTCAAAGACCGTGCCGTTTTCAAGAATTAAGTACGCCGTACGGCTCATAAAAAACACATTCCTTTCAGAAGTTTTTATCAATTCTCGTATGTTTTAATAACCTGTTTGGCAATTTGAAGCTTGCTCATTCGCAAATCCATTGCCTGTTTTTCAAGATAGCGGTGAGCCTGTATTTCAGACATATTAAGGCAGGAAATAAGCAGTAGCTTTGCTCTGTTTATTACTTTCATATCTTCAACCATATGTCTGAGTTTTTCATTTTCTTCCGTAACGCGGAACATACGCATTTTAAAACATTCCGTAAATTGGAGAAAATGATGGAAAAGATGCTTGTTAATCGGTTTTGCAATAACCAGAACTCCGTGTTCTGTAAGAAGATCGTTTACCTCGTCCGCATTTTTCTGCGGAACAATTATTACAACGCACGATCTTGTTGTCTTTGCAAAATGCTCGGAAAGCTCAATGCCTGTTTCCTCCTGTAAAGGTGCATTGACGCATATTAAGTCAAACTCATCTCTTTCAACAAGCTTCCTCGCTGATTTAGCAGTGTTTGAAACGGAAATTTGAGTATAATTCTCATTTCTGAGCAGTTCCGACAAGGAAACCGCACTTTGCTCCGAATGTGAAACCAACAAAGCTTTTTTCAAGGATACCACCGCCATATTGTTTCATTCATATTATTGTACAGGATTTGCCGTAATTCAAATTTACATAAAGGAATTAAAGAAAAGATTTTTTATCTTTTGTGTCGAAACATTTTAACTACTCTTTTTTAAGAATATATTTTTCATATTATTATTGGAATTTTTACATTTATATATGAGTTTAAATAAATCCATTTTTAAACAAAACACTTTTTAAATATTCTTATATATATCTTATATATAATAGAAATATGAAATATAAATTTATCTTTTTCTTATTATGTCATATGGTATTATATACCGCAAAAAAACTCCAAAACTCTTGTGAGTTTTGGAGCTAGTGGCAGGAACTTTTTAAATCGGATTTTTTATGATTTTTTGGTGTTATTTCATATGTTTTAATTGCCTTACAAAAACAGTTTTTGTGCAAAATAACACTAAATAACACAAGGTAACACTAACTAAAAGAAGAAATTTAGCATAATTTTTAGAAAAATTTTTAGAAAGAATTACATGCAACAACTATCAACTTCAACATAGAAATTTAACAGTTAATATAACAAAAGGTAGAGCCTTTTACAGCTCCGCCTTTTGTTACTTTTATGACTAATTTATATTTTGAACAACTTGTTTATTAATACCAACCTGCTTCTTTTACAAGTACCTTTTCACTCCAAGCCTTCTTTACAAGTACCTTTTCCGACCAAGCTTCTTTTACAAGCTTCTTTTCAGACCATGCATCCTTAACAAGAACTTTCCTCTCACCATATTCGGCTGGGTGGTTTACTTTCTTAGTTCCTACTTGTACGTCACGCCATTCTGCATGATAAGAACATATATGCTTTTTACAGTTTGTGTTAGAACTATTACACTCAGGACAGTCAAAGGTATCTAAAGCGTGCTGATATTGATGTTCATCTACACAATCTGTTATATCTAAGCCTTTACCATCCGGTCCCTTACAACTCGGGTTATTGCAAATAGCTCTACATTGGTTCTCATAAATCGGGACTTCTTCAGTCCAAGCTGCCTTAGTTACATATTTTTCTGTTTTGTATTCGGCAGGATGGTTGACTGTCTTGTATTCCGCTGGGTGGTTAACCGTCTTATACTCAGCAGGGTGGTTTACCGTCTTATATACCGCCTCATGATAAGTCTTTCCTGCATGCGGGTCAGCCGTCGCACTCGTATTTTTCTTAGATTCGGAATTACTTCCTGTATTAGTATTATTCTTTGTAGTATTGCTACTCGTACTTGACTTATATACCGTGCTATTAGAAGCATTACTTGTGGTATTATTAACCGCCGAGCTTCCCTTATTAGTATTGGACGAAGTACCATTTGAATTGTTTACCGTTTTAACCGTATCACTGCTTACCTTAACAGTTTTGCCATCATCGGTCTTAACCTCAACCTTACCTTCCTCATCAGCTTTAAGGGTGTTTCCCTCTTTGTCAACAATATTTCCTTTATTATCAACTTTAAGCTCGTTGTCTTTGATTGCATCTGATACCGTTTTTTCAACCGTAGGACTTTCAGTTACAACATTTTGTACACCGTTATCAGAGTTTGCTAAAACTACGGCAGTAGCAACACCGCCACCGACAAGAGCTAATGCGCAAGCTGTTGCAATCGCCTTGACCTTTATTGTTGAAATAAGTCCTTTTCCTGTTGCTTTTACTGCTTTTTCAGCACCTTTTGATAAAACGCTTATTCCGTTTTGACTTGCATTAGCAGGTAAAGAAATATTAATTTTTGGCACCTTAAGACTTTTTGATTGAGCTTCAAAAATTGAAGAAAACAGAGGAACGGAAGCAACAGAATGAAGTCTATCGTTATTTTGTGTTTCGTAATCTGTAATTGCCTTTTTCATTTTAGCTCTTGCAAGATTAAGTCTTGACATTACCGTTCCCTCAGGACATTCAAAAACCTCTGCAATCTCGGCAACAGACATATTATCAAAGTAATACATAATTACAGTTTGATATTGGAAAGCCGATAAAGCATTTCCCATAAGCTGTAAAATAATCTCTCTTTTTTCGCTCTTCTTTATGTATTCCTCGGGTAACATAAGTTCGTCAGTTTCCATAATTTCTCCAATTTCTTCAAAATCAGAATGTTGTTCAGCTTTGTTCTTAAAAAAATCCTTACTTTTATTTACCGCTATCTTTTTTATCCAACTACTGAATTTGTCGTTTTCTGCAAGAGTGTCAAGCTTTAAAAAAGCAGTTAAATAGGTATCCTGCATAATATCCTTTGCATTATCTTCATTATTAAGCAAAGACATACAGGTAAACCATACTTCCTTTTTTGTAAGCTCGTACAGCTTATCAAAAGAATGTTCATTTCCCTTTTTTGCGTTTGTAACAAGTTTTTCTATTTTACTCATTATTTATCCTCCTTGGTATTGTAAAAATTTTCCGTATCTAATAATAAGACGATTCAAAAAGCCGTTTCATTTAATTTTTTGACAAATTTTTTAAAAAATTTTATAGTCTAAAAGTCCTTTACTCAAATAATGATTCAAATAAACTGACAGCTTCGTTTTTAGCAGAAAGATCATAAAGGTTCAGTGTTAGCACTGTATTTTCTATACAGCAGATTGCTAAATAGTACTCATCTTTCCTCTGGGAAGTGTGATAGAAATAATTGTTACCGATTTTATTTGTTATAGCAAAATCATCTTTATTTTCATAGATAAACGATTTCGTTTCATTGTCATATGAATATTCGTAATACTTATCTTCTGCCGTCCAAATAGTATGGTTATAAAACGCAACAGCATTTTCTTTAGCAATGTAATATTTGTAATCAATAGTAAATTCTTTTTCACCGTCTTTACTATAATACTTACACAATTCTAATGACCTTAATATTCCATCTACGTCACCTGAATCGCCATAACTGACAGGCAAACTATTTGAAACGGCAATTTCTAAAAATTCTTGTTCTGTGATTTGCTTTACAGTCTTAGTATCAGTTACTGTCGTTTTAGTCGTGCTATCCTCACTGTTACCACTACTTGAGCAACCCGCAAATAAAAATAAAATCGTTGCTGACAACAACAAACTTGCTAATTTTTTTCTGTCCATTTTTATCCTCCTGTATGTTGTAAATTTTTCCATCTAATAATAAGACGATTAAAAAATTCATTTCATTTAATTTTTAGACAAATTTTTTAAAAAATTTTTTATCTTACTATTTTCTGATTAAATCCAAAAATAAAAAAAGCACGCAACCGAAGCTACGTGCCGAAAAATACAGCTCCGATTGTCGCCAAACAAAATATATTCCACTAAAATGAAATGTGAAATAGAGCCTGTATTTTTACCGAAATAAAAATACACACTTCATATTAGTGAAAAATTTAAATTTTGTTTGGCACTTTTATTTTAGCACATAAATTTTTAAACATCAATATATTTTGAAAATAAACTTTCAAAATATTTCCAATTATTGCAAGATTAAAACTAATATGATACAATAGCATAGTAAAGGAACGGTGGCGGCTGTTTCAGCTCCCTTGTGAAAGGGGGTGTATATGCTTGGAATACATAATTTGTTTTACTTTGTTAGTAACTATTATAGTTTTAAGCATAAAGAAATAACCGCCCTGTAACGCGAATACAAGGCGGTTAATCTATAAAATTAAACGAATTGTAGCGGAACAGCTAAAACCGTTCCTTTACACTATTATAATATCATACGTTTATTTTTTTGTCAACTAAATCATACGCATATTTTTTTGTCAACTAAATCATACGCATATTTTTTTGTCAACTAAATATTATGGACTATAAAAGGAAACAGCAAAAATGTTGTTTCCCTTATTTTTTACCCTTTAAGCACAAGTTCCTTTTCTTCTTTCTGCTCGTAACTTTGAGAACCGAACATATCTCGAATTTCATCAAGAGTTAATTCTCGTCTGCTTTTCTTTCTGTACGGTTCGGTGTGATAAACCAAGCCTGTTTTTTGTTCGGCCATTTGAAATTGAGATTTTTCAAGATTTCTTTATGTTCTCTTGTATTGCCTGAAACCCATATCCAAGAACCGCAAATTTCAACATCAATACCTTTTAGCTTTGTAAGCACATCGATTATATGTATAAATTCTTGTGGGGTTTCGGTGGTTTCTTTGGTGTAGGTTTCGCCCTCTGAATTTGTATGAACATTTTTTAAGCGTTCCCACATTTGCTCATATTCATTTTGCATATTCTTAAAGACTTCTTCATCTCCGCCTAAATCGGGGTGCAATTTCATAGCAAGTTTTCTGTATTCTTTTTTGAGTTCTTCGGCTGTTTTACAATTCTGAAAATATTTCATTGTCAGTACTCCTTTTTGATTAAATTTGAATATTCGGTAATTCTGAATTGGCGGGCTTAAAAAAGTCCGATATTAAGTTTTCACGCTATTTTCTCTCCTCTCTTATTTTTGGAATATTCGTATAAATCGTCATCGTATGGGCTTTATGGCTCATAAAAAGCGTAGGGAACATTGGTAAGTCAAGTAGCAAGTAACACGATACGCCGTCAGGGCAATACTTTACTTAACAATGGTGACCGTAGCAAAATATGAGTTTTAAAGCCTGCGGTGATGATTTGAATATTCAATACAGATTGAGAGTTATTGAGCGTGATACTGTCAAATATCGGACATAAAAATAAAACGCTGTGACACTCACAGCGTAAACCTTATTAAATTAAAAATTGAACAACTGAAAATGAAAATAAACTTTCAATTTTATTTTTTCACAAAATTAAAAGTTTTCTAAAATGGCTATTTTCTATATAAAAATTCTAATTATATGCAATTTTCATATTTTATAATAGTAGTAAAGAAATGATAAATAGCGCTGAGTTTCATATTCTTTTTAACCCTTAAAGGGAAAATAATAAATTGGAGGCATTTTATATGCAAAAAATTTCAAATTATAAGAAGAACAAGAAACAAGACAGTAACGAGGACATTCGCCGAATGACTTGGAGCGTTGCAGCTATTGGCATAACCATAATGATTATGGTTCTGTTTATTTCCCTCAGAAACATTTCTGAACTTTCCTTACAAGAACTAAACCGACAAATTCCGCATATTTTTTACTATTTAGCATTTTGTTTAATTGTGTTTGGTCTTTCAGCGATTATTACATTTACCTTGTTTAAATGTTTGGACAGTAAAACATTGAAAACATCAATTCATTTGCTTTCTAATAAAATTAATAACCGATTAATTGCTAAAAACAGTAATTCTATTCGGCCTTGTCTGCGTTCATTTCTTTATGAGTTGCTCACTCGTAACAATGATATGCTGCAACTAAATCTCGGTCAGGATCAATCGTGCCTATTTGTAAACGGTGCTGATGTTCGTAAAAAATGTGTGTTTTACAGATTCGGTCTGATAACAACCAAACCTCAATATGAGGATAAGCAGTTAAGGCAGATTATACAGGGATATATAAGCTCTGAATTGAATGATTACGGCATTTTTGGTTTATCACCTATATACAAGAGCATAACAACTCAATGCTATTCTGTATATTTGGACAGATGTTTTTATGATGAAAATAACAGCATACTTGTGTTTGACTTGCTTTATATCTGTACAGAACAATCAGCAAACTACTTTAATCAAGCTGTTGTAAGAGATACAGACAAGCCAAAAGCAGAAAAGACGGTGTTTGATGATGAAATCATATGATAATACGCTTGTAGTAGGTGTAAGTCAATTTGGACTTGATAACAATATTATACTGCCTGTTAAGATTGACTTTTCGTCAGTACCGCATTTAATAATTGTCGCTCCAAGCGGCAGTGGAAAAACTTACTTATTAACATTCCTGTTAGGGCAAATAGCAAAGAAGCCTGTCAAATTGATTTTGGCAGACTTCAAAGGTATTGACTTTACAGAATTTGACGGCTGTAAAGACTATTACAAACATTCTGATATTGCAAAGGCTTTAGATTATGTGTTTGAGGAACTCCAAAAACGTATGGAAGAACCAAAGAAAGATAATCAACCGATTTACTTTTGCGTTGATGAGTGGTCGGGATTTCTTTGTTCTTTAACTACTAAAAAAGAACAAGACAGCTTTAAACAAAAAATGGCTTCAATTTTAATGTTGGGGCGTGGTGTAAACATATTTGTTATAATGTCACTGCAAAGAGCCGATTCAGCCTATATTACAGGTCGCGACAATTTTGGAAATGCTGTTGGTTTAGGTGCGTTAAGCAAAGAAAGCATAGCCATGTTATTTAATGATGATAAAGAGCTTATACACCCAAAGATAAGAGGAAAAGGCTATCTGAAAACAGACGGTAAATCACTTTCTGAAATTGTTGTGCCTAAAATTCGTGATATAGCAAAATTAAAGGAAATAATTAAAACGGCTTTATTAAAATAGTATAATTATACATTAAAAACGAATTATTATACAGCGGTTTAGTCAAAATTAATTGACTGAACCGCTTTTTCTTCTGTTAAAACTATGTGGTTAAATTTTGTGGTTTAATAGTTAATTTTTATGGTTGAGGGTTAGTTTAAGCTAACATGAAAGGAGATTGCACTATACCTCATATTACATTCATGCTTCCCTTGATACTTTTAAAGCTAAGGTTAATCGAATATTTGTTCTGGTTGAGCATATTTTTGCTAAAAACACATCAATTCTTCCCTGCGTTTCAAACATAAACACTTATATTCTTGTACCCTGCGCATTGCGTAAATTTATGGTACAAGAAAGTTTGATATTTTATGCAAAAAAATGCATATGAGTATGTAGGTGCAAGAATAAAAAAAATAAGGGGTGAAGTATCACAAAAAAACTTTTTGAAGAAGTTGGAAATTTACGATATTTTGAATTGCACCACTTTGTCAAAAATTGAAAATAATCAAATACCACCACCAATGAATTTATTGGTCGTAATCAGTACTCACTATTCTATGACTATGGACGAAATTGCGTTTGGAAATGTTTTGTCGGAAGTTAGTGATTTTAGATTGATATATTCAAAGTTAAATGAGGTAGATAAGAATATGCTCATTAAGGTTTGCTTAAAGGTTGCAGAACAATTCGAAAAAGATAACACTTTTGATTATAATTCTGAAGATGATTTTTCTGTAAAAAAACTTGATTGGCAAATTCGGCTGGCAGAAATTCGTAGGTTACTAAGAATGAGTAATGATGAATTCAAAGCAAAAATTGGCAAAAGCGTGAAAACAGCATATTACCACGAAAACTGCGAAGAACTTCCGCCTTACAAGTATTGCTGTCAATTCGCATCAGTTGCAAATGTTTCGCTTGACTACATATTTCACGGCACATTTTGTTGTTATCCATTGATTTTATCAGATGTTCTTTATGAATACAATTTTGATAAGCAAAAACAAATTATTTTACAATGGGCAGAAGTCGCTAAAAAAGTCATGATAAAATAAAATATTTTTCGAAATGTTTATATTTTCTAATTGTGTGCAACCTTGCTGTGCTATTTTAAAATCAAGAACTTCGGGAGGAGTTTTTGATTTTAAAGAAAGGAGGAATTTTAAATGGAAGTTAAAAATTTAAAAATTGATACTTTGGGTTCTACCGGTGGAAAAATGTTATTGGTTGATGTGGTAGCCGCTTACGCTTATGTTGACGGTCATAGAACTAATACCATATCAGGATACAAATACACCGTAGTTCTCGAAGAGCGAATGTTTGATAAATTGGCGGTTCGAATTGACGGAGAAAAACAAATGGACAAGCCTGTTGACGGTAACAGTCATATTTATGTCCGTTTCGATAATCTCGAATTATCTCTCTTTTGGACACCTTCGGGTCATCAAGTATCTGCCAAAGCAAGCGGTATTCACTTAGCAAATGAGAATATTAAATCTCAAAAGTAACTGCTTCGCCGTGGGCGGTGGTGCCAAAGGCACTTAACCGCCCTAACGGCAGAAGCCGAAATCCCCAGTATATAAAGATGGGGATTAAATAAAATTATAGTTAAAATTTTTCACTAAAAAGGAAGTTGATAATATGGAATGAATAAAGAATTATTAGTCGGCGTTGATGAGTTTAGCCTTGTACTTTTTTCACAATTTCCAGTTGATAGTGAAGGCTGGTTGCAATCAGCTTATGTTATTATAAATGAATTTATTGGCTTATCAAAAATTGAAGTTCTGTTTGGTAAGGTAACCGAAATGTACGAGAAAAAGCCTGCGGCTTATTCACAGGCATTTACTATTGAAAATGTACCGTGGTATTTCGCTATAGCAGTCCACGAATATTTTCCGCATATGGGAATTTTGATTAAGTTCTCTGCCGAAGCTTGGGCAAACTATCAGAAAGCATATTTAGAACAATACAATCAAACTATGAACATTGCAGTCTTTTTAAAAATAATCGAAAGTCCTATTTATCAATACAGGTTAAGCAGAATTGATTTCACGGCTGATTACAAGAATTACGGTTATTTGTCACCGCACTACATATATAACAAGCTGTTAGACGAAAATTATCATATTGAAGACCATAACGGAAGAACAGCCCAAAAAAAGTTATCTGCATTGCAGAATGACTTTGAAACGAATACCTTTTATGTTGGCTCTCGTAAGGAGAACAGCAAATTACTTTTGCGTGTCTATGATAAAAAGCGTGAGCAGACTTCGCAAAATGGATTTCGTCTTGATGAAGCATTGAACTGTAACAGTTGGACAAGATTTGAAGCTTCATTCAAAGGTGATTATGCTCATCAAATAACTGAACAGCTTGTAAATGGTGTAAGTAGTGAGATTGAATTATCTCAATTTATAGCAAGTAAAATATGCGACAAATACCGTTTTGTAGATAACTCCACAGGCGAATATACATCGTTTACAAAAGATTTATTGTTTATAGTTGATAACAGTACTTACTCAGCATTACGCTCTGAAAGCCCGAAAAATAACAGCCTCAGTAAATCAATAGCACATATAATTAAAGGAAGCGGTCTATATCCGCTTTTATATAAGATTGGGCAAATATGGAACAAACAAACCGAAACCGAATTTCTCGAATTTATCTACCAAATTTACGAAACTTATTATAAACAAG
This sequence comes from uncultured Clostridia bacterium, assembly GCA_947593615.1. Lineage (GTDB taxonomy): Bacteria > Bacillota > Clostridia > Oscillospirales > Acutalibacteraceae > Ruminococcoides. The sequence goes on from CANQDR010000005.1 coordinate 86,755, forward strand.
AAATGCAACGAAGCCTACAACTTAATAGTTGGATAAAGAAGAATTATTCAAGCCTTTCAAAGAAGAAATTATCAGATTGTTTTATAGGTGAAAGTTTAAGTAAGTATGATATTTCCAAACTTTCAAAGCAACCTCAACAAATATTTAACCTAAAAAAATTAGATACCGAAACTTTTAATTATGATAAAGAAATATCAGACGAAGAATTTAATAAATTATTATACGAGGAGTTTTAAATAATGAATAGTTTAACTAAATTATGGCAGGAAAACCACAATATAAAAATAACGTTTTATTGTCCTGATTGCAGAGAATATAAGTCACATATTGTTGAATTAACGCCTGATATGGTTGATGAAATTCTGCTTATCGGTTTTATGTTTGGCATAAGACATTGGTGCTGTAAAACCGAGATTTTGGAAAGCAATTACCTTGGAATGTATGATAGTGAGCAGGTATCAAGAGGTGGTTCGGTGATTTTATATGACAGAAACGAAACAGGAGTACATATTCTGAATTTAGATAATTTACTTGTTGGATTTTGTGAAGTATATGCAATGAGTGTTATCTATCATTGGGAAGAACATAAGGCAGACGGCAGATTGTATTTTTCAAATCGTTTATGCGATTATATAATTCAGTATGCGTTATTTGAAGAAATAAAATATCCTCATATAGAGGATAAAGGAGGTAACTGTTATGTTAATAAATGATGACGGCATTTTAATTGATGAAGAATTACAGGAATACTTTGAAAAAGGTGATTTCTCAGACCTTAAAATAACACCCGTTTATTTGCCTTATTCTCAATGGCGGATTAAACAGATACTTTTGGAATACTACGGCTGTGAGCTACGCCCCTATTATAATTGGTATAAGGCTATGCGTTATCGTTCGTGCCAAAGTTATGTAATCGTTTCTCTTGCCGATAACAGCATAAT
>CANQDR010000006.1 GCA_947593615.1 uncultured Clostridia bacterium
ATATTCCTTCATCTATACCTATAAAAACTAAAAAAATTGTATTATAATACGCAATTTTCCAAAAATTTTTATTTTTCGTATTTTTTACGCAAAAAAGCGACATGATATCTCTCACAATTCGAGCAGAAAGGTTCGACAAATTAGAAACCTTTTTGCCCGAGTTTTACCGGCTAATTCCCCATACAGCAAAAAAGACACCGCAGAGAGTTCTGCGGTGTCTTAGTGTGCCGAAAAGTGAAATTCATTTATATTCTGCGGTGTCGTAGTATGTAGAAAAAGTATCTTTCTCTTGGTAATATGCATAAATGTGCAAGGTTTAAGGGGAACCCCCGGCGAGGGTTCCCCTCCGAAAAACAGTCCCCCGGACTGTTTTTCGCCCCTCCTGCGCTTTCTAAATCAATTAGTTTCGCAGCCTTTCAGGCTGCGACGGGGGCGCCGCCCCTCGTCCCCGCCGCCTTTTGTAAAAGGCGGGCGAAAATTTTTAGATTTTTGCTATAGCAAACTAAAACTCAATGCCCTTTCTGCCTGTTACTCCTCTATCATAAGGATGCTTGATTTTTTTGAATTCCGTAACATAGTCGGCAATATCAATGAATCTCTGAGGGGGATTATGTCCGGTCATTATGATCTCCATACTGCTCGGAGCATTTGTAATGAATTCATATACGCTTGCTTCACTGAGCATGTCGTTATTTATAACATCGAAAATCTCATCAAATACAACAACGTCATATCTTTCGGTGAGTGCTGTTGTCGCGGCAGAATCAAATATTCCCTTAAAAATTTTTGAGGCCTGCTGTTTTTCGGAATCATCCATTTCAAAGGTGAATTTAAGCTCAAGCGGACAAAACGTGAGGGTTACATTTTCGGTGTGGCTCAGAACGTGGCGTTCTCCCGAAAACTCGGTTTTAAGAAATTGTATAAACAATACTTTCATATTGCTTCCTGCCGCTCTTACAGCCAGACCGACTGCGGCAGTTGTTTTTCCTTTTCCGTCGCCGTAGTAAACGTGTTTCATAAAATAAACAGCCCTCCTTTGAAGTGTAACCGCCTCTTATTATACATATAATTATTCTTATAACTTAATTATACTTTATACATTTATGTTTGGCAATATGTGCATAGTTTACAAAAATATCGAGAAAAATCCTTAAAAATTCTATAGCAATATTTTTGTTAATACGGTTGAATTTACAGTATTTTCATAGTATAATAATGCTTGCGTGACTGCACAGATATGCGATGAAGCGGGAGGTTGCGGCAATTTAGCCGGTTTTTCCGTGGAGTATGTCCGATTTTAAACCGGGCGATTACAATGAAACACAAGAGTAAACTGCGGCAATAGGGTTGCTTTGCCATAGCTATGCTCAAATGCTTTCAGGACGTTCCCGGTTAACTGAATAGTTAAACGGGTTTTTTAATGCCGGACAAAGAAACACCCGGCAGAGTTTCAAAAAAAGTTTTGAAAGCAAACGCCCGCCAACTAAATTTTTAAGGAGGCGACGATAATGGCAGTCAAGGAAAAGATTAGGATAAGATTAAAGGGTTATGATCATCAGCTGGTTGACCAGTCGGCTGAGCGAATCGTTGCAACAGCTAAGCGCACAGGCGCAAGGGTATCGGGACCGGTTCCGCTCCCTACCGAGAAGCAGGTTGTAACAATTCTTCGTGCTGTTCATAAGGATAAGGACAGCCGTGAGCAGTTTGAAATGAGAACTCACAAACGTCTTATCGACATCTTAAGACCGTCAAACAAGACAGTCGAGGCTCTTATGAGCTTAGAGCTCCCTGCCGGCGTTGATATCGAGATTAAGTTATAATCGGTACCAACCTACAAGCAGACAGGGTCATGTTGGCCGAGCGCCAACCAATAACCTATAAGGAGGATATAAAATGCAGAAAGCGATCATCGGCAAGAAAATCGGTATGACACAGATTTTCGATGAAAAGGGAGTAGTAATTCCCGTAACTGTTGTAGAGGCAGGCCCTTGCGTGGTTACAGCCAAGAAAACAGTTGAAAACGACGGCTACGTATCCGTTCAGCTCGGATACGGCGACTTAAAGCCCCATAAGGTTTCAAAGCCTATGAAGGGATTTTTTGACAAATCAGGCGTAGCTCCCAAGAAAACTCTTAAAGAGTTCCGTTTTAACGACACGGACGCTTACAATATAGGCGACCTCGTTAAAGCAGACGTATTCACCCCCGGCGACAAGATTGATGTAACCGGAAAGAGCAAAGGTAAAGGTACCGCAGGCGTTATCAAGCGCTGGAACTTCCACCGCCTTAAAGAGAGTCACGGTACAGGCCCCTGCGTTCGTCATGGCGGTTCAATCGGTGCCTGCTCATCGCCTTCACGCGTATGGAAAGGCAAGAGAATGGCAGGTCATCTCGGCGCAGAACAGGTAACGGTTCAGAACCTCACGGTAGTTAAGGTTGACGTTGAAAACAACCTCATTGCTGTAAAGGGTGCCGTTCCCGGACCAAACAAGGGAATCGTTGTACTCAAAGATTCCGTTAAGGTTTAAGGAAGGGGGATTATAAATGCCAAATTTAGCAGTAGTAGATATGGAAGGCAAAAAGGTTGGTACAATCGACCTTGCGGATTCCGTATTCGGTATTGAGCCCAATGCGGCTGTTATGCATCAGATGGTAGTAAACTATCTTGCCGCACAGCGTCAGGGCACACAGTCCGCTCTTACAAGAGCAGAAGTTTCCGGCGGCGGCAAAAAACCGTGGAGACAAAAAGACACAGGCCGTGCAAGACAGGGTTCAACCCGTGCTCCGCAGTGGACACACGGCGGTGTTGTATTTGCTCCGAAGCCAAGAGATTACAGATTTTCCGTAAACAAAAAGGTGAGAAGACTTGCTATGAAGTCAGCTTTCTCTTCCAAGGCTAAGGAGAATGAAATCATCGTTGTTGACTCAATCACAATGAATGAATACAAAACAAAGACAATCGTTGCTATGCTCAAGGCAATTGAGGCTGAGAAAAAGGCTCTCATTGTTCTTCCTGAGGTTGACAGCAAGATTATTAAATCGGCTAACAATATTCCCGGAGTTAAGACAGCTCAGGTAAATACACTTAATGTATATGATATTCTTAATGCTGACAAGCTCGTAATTGTTAAGGACGCCGTAAGCAAGATCGAGGAGGTATATGCATGATAGCTCATGATATAGTAATTCGCCCCATAATCACAGAAAAGAGTATGATCGGCGCAGTTAACAAGGTATATACTTTTGAGGTTGCTAAATCAGCAAATAAAATCGAAATCGCAAAAGCTTGTGAAGAAGTCTTCAAGGTTAAGGTTGCTAAGGTAAACACAGTAAGCGTTCGCGGCAAATTCCGCCGTCAGGGCAGAAACAACGGAGGCTACACAAAGAGCTGGAAAAAAGCAATCATCACATTAACAGAAGACAGCAAGCCTATCGAATTTTTTGAAGGCATGATGTAAGTCTGAAAAAATTATTCAGGCAGAATGTATGGGAAATGCCATATTCCCGCAAAGCCATCATGAGGAGAGTGAAACCAAATGGCCATTAAAGTTTATAAGCCGACCATTAACTCAAGAAGAAATATGTCGGTTACAGATTATTCAGGTCTTTCAAAGGTTGAGCCGGAAAAAAGCTTGCTTGCTCCTTTAAATAAAAAGGCAGGTCGTAACAGCTACGGCAGAATCACAGTTCGCCACAGAGGCGGCGGAAACCGCAGAAAGTACCGTATTATTGACTTCAAGCGTCAGAAGTTTGACGTAGAAGGCACAGTAAAAACATTAGAGTACGATCCAAACCGTTCGGCATTCATCGCTCTTGTTGAGTACACCGACGGCGACAAAGCGTACATTATTGCTCCCGAGGGACTTAAAGTAGGCGATAAGGTAATCGCAGGTGCTGACGCAGACATCAAGCCCGGCAACGCACTTCCGCTTACAGCTATCCCTGTAGGTACATTCATTCACAATGTTGAACTTTATCCAGGCAGAGGCGCACAGCTTGCCCGTTCGGCAGGAAACATGGCTCAGCTCATGGCAAGAGAAAACGGTCTTGCACTTTTAAGACTTCCTTCCGGCGAACTCAGAAATGTTCCCGAAAGCTGTATGGCTACTATCGGCCAGGTAGGCAACATTGACCACGAAAACGTAAAAATCGGTAAAGCAGGCCGTAAGAGAAATATGGGCTGGAGACCTACAGTCCGCGGTTCTGTAATGAACCCGAACGACCACCCGCACGGCGGTGGTGAGGGTAAATCACCGGTCGGCCGTCCGGGCCCTGTAACACCTTGGGGCAAACCCGCACTCGGCTATAAAACTCGTAAGAACAACAAGAGCAGCGATAAGCTTATCGTTCGCAGAAGAAACGGTAAGTAAGGCAGAGAAAGGAGCTTATAACTATGAGTAGAAGTACTAAAAAGGGTCCCTTTGTTCAGCCTGTACTGCTCAAAAGGGTTCTTGAAATGAACGAAGCAGGCGAAAAGAGAATTTTAAAGACTTGGTCAAGAAGTTCAACAATTTTCCCTGAATTCGTCGGACACACATTCGCCGTTCACGACGGCCGTAAGCACGTTCCGGTATATGTAACCGAAGATATGGTTGGACACAAGCTCGGTGAGTTTGCGCCGACAAGAACCTTCAGGGGTCACGCCGGTTCAAAGACAAGTAAATAAGCGGAAGGAGAGTATTGCAGATGGAAGCTAAAGCAAATGCTAAATTTGTTCGTATTTCACCCCGCAAAGTTGGCATAGTTCTCGACCTTATCAGAGGCAAGGATGTCAAGTATGCGGAAGCTGTTCTCAAGCACACTCCCAAGGCCGCTTGCGAGCCGCTTTTAAAGCTGCTCAATTCAGCTATGGCAAACGCTGAGAACAACCATGATATGGATGTATCCAAGCTTTACGTTGCAGAGTGCAACGCAACAGCAGGCCCCATCCTTAAAAGAATTCGTCCGAGAGCACAGGGCAGAGCGTTCAGAATTAACAAGAGAACTTCTCACATTACCCTCGTTCTCAAGGAAAAAGAAGACTAAGGGGAGGTTGAATTATGGGTCAGAAAGTTAATCCGCACGGTCTTCGTGTCGGTGTTATTAAAGATTGGGATTCCCGTTGGTTTGCAAACAAAAAGGACTTCGGCGAAACACTCGTAGAGGACTACAACCTTCGTAAAACACTGAAGACTAAGCTTTACAACTTCGGTATCTCAAAAATCGAAATTGAACGTGACGGCAAAAGAGTAAGAATCAGCATTCACTGTGCTAAGCCGGGTCTTGTTATCGGCAAGGGCGGAGCTGAAATCGAGAAGCTCAAGGCTCAGTGCGAGGATATGCTTAAAAAGCCTGTTGCAATCAATATTGTTGAAGTAAAAGCTCCCGAGCTTGACGCTCAGCTCACAGCTGAAAACATTGCTCAGCAGCTTGAAAAGAGAATTTCATTCCGCCGCGCTATGAAGCAGTCAATCGGAAACGCAATGCGCCGCGGTGCAAAGGGTATCAAGATTATGTGTTCAGGTCGTCTCGGCGGCGCTGAAATCGCTCGTTCGGAACAGTACCACGAGGGTACGATTCCGCTTCAGACACTTCGTGCAGACATTGACTACGGTTTTGCAGAGGCCAACACAACCTACGGTAAAATCGGCGTTAAGGTTTGGCTTTACAAGGGTGAAGTTCTTAACGAGGTTAAGTCAAGAAAGCCCCGCAGAGAAGGAGGCAGAAAGTAATGTTATTGCCTAAGAGAGTTAAGTACAGAAGAGTACACAGAGGTCGTATGACCGGTAAGGCTCTTCGCGGTAACAAGGTTACTTACGGAGATTACGGTCTTCAGGCTACAGAGCCTGCATGGATTACTTCCAACCAGATTGAGGCTGCCCGTGTTGCCATGACACGTTACTGCAAAAGATTCGGTAAAGTTTGGATTAAAATATTCCCTGATAAGCCTGTTACGGCAAAACCTGCCGAAACACGAATGGGTTCAGGTAAAGGTTCACCCGAATATTGGGTAGCCGTTGTTAAGCCCGGCAGAGTTATGTTTGAGCTTGGCGGCGTTGATGAGGCAACAGCAAGAGAGGCTCTTCGCCTTGCATCAACAAAGCTTCCTATCAAATGCAAGTTTGTAAAGAAAGAGGAGGGTGAGCAGTAATGAGAGCATCAGAAATCAGAGAAATGACAGGTGAAGAGCTTCAGACAAAGCTCACAGAACTCAAGGAAGAGTTATTCAATCTTCGTTTCCAGCTTGCTGTTAATCAGCTCGAAAACTCATCCAGAATCGGTGCCGTTAAAAAAGACATAGCAAGAGTTTCAACAATTCTTCGTCAGCGCGAGCTTGACGGCACAGAAGATTAAGAGAGGGGGACTTAACAGTGAGTGAAGTAAGAAACATGAGAAAAACTGTTGTCGGCAAGGTTGTAAGCAACAAAATGGATAAGACAATTGTTGTTGCAGTTGAAGACAGCGTAAAGCATAAGCTTTATAACAAAATTGTTAAGCGCACAGTTCGTTTTAAGGCTCATGACGAGAACAATGAGTGCAATATAGGCGACCGTGTAAAGGTTATGGAGACCCGTCCTCTTTCTAAGGATAAAAGATGGAGACTCGTCGAGATTATTGAGAAAGCTAAATAAGTTTAGCGGCTTTGAGAAAAGGAGGAACACACTGTGATTCAACAGCAAACCATCCTCAAGGTTGCCGACAACACCGGCGCAAAGGAACTTATGTGCATTCGTGTACTCGGCGGTACCAGAAGGAGATATGCCAACATTGGCGATATTATAGTTGCCTCGGTTAAAAAAGCAGCACCCGGCGGTGTTGTTAAAAAAGGCGACGTTGTAAGAGCCGTAGTTGTACGTTCGGCAAAGGGCGTAAGACGTGAAGACGGCACATACATCCGCTTTGATGAGAATGCGGCTGTAATTATTAAGGAAGATAAGAACCCGAGAGGTACTCGTATCTTCGGACCGGTAGCAAGAGAGCTTCGTGACAAGGAATTCATGAAGATTTTATCTCTCGCTCCCGAAGTACTTTAATGGAGGTGTCACAATGAGTAAAGTTCATGTAAAAACAGGCGACACCGTTATCGTAATCAGCGGTAAGGACAAGGGTAAAAAGGGTCAGGTTTTGGCTGTAAGCCCTAAAGAAGGCAAAGTTATCGTAGAGAAAGTAAATATGGTTTCAAAGCACGTAAAACCCAGAAAGATGGGTGAACAGGGCGGAATAATCAAAGCTGAGGGCGCTATGTATGCGTCTAAGGTTCAGATTGTATGCCCTCGCTGCAAAAAGCCTACAAGAGTTGCTCATAAGATTTATGAGGACGGCTCTAAGGGCAGAATCTGCGCTAAATGCCACGAAGCGCTTTAAGGAGGAAATAAGATATGGCAAGACTTAAAGAATATTATTCAAAAGAAGTTGCACCTGCTCTTATGACAAAGTTCTCCTACAAGAGCACAATGGAAATTCCAAAGCTTGATAAAATCGTTATCAACGTAGGCGCAGGCGAAGCTAAAGACAACTCAAAGGTAATTGACGCTATCTGCACAGACCTTTCTGCCATCACAGGTCAGAAGCCTCTCGTATGCAGAGCAAGAAAATCAGTTGCTAACTTCAAGATCAGAGAAGGTATGCCAATCGGCTGTAAGGTAACTCTCAGGGGCGAGAGAATGTATGAATTTCTCGACAGACTTCTTAATATTGCACTTCCCCGTGTAAGAGACTTCAGAGGTATCAATCCCGATTCATTCGACGGTCGCGGAAACTACAATATGGGTCTTAAAGAGCAGCTTATTTTCCCTGAGATTGACTATGACAAGATTGATAAAGTACGCGGTATGGACATTTGTTTTGTTACTACTGCAAAGACAGACGAAGAGGCTCGTGAGCTTTTAGCTCTTATGGGCGCACCGTTTTCAAAGTAAGGAGGGATTGTTGTGGCTAAAACTGCGATGAAAGTAAAGCAGCAGAGAAAACAGAAGTTCTCTACAAGAGAATATTCAAGATGCAAAATCTGTGGTAGACCACACGCCTACCTCCGCAAGTATGGTATTTGTCGTATTTGTTTCCGTGAGCTCGCTTACAAGGGCGAAATTCCGGGCGTAAAGAAAGCAAGCTGGTAACAAGGGAGGAAAAAGGTAATGCAGATTACAGATACAATTGCTGATTTACTTACAAGAATTCGTAACGCTAATTCAGCAAAGCATGATTCTGTTGAAATTCCTGCTTCAAACCTCAAGAAGTCTATTTGTCAGATTCTTGCAGATGAAGGCTACATTAAGAATTTCACAGTTATAGAGGACGGCAAGCAGGGCGTAATTAAGGTTACACTTAAATACATTGACGGCAAGACTCCCGTTATCACAGGACTCCGCCGTGTTTCCAAGCCCGGTTTGCGTATTTACAGCAATGCAGAAGATATGCCAAAGGTAATGAAGGGACTCGGAATTGCCATTATTTCAACATCTAAGGGTGTTATGACCGACCGTCAGGCACGCAAAGAGCACGTTGGCGGCGAAGTTCTTGCTTACATTTGGTAAGAGGAGGTGCGAAAATGTCTCGAATTGGAAGAAAACCTATAAATATTCCCGCCGGTGTTACAGCAACAATTGCTGACGGCGTAATCACTGTAAAGGGTCCTAAGGGCACACTTGATTTTGCTTACAACCCTGCAATGACAGTTGAAATCAAGGGCGACGTAATTGAAGTTACACGTCCTGACGACGCAAAGGAAAACCGTTCGCTTCACGGTCTTACAAGAACACTCATCAATAATATGGTTATTGGTGTTACGGAAGGCTACAAGAAAGTTCTTGAAGTAAACGGTGTTGGTTACCGTGTTCAGAAGCAGGGTAACAAGTGCGTTATGAATCTGGGTTATTCACACCAGGTTATCGTTGAGGATACAGAGGACATCAAGATTGAAGTTCCCGACCCCAACAAAATTATTATCGTCGGCATTGATAAGCAAAAGGTTGGTCAGTTTGCTGCCGAAGTTAGAGAAAAGCGTCCGCCGGAGCCGTATAAGGGCAAGGGTATTAAGTACGCTGACGAGGTTATCCGCCGCAAGGAAGGCAAGGCCGGTAAGGGTAAATAATTAAGGAGTGAAAAATAATGGTAAGCAGACCTGATACAAAAAAGGCACGCGCAAAACGCCATAAGAGAGTCCGCAGCAAAATCAGCGGCACAGCATCTTGCCCGCGTTTGTGTGTATTCCGCTCCAGAAACAACATCTACGCTCAGATTATCGACGACGTAGCCGGTGTTACACTTGCTCAGGCATCAAGCCTTGACAAGTCCATCACAGTTAATGGCGGAAACAAAGAGGCAGCAAAGGCTGTAGGCGTTCTTGTTGCAGAGCGTGCAAAAGCTAAAAATATCGTTGATGTTGTATTCGACAGAGGCGGTAATATATATCACGGCCGTGTTAAGGAATTGGCCGAAGGCGCCCGTGAGGGCGGCCTCAATTTCTAAGGAAGAGGAGGAATAACTTTGGCTAAAACAGTAGAAGCAACAGGCGAATTAAAAGAAAGAGTCGTTACCATTAACCGTGTATCAAAGACGGTTAAGGGCGGTCGTATATTTAAGTTTGCAGCTTTGGTAGTTGTAGGCGACGGTAACGGAACAGTAGGTTTCGGTATCGGCAAGGCAGGCGAAGTTCCCGACGCTATCCGAAAGGGTATTGAAGACGCCAAGAAAAACCTTATGAAGGTTTCTCTCAGAGGAACAACAATTCCACACGAAATCATTGGCGAGTATGGTGCAGGCAGAGTTCTTATGAAGCCCGCCGCTCCCGGTACCGGTGTTATCGCAGGCGGTCCTGTTCGTGCCGTTGTTGAAGCAGTAGGCATTAAGGACATCAGAACAAAGGCTCTTCGTTCAAACAACCCCTGCAACGTAGTAAGAGCTACGCTCGCAGGTCTTGCAGCTCTCAGAACTGCTGACGAAGTTGCCGCTATTCGCGGTAAATCCGTTAAGGAAATTTTATAATAGGGAGGTTGCATTATTATGACAATTAAGTTAGTTAAAAGCCTTATCGGCTCTAAGAAAGACCAGATTGCAACCGCCCACGCTTTGGGTTTAAAGAAAATCGGTGATGTTACAACACAGCCCGATAATCCTCAGACAAAAGGCAAGGTAGCAAAAATCATCCACCTCGTAGAGGTTAGTGAAGCGTAAGCAAGGAGGTGCGAACTTATGAAGTTACATGAACTATCTCCGGTTGAGGGTTCAAAGAAAGACTCCAAGAGAATCGGCAGAGGTCACGGTTCAGGTTGGGGCAAAACAGCCGGAAAGGGACACAAGGGTCAGAAGGCTCGTTCAGGCGGCAGCATTCGTCCGGGTTTTGAAGGCGGACAGATGCCGTTGCAGCGCCGTGTTCCAAAAAGAGGTTTCAACAACATCTTTGCTAAAAACGTAGTTGCAATTAACCTCAGTACACTAAACAGAAAGTTTGACGATGGCGCAACAGTTGACGTTGAGGCTCTTGTAAATGCAGGAGTCGTTAAAAACGGTTTTGACGCTGTTAAAATTCTCGGCAACGGTAAACTCGAGAAAAAACTCACTGTTAAGGTTTCTGCTTTTTCCGAATCAGCTAAGGCCGCTATTGAGGCTGCGGGCGGAAAGACAGAGGTGATTTAAGTGTTTAAGACAATAAGAAACGCTTGGTCAATTCCTGATTTAAGAAGGAAAATCTTATTCACACTTTTAATTATTATTGTATTCAGAATAGGTTCTGTAATAACAGTTCCGTTTTTGGACACTGCGGCTCTTGCAAAAGCAATGGGCGATATTACAACGGGCAACACTATGCTTGCCTATCTGAACACACTTTCGGGCGGTGCTTTCTCAAACGCAACGCTGTTTGCAATGGGTATCACGCCTTACATTAACAGCTCCATCATTATGCAGCTTCTCTGTGTGGCTATTCCTCCTCTTGAGAGAATGGCTAAAGAGGGCGAAGCAGGCAGAAGAAAGATTGGTACGATTACACGTTATGTAACTGTAGGTCTTGGTCTTATTCAGGGTACTGCTTATTATCTGTATCTTAGAAATAATGCTAAGGTTACTGTTTACAACGAGGGCTTTGATATGTGGTTCTCAGCAATCGTAATCATTCTTGTATTTACTGCAGGTACTGCAATTATGATGTGGCTCGGTGAGCAGATCAACAGCCACGGCATCGGAAACGGTATTTCCATTCTCCTTTTTGCAGGTATAGTTGCTCAGCTCCCCGCAACAATCAACACACTCGGTCAGTACTGGAACCTTGGCTCAGAGGGTGCAACTCAGTTCTATATTTTGGTTCCTCTTTGGGTTGTTATCTTTATTGCTGTTATCTGGGTTATTACCTTTATGCAGGACAGCGAAAGAAGAATTCCTATTCAGTACGCAAAGCGTGTTGTAGGCAGAAAGATGTACGGCGGCCAGTCAAGCCACCTTCCAATCAAGGTTGCTCTCGGCGGCGTGCTTCCAATCATCTTCGCCAGCTCTATTTTATCAATTCCCGGTACAATCAACCTGTTCCTCGGCATTAAGCCGGGCGACGGCTTCTGGGGTTCTTTCTTCGAAGCATTCAGCACAAACGGTTGGCTGTATATGGTATTGTATTTCTTACTAATTATAATGTTCGCTTATTTCTATACAACAATTCAGTACAATCCTGTTGAAATGGCAAACAATCTCAAGTCAAACAACGGCACAGTTCCGGGAATCCGTCCCGGTGCACCTACAGCGGATTATATTAAGAATATTCTGTCAAGAATAACTCTTATAGGTGCAATGTTCCTTGCAGTTATTGCTTTGCTTCCGCTTATTTACGGTGCGGCAACAGGTATGGGTCAGATGGCAATCGGCGGTACGTCGATCATCATTATTGTAGGTGTTGCGCTTGAAACAGTAAAACAGCTTGAATCACAGATGATGATGCGTCACTACAAGGGATTCCTTGACTAATCACTGAAGAAGGAGTATAATTATATGAACATTATCATGTTGGGCGCTCCGGGTGCAGGTAAAGGCACACAGGCCGCTGTACTTTGCGAGCACTTTGGTATTCCCACAATTTCAACCGGAAACATGATCCGTGAAGCGCTGAAAAACGGCACTGAGATGGGTTTGAAAGCTAAGTCCTATATGGACGAGGGCAAGCTTGTCCCCGATGATGTTGTAATCGGAATCGTCAAAGAAAGACTTTCCGAAGACGACTGCAAAAAGGGATTCATTCTTGACGGCTTTCCAAGAACCATTCCTCAGGCCGAGGCTCTGGATAAAATGGGCGTTGATATTCATTACGTTATCAACATTGACGTACCCGACGAAAGAATTATCAGCCGTATGTCCGGACGCCGTGTCTGCGAAAATTGCGGCAAACCCTATCATCTTGTGAACTTAAAGCCCAAGAAAGACGGAGTTTGCGACGATTGCGGCGGCACCCTTGTTCAGCGCAAGGACGACCACCCCGACACTGTGCTTGCTCGTCTTGATGTTTATCACAAAGAGACAGAGCCTCTTGTAGATTACTACAAAAACCAGGGTAAGCTTGTTAATGTAGAAGGACAGGATTCTGTTGAAGATACAACGGCACTTATCCTTAAGGCAATAGAGGCGTAACAGGCATGGTAGTTATTAAAACAGCGCGGGAACTTTCTAAAATGAAAGACGCATGCAGAATCTCTGCTGAGGCACTCCGTGTTGCGGGAGAGGCTGTAAAGCCCGGTGTAACTACTTATGAAATAGATACAATTGTCCGTAAGTATATCGAGAAACAGGGAGCAGTTCCCTCGTTTCTCGGATACGGCGGATTTCCTGCAAGTGCGTGCATTTCCGTAAACAACGTGGTTATCCATGGCATACCAAGCAAGAAACACGTTCTTAAAGAAGGCGACATAGTAAGCGTGGATGTTGGCGCATACTATGAGGGATTTCACGGCGACAACGCCTATACATTTCCCTGCGGCAAAATCAGTGCAAACGCACAGGCTTTGCTTGACGCTACAAGAGAGAGCCTTTATGAGGGAATTAACAAGGCTCTTGCCGGTAACCGAATAGGTGACATAGGCAGCGCGGTTCAGCAGTATGTCGAAGCTCGCAGTTACTCGGTGGTACGAGATTTTGTCGGCCACGGCGTAGGTGCGAAATTACACGAAGACCCAAGCGTACCCAATTACGGCACACCGGGAAGAGGCGTGCGCCTTATTCCGGGTATGACAATTGCCATTGAACCCATGGTAAACGAAGGCACATTTGAGGTTAGTGTACTTGACGATGAGTGGACTACCGTCACAAAGGACGGAAAGTTGTCCGCCCATTTCGAGCACACGATTGCCATTACTCCCGACGGTCCCAAGATTATGACCTTGTGCGATTAAAGGTGATTTTATGAGCATAGAAAAGGGCAGCATAGTCAGGGCGTCAGCCGGACGGGATAAAGGCGGTTTTTTTGTTGTGTTGGACGCTGACAGTGAGTTTGCATACATTGCAGACGGCAGAACACGTAGAATAGAGCGTCCCAAAAAGAAAAAGCTGATACACCTTTGTGCCACAAATACCATTATTGAGGGTTCAGTAGAAACCAATCCGCAGATTAAAAAAATTATAAATCAGTTTTTAAACGGAGGTTAAGGTATGTCGAAACAGGATGTAATTGAAGTAGAAGGTATTGTTAAAGAGGCGCTTCCAAACACTCAGTTTAAGGTTGAGCTTCAGAACGGTCACGTGATATTAGCTGTAATTTCAGGTAAGCTGAGAATGAATTTCATTCGCATTTTGCCGGGTGATAAGGTTACTGTGGAGATGTCTCCATACGACCTGACCAGAGGTAGAATTACCTGGCGTTCAAAGTAAGCCGGGTACGAACACGACTTTTTTAGAAAGGAATGATTATAAGTGAAAGTCAGACCTTCAGTAAAGAAAATGTGCGATAAGTGCAAAGTAATTAAAAGAAAAGGTAAGATTTTGGTTATCTGCGAAAACCCAAAGCATAAACAGCGTCAGGGTTAATTACCTTAAACAAGAATTATAATTTGAAAATTTATATGGAGGTGCAACTGAATGGCTCGTATAGCAGGTGTTGACTTACCAAGAGATAAAAGAGTTGAAATCGGTTTAACTTATATCTATGGTATCGGACGTAAAACTGCAGACGACATTATTGCTGCAACAGGTGTTAATCCCGACACTCGTGTCAGAGATTTAACTGAAGAAGATATAGCAAAGCTCAGAGAGTATATTGAGCACAACTGCCGCGTTGAAGGTGACCTTCGCCGTGACATTGCTTATGATATTAAAAGACTTATTGATATTGGTTGTTACCGCGGCGTGCGCCACAGAAAGGGACTTCCCGTAAGAGGACAGCGCTCAAAGACAAACGCTCGTACCCGCAAGGGCCCCCGCAAAACCATGGCTAATAAGAAGAAGTAAGGAGGGCAAAGGACTATGGCAGCACCAAAAGGTGGTAAGAAGGTTATTCGCCGTCGCCGCGAGCGCAAGAACATAGAAAGAGGCGCAGCGCATATCCAGTCAACATTTAACAATACAATTGTTACTATTTCCGATACACAGGGCAACGCTGTTTCATGGGCAAGCGCAGGCGAGCTCGGATTCAGAGGCTCAAAGAAGTCAACTCCGTTTGCCGCTCAGTCAGCAGCAGAAACAGCTGCAAAGGCAGCAATGGAACACGGTATGAAATACGTCGATGTTTATGTAAAAGGACCGGGACAGGGCAGAGAAGCTGCAATCCGCGCATTGCAGACAGCAGGTCTTGAGGTAACAATGATTAAAGACGTTACACCAATTCCGCACAACGGATGCCGTCCTCCAAAGAGAAGACGTGTATAGTATTAAAAAAGGAGGATATTTCTATGGCTAAGAATATGCAGCCAATCGCAAAGCGTTGCAGAGCACTTGGCTTGTCACCCGCTGTAATGGGTTATTCCAAGAAAACTTCAAACAGAAACCCGGGCGGAAAGATGAGAAGAAAAAAGAGCGAATACAGCATGCAGCTTACCGAAAAGCAAAAGGTAAAATTTGTTTACGGTATCATGGAAAAGCAGTTCAGAGCTTACTATGAGAAGGCTGAAAAGGCAGAGGGCAAAACAGGTGCTGTATTGCTTACATTAATTGAACGCAGACTTGACAACGTAGTTTTCAGACTCGGCCTTGCAGCTACAAGAAGAGAGGCAAGACAGCTTGTAAACCACGCTCACTTTACCGTTAACGGCAAAAAGGTTAACATTCCCTCATATCTTGTAAAGGTCGGCGATGTTATCCAGGTTAGTGAAAAGAGCCGCTCAACTACAAGATTTAAGGTAATTGCCGAAGGCGAAACAGCTTCAACAGTTACACCAAAATGGCTCCAGAAGGATGAAAACCTTTTGGGAGGCAAGGTAATTGCAGCTCCACAGAGAGAGGATATAGACTTTCCTGTTGAAGAACACCTCATCGTTGAGTTGTACTCCAAGTAATCCCATTTTTCATAGGCAGATTACACAAACATGGGTCGTGCAAACGACCGCATAATGTCAGGAGGATTCGCGAATGATTGAAATAGAAAAGCCAAGAATTGAAACCGCGGAATTAACCGAGGACGGAAAATACGGCAGATTTGTTGTTGAACCGCTTGAACGCGGATTTGGCAACACTCTCGGCAACAGCCTGCGCAGAGTATTACTTTCCTCTCTTGAAGGCTGTGCAGTTACATCTGTTAAGATTGACGGCGTTCTTCACGAATTTTCAACAGTTCCCGGCGTAAAGGAAGACGTCACGGAAATTGTTCTTAATTTGAAAAGTCTTGTTGCCAAGCTTCACGAAACAAGCCCCAAAACGGCAGAAATTTCTGCCGAAGGTCCCTGTGAGGTTACGGCTGCTGATATAAGCTGCGACGACGAGGTTGAAATTTTAAACCCCGAGCTTCACATTGCCACACTTGGCGAAGGAGCAAAGCTTGATATGGAAATAACCATTGACAAGGGCAGAGGTTATGTTCCGTCCGAGCGCAACAAGCAGTTAAACGGCAACAACATAATCGGTGTTTTGCCGATAGATTCAATTTATACTCCCGTGTTAAAGGTAAACTATACGGTTGAAAATACCCGTGTAGGTCAGATTACAGACTATGACAAGCTTACTCTTGATGTTTGGACAAACGGAGTAATCAATGCCGAAGAAGCTGTATCTCTTGCCGCAAAGGTTCTTACAGAGCATCTAAATCTTTTTGTAAACCTTTCAGATAAGGCATCTAATGCTGAAGTTATGGTTGAAAAGGACGACAAGGGCAAGGAGAAGATACTTGAAATGACAATCGAGGATCTCGATTTGTCGGTACGTTCTTTCAATTGCCTCAAGCGTGCAGGAATTAACACGGTAGAAGATTTAATCAACAAGTCCGAAGAAGATATGATGAAGGTTCGCAATCTTGGAAGAAAATCTCTTGAAGAGGTTGTACAGAAACTTAATTCTCTCGGTTTCAGTCTTCAGAGAGAGGACGAATAAAATTACCCTTTAAAAACCAAACGGTAAAGGAGTGAAAACAATGCCCGGTACAAGAAAATTAGGAAGAACTACAGCTCAGCGAACAGCAATGCTCCGTGCTATGGTTACATTCCTTCTCGAAAACGGCAAAATCGAAACAACAGTTACTCGTGCCAAAGAAGTTCAGGCTATGGCAGAGAAAATGATTACTACAGCAAAGAATGATACACTTCACAATAGACGCCTTGTTTTGGCATTTGTTACTAAGGAAGATGTTACATGCAAGCTCTTTAAGGAAATTGCTCCTAAATACAGCGAAAGAAACGGCGGTTACACAAGAGTGACCAAAATCGGTCCTCGCCGCGGTGACGGTGCTGAAATGGCAATCATTGAACTTGTTTAATAATTTGCAGTAAATAGATTAACCCCCGACTTAAGTCGGGGGTTTTGTTTTGCCGTTTATATTATGTGGCGTTTGATTATTTCCCAAAATTTATTTCCATTAGCAGAAAAACCTCTTATTTTCTGTTGTTATATGCTAAAAATTATTATAAAAATAAAAAATATTTATTAAAGTATTGACAAAGAAATTTTAGTTAGTTATAATTAAATTGTAAAATATTTCTATATGTGATAATATTTTACTTTAAATTTTGTTTTTATGTTGCAACATTTACAGGGATATGTATTATATATAAGAATGGCAGGTAAAATTCAACTAAAACAAATAACTTGTAATATTTTAACGAGGGACGTGATACCGATGTACAAATAATTATTTATTATTTTAAAATATATTAACTAAACAGATATCAGGAGGAAATTAAATAAATGAAAAAATATAAATTAATGAAATGTATAATTGCGATGCTATTATGTATTTTAATGTTGTTTGCATACTGTACAAGTGTTTTTGCTCTTACATATAACTTGACATTTACAAACAAAAATAGCAGCAAAGTAAGCGCTATTTTAAGTTCTTCGTCTAATACAACACTTGTAATCAGTAAACTTCAATGTTATCAAAAGAATTCAAGCACAGGTAAATATTCTACCGTTAAAGCTTCTAATTCTACAGGAAACGGAACTTCTATTTATGCCGGTGTTACTCCCAGTTCAAATTGTTCTTTGGTGAAGTCAGCTGAATATGATTTTATTTCTTATTCTGTTGCAAGTACATATTACCATACAGATTATTACTGGAAATAAATAATTAACCATTAAGATGAGCCAATCTTTGTGATTGGCTCATCATTGAGGATATTAAAATGAAAAAAATTTTGATGATAATGTTAGCAGTGGTTGTTCTCGCTCTTGCTTCCTGTACAAACAATCAAAGTAATGAGAATAGTTTAGCTGACAATTCTGTATTTACGATAGGTGAAGACGATCAGCCGTTTTATACTTCAAGAACAGCAATAAAATTGTCGAACGGCGAGGGTTATTATTTTTGGCATATAAACAGGTTGTATTATTATGACAAAATAACAAAATCTTGTGTAATAGTATGCAGTAAGCCTGATTGCGAACATAAAGATTATGAACTTAATGGTGAAAACAATTCCTGCAATGCCTATTTGCCGTCAGACGAATACTATTTTGAAAAGGGATATGCATATTATAACGGAAGTATATATGTGCTTGGTCAGAGCAGTAAAGATGAATATACGGTATCGCTTAACAGAATCAGTTCTGATGGAGCGGTAAGGGAAGAAATATGTGAAATGTTCACCATAAGTGACTGGAACGATATTGGCGAATTTACAGTTCACAGAGGTTATGCCTTTTGTTCATTAAGAACCTCTGAAAATACATCATCATTTTATAGCGTAAATATTAGCGATAAAAGTGTTTCTATTGTGTGTGAAATAAATGGATATGCGGCTGAAATAGACCGAATGGTAGGTTACGGCAAATACATGTATTTTTCAAAATCATATGCAGAGGATAAAGAACTTGAAAATTGGAATGGCAAAATTTGCAGATTTGACATAGAAACAGGAAAAATCGATGAATTATTAAATAATTTGGGATATTTTTGTGTACTTAACGATAATGTATATTATATAAATTATGGTAAATATAAAAAAATTTATGTTTATAATACTAAAGACAAAACGACATCTGAATTAGCTGATACACCGGGAGATTCAAAAATTATTCTTACTGACGGAGAAAATTTGTATATTTCAAATTTTGATAATGAAACAATAGAAAAGAAGAATATCAAGATTTTTATAATGTCAAGTAATGGAGAATTGATGGATGAAGTAAGTGTACCTTCCTGTCAATTATTTGAGGGCGGAGATAACGATTTTATGTTTATTGAAACAAATGAGGGAAGCACACAAGCATTTGATAAATCGCAAATCGGAACAGGCAAATATGAATGGAAAACCGTTTTTTCAGTTTCAGATACAGGAGAAGTTATCTTAAATGAATGAATTTAAGCGTGTTTTGCTCAACAAAAGAATAATAATTGCATTTTTATTGCTTATTGTTATCAGCACAGGATTTTATCTTAATACACAATATCAAGCTGCAAAGAATAACGGAGCAGGATTTTTTGAAACAAACTCTTATCGCAAAGAAATATTCAACGATTTGCATGGTAAATCTGTTCAACGTATGCAGGAAGATATAAATGCTCAGCTTAATTATGTTTCAGTAATTTGCAGTTTAATGGACTATGATGTTATAAAAGCTGAAGATTACCAGAATTATTCCGAGCACTGGCAGGAACAGGAAACAGAACTTCGTAAGATAAATCCAGATATTGCAAAAGAATATGATAAAAATAAAAATTCCCTTGACCGTGAGGGATATCGGTCAAGGGAATGGGTGTTGTCTGAAATTCTTTCTCAGATTCAATATATTGAAGAATACCCTGAATATCTTAAAAGTATAGACGCAAAAGCTGAACAGATGAACTCCATCAGTATTTTTGCTGAAGACAACTCTTTGTCAAATGCGAATATTAACAGAACCGTAGAAGATTATGCTTCGCTTAAAAAGATTGAACTATCAATTGGCAATGACAAGCCGATTACAACCGTGCTTGAATTTGATTCAGTGCACTATTTAATCTTTATTTTCGGCATTTTAGTTGTGTTCAGCTTTATTGAGGAGCGCAGACGCGGACTTTGGAATGTTGTTTATTCAACCCCAAACGGCAGATTTACACTTGCATTAAGGCGTGCAGGTATTATTTGTGTAAGTATCACTTTTGCAGTAATGATTATGTATTTTGTGCTATTTGCAGTTTCGTTTATACTGTATGGAGGATGGGGAGATATTTTCAGAACGATTCAGTCAATTGAATTGTTTCAGAATTTTATATTTCCTATGTCAGAAATTCAGTTTATCTTACTCTATATTTTCGTAAATATTATAACGCAGCTTGTACTTGCGTTTTTGTTTTGGTTTATAATGTCGTTTATACAGAATACAAGCATTGCGCTTGGAGTGGCAGGAGTGATTTTTGCTGTTGAGTTTGCGCTGTACTCAATTTTGCCTATCCAGAGCAATCTTGCGATTTTAAAATGTATGAACATTTTTTATTACATAAATCCCACAGAGGCAATTATAAAATATTGTAATTTAAACGTTTTCTTTTTCTTAGTTAATTTGTATCGTCTTGTACTGATTTCAGCATTGTTATTCATGCTATTGTTTGCAATGCTCAGCTTAATTACAACGGCTAATAAATATCCGGGAAAAACTCCAAATAAATTAGAAGTTTTTTTGATGAAGATAATTTCCGGAGTCACAAATTTTTATTGGAAATTAGTTGAGAAACTCACCATAACCGGAACAGAATTGTATAAAATCCTTATAATACAAAAAGGATGGGTTGTATTGCTTGCTATCGCACTTACCCTATTCAATTCAATAGATACAGGAAAACTTTATTACAGTGGAACTGACAGTATTGTTAATAGTTTCTACGATGAATACAGCGGTCCGTTAACAGAAAGAACACGTCAATATGTAAATAATCTGGAAAATGAGATTGCCAATGTTGACAGCGAGTTTCAAAAGGCTAATGAAGATTACGCAGTTAATAAAATTTCTTATGATGAGTATATGAATCATGTCTTTAAATCAGAAGCTTATGACAGTAAGCGCGAAGCTCTGAAAATAATACAAGAGCGTATTGAATATATCGACCAAAATAAAACGAATGGAACTGATGCGTGGCTTGTCAATCCAAACGGTTACGATGCTCTTTTGAATATAAGTGGCTTTTCAAGACAGCAGAATTTTGCGTTAATTTCAGTGTTCTGCCTGATAATTATTATGTCGGGTATATTCTCATTTGAAAAGCGTTCTATGATGTATGGTTCAATTATGGCAAGCTCCGAAGGAAGACAATATCTGTTTGGTAAAAAAATGATTTGTGCAATTATTATTACGCTTTTTGTGTGGTTATGTGCAGGTGTTACGGAGATAATCGACATTTGCATAAGGTATCCGCTGACAACATTTGACGCACCTTTAAAAAGCTTTGAGTTTTTAAACGGATTACCGTTTAATTTCAGTATTGGAGCGTTTCTTGTTCTTCTTTATTTGTCAAGACTTATGCTATTGCTTTCTGTATCGTGCATTGTATGTTTTATCTCTTTAAAAACAAAATATGAGTCAAGCATAATTATTTCATCAGCAATACTTATAGCACCGTCTTTGTTGTATGCTGTTGGAATAGATGCGTTTGCATATATTTCCGTCACTGTGCCTATATCGGCAATGAACTTAATTATTTATTCTAATGGCTATACTTTTATAATCCCCATATTGCTGATTATTTTTATAGGTATATTAGCTGTTTTTTTTACAAAACGAAAATGGTGCAATGAAAGCAGGTGTAAAAATGGAGCTTAATATAATAAATCTTACTAAATATTATGGAAATCATTGCGCACTTAATGATGTAAGCATAACGCTTACTAACGGAATATACGGACTTCTGGGTGCAAACGGAGCAGGAAAATCTACATTGATGAATCTGATTACAGACAATATAAATAGAACATCGGGTGAAATACTTTATGACGGAGCGGACATATTAAAGCTTGGAAAGGCGTTTAGAAAAAAGATAGGTTATATGCCCCAGCAGCAGGGCTTTTATGAACAGCTTTCTGCAAGAGCGTTTGTGCTGTATATGGCGTCACTCAAAGGAATTTCCAGAAAAGAATCGAAAAAGCAAGCTGACGAATTGCTTAAAGTGGTAAATCTCGATGCGGTTGCGCACAAAAAAATCGGAGAGTTTTCGGGTGGAATGAAACAGAGGGTGCTTCTGGCGCAGGCTTTACTCGGAAATCCAAAAATTCTTTTGCTTGACGAGCCGACCGCAGGTCTTGATCCAAAAGAGAGAATCAGAATACGTAACTTTATAAGCGAAATTGCAGAGGATAAAATCGTCCTCATTTCAACCCACGTTGTGTCGGACATAGAGTTTATCGCAAAGGAGATAATCCTGCTTAGAAACGGACAGCTTGTGTCGCACGATACCTGCGGCAATCTTATAAAAGAGATTGAAAATAAAGTATTTGAAGTGGAAATTGAAAGAGAAGATTTAAAACGTTTTCAGGATAATTACAGGGTATCAAATCTGTATAACGAAGAAGATAAAATAATCGTCCGCATAGTGACCGACAATCCGCCGGAAAATTATGCGGCTCAACCTGTAAATCCAACCCTTGAGGATTTGTATCTGTATGTTTTTGAAAACGGAAAATGATATACTTTATAATAACTATAACAATAATCGGCAAAAAAGCTGTTTATCTGGGGTAGTATTATGAAAATTAAAAATATAAAATTTTTAGCAAAATCAAATATAAAAGGGAACAAAAAAAGCAATGCAGTTATAGTGCTGATGTGTTTGCTTGTAATAGCCTGTACGGTCATATCTTGTTTTACGGCAGTGACAGCTCGGGCACTAAATGAATACAAAGAGGACTACAGGGCGAGATCACTGGAGCTTGACCCATGGCTTTTACCGCTTACCGATGACGCAATTTCATCAATTGAAAATGTTGAACACGTTTCTTCGGTGGATGATATTGCCGGTTTCAGAGGTGTATGCATGTTTAGCATTTTAGATGTTGACAATGAAAATGGAAGTTCGGATAAAATTGATGAAAAGTTGAAAGAAGAAAATACGGCATTTTATATATGTGGCTTAATCGGCGATGAAGAAAAAACCATAACAGCCGGCAAGAGTTTAGATGATTCCCCTGTTTTCAGTTGTATAGTACCGAGCATATTTTATCCGTTTGAAAACGAAAACAGTAACTACGGAGAACTTGATTATATTGACGGCACAACTATGATTGGAAAAACAATTACGGTAAAGGGATATAACGATAATGTAAGTGTTACATATAATTACAGTGAAGATGATGTTTCAAGCAATACTGATGAGGTGCTGCCGTCACCCGAGTATAAATTAAAAATTGTCGGAACCTATTACTGTACTCCTGCAAAATCGGGTTATTATGCGGATATATTCGTTTCAAGAGAAACCGATTTAAAAATGACGGAAATGGCATTGAAATCAGCGGGAGTTAATTTGTCGGCTAATGAAAGTAAACTTTCACGGTGGTGGAACGATTCTTCGTTGCACAGTTATTATGTTGTAGCCGACGATTTTGATAACTTACCGTACATATTTAATGAAGTAAGCCGAATGGGATATTCTATTGCAAACTCGCCCGAACAGTTAATCAAAGACAGCACCGTTTTAATGGCAAATTTGTTCGGTACGGTTGGTTTGTTTTTAATTTTTGCACTTTTTATTTTGGCGGTTATTACGCTGGTGCAGTCTTCAATTTCTTCCGTTAATGAAAGGAAGAGCTATATAGGTTTGCTGAAAGCTATAGGTTATAAGAATAGGCAGATATTTGTTTGTATGTGTTATGAACAGTTGTCTTTGACGCTAAAAGGCTTTTTAGTTGGCGGTTTTTTGTCAACAGCATTTATCGCTTTTACTAACTTTGTTTTCAGACACGGAGCATATCAAGGGCTTTTATATATAATTGATTGGCGCTTATTCCTGTTTTTTATTTGCATATCCTTAGCGATATCGATAATTATTCCGCTGATTTGTCAAGTGATTTTGATAAAGAAATTAACAGATATTCAGCCGATAAACGCTATGAGTTAGTTTGAGAGGTAACTATGAAATATATAGAATTAAAAAATGTTTCAAAAATCTATAACAATAAGGTTGTTGCCCTTGATAATGTTTCGCTTACAGGTTGCGGTGTAAATGAAATTACTCTGTATTTATTTAATAATTTGCAGTAAATAGATTAACCCCCGACTCAGGTCGGGGGTTTTGTTTTGCCATTTTTAATTATATGCAGTAATATTATTTCCAAAATTTATTTCCTGCAGCAGAGAAAATCTTTTAAATTATATTATTATTTGCTAAAAATTATTATAAAAATAAAAAATATTTATTAAAAGATATTGACAAAGTGATTTTATATGGCTATAATTAAATTGTAAAATATTTCTAAATATGATAATATTTTACACAAGAAGTCTGTTGTTCAGTTGCAACTAATTACAGAAAAAAATAATTCACGAGGTGATAATAATTGCTAAAACTTAATAAAATAAAAAAATTATCTATTACAACAATGGCTGTTGTATGTGCACTATCAACGGCTGCGGCTATAGGTGTGAGCGCTCAAACCTATCAATGGACGCATATAGTTTCTCTTGCTACTAATCCCGGCGTAATGACCAGCATATCAACAAGCATGGGCGGTACCGGAAAAATGTCCGAGAATTTTGCTGGATATCCAACTATATTTGACGGATATAGCAGATCAAGCAATAAAGCCCGTGCTGTTAATGAATCAACTGGAAAAAGTTACGGTTGGAAAAATCTTATATTAACCAAAAATTCTCCGGGTATAGTAAGCATTACATATGGTGAGAGGTTAAGTGCAGCACCCTACTATGTACAATACCAAAATGTGAGTGATGGTGGTTTCAGAGCGTCTGCTACTCTGATAAAGAAATACTAAATTAATTGGGGGACTGTCAAACAAGAAAAGTGACAGTCCCTATCGTTTAATTATGGTGAAATACTATGAAATATTCCTATTACAGATTCTTATCTAAAGCAAATATAAAAGGTAACAAAAAGAGCCATGCAGTAATTGCATTGATGTGTGTACTTGTAATAGCCTGCACGGTTATATCTTGTTTTACATTAGTAACACAAAACGCAGTTAACAAGTATAAAGATGACTACAGAGCAAGATCGCTGGAACTTGACCCGTGGCTTTTGCCAATTACAGACGCGGCACTTGAAGCAATTTCTAATATTGAGCATGTCGAGTCAGTAGCTGATACTACGGGTTTTCGAAGTATATGTATGTTTGATATTATAGATATTAATAGTGAAAAAGAAAGTTCAAATAAGGTTGATGAAGAGATAAAAAGCAAAGAGGCATTAGTATACGTATGTGGACTAATAGGAGATGAAGAAAAAACGGTAATAGCCGGCGACAGTCTTGAAAACTCCCCTGAATTCAGTTGTATAGTGCCAAGTTTATTTTATCCGTTTCAAGACGAAAATAATCTCAATTATGAAAATATTGATTATATTGACGGAACAAGTTTGATTGGAAAAACAATTTCTCTAAAGGGCTATAATGGAGATGTATGTATTCGATATAATTATAGCGACGGCGTTGTTTCGGGTAACGATGATGCATTACTGCCGTCGCCTGAGTATAAACTGAAGATTGTCGGAACATATTATTGTTCCCCAACAACATCAGGCAGTTTTCAGGATATATATGTTTCAAGAGAAACTGATTTAAAAATGACTGAAATGGCATTGAAATCATCAGGAATTGATTTATCGTCTGATGAAAGCAAACTTGCAAAGTGGTGGAACGAATCCTCGCTGCACAGCTACTTTGTAGTGGCTGATGACTATAATAATTTATCGTATGTATATAATACAATAAGTGAAATGGGATACGAAATTGCAAACTCGCCCGAACAGTTAATCAAAGACAGCACCGTTTTAATGGCAAATTTGTTCGGTACGGTTGGTTTGTTTTTAATTTTTGCACTTTTTATTTTGGCGGTTATTACGCTGGTGCAGTCTTCAATTTCTTCCGTTAATGAAAGGAAGAGCTATATAGGTTTGCTGAAAGCTATAGGTTATAAGAATAGGCAGATATTTGTTTGTATGTGTTATGAACAGTTGTCTTTGACGCTAAAAGGCTTTTTAGTTGGCGGTTTTTTGTCAACAGCATTTATCGCTTTTACTAACTTTGTTTTCAGACACGGAGCATATCAAGGGCTTTTATATATAATTGATTGGCGCTTATTCCTGTTTTTTATTTGCATATCCTTAGCGATATCGATAATTATTCCGCTGATTTGTCAAGTGATTTTGATAAAGAAATTAACAGATATTCAGCCGATAAACGCTATGAGTTAGTTTGAGAGGTAACTATGAAATATATAGAATTAAAAAATGTTTCAAAAATCTATAACAATAAGGTTGTTGCCCTTGATAATGTTTCGCTTACAGTCAAGCAGGGTGAATTTATTGTGGTTATGGGTCAGTCGGGCAGCGGCAAAAGCACACTTCTGCAAATTGCGGGACTGCTTGATGCCTGCACATCGGGCTCGGTAATTATTAACGGCAATGACGTTTCCAACCTTGATAAAAACAAGCTTGCGGACGTTCGTATGAATTCTTTGGGTTTCGTGTTTCAGGCGTTTCATCTCAACGCGCACCTTAAACTGTATGAAAATATTATGGTGCCTATGCTTATAAATAATAAGTTTAAAAATAGAGCTGAAATGCAGGAAAAAGCAATGGAGCTTATAGAAAAAGTCGGACTTACACACCGTAAAGAGCATTATCCGTCAGAGCTTTCAGGCGGCGAACAGCAAAGAGTTGCCATTGCAAGAGCAATGGCAAATGACCCCGATTTTATTTTGGCAGACGAGCCGACAGGAAATCTGGACAGCAAAAATGAAATTATGATATTTGAGGAGCTTAAAAAGCTGTCTGATTCAGGCAAGGGAGTGCTTGTTGTCAGCCACAATGACGCAGTAATAGACTTTGCCGACAAGCTGTATGTAATGAAAGACGGCGTGTTAGAGGAAAAGCAAAATGAAAAATAAAGATCTCAATATGCTTATAAAGGCTTCTTTATCTTCAAGAAAACTGTCCACTTGTTTTTTCTGCTTTTTTATAATAATTTCGGCAATTCTTATTTTGCTGTCTGTGGGTATTATACTTCCGTTAAGGGATAATATTGATAATAAAATTAACAATCATATATCCAACAGAGAATTAGTGACAGAATTTTCTGAAAAAATATCTGAGGATAACATTGATAATATGTTATCTGAAATTAAGAAAGTTGAGCATGTATCGGAAGTTTACCGTATGCCTGCAAAACTTAGAGTAACGGAAAAATCGGGCGTATTGTTTGATGAATATAACTTTGGATATGTTCATAATGACAGTATTCCGATTATTACATCAGGCAGAGCCTTTGATGAAAGTGAAACAGGGGTTGCGATAGTGCCTCAGTCCATAAAGGATTTTAATCCGAGCGACAATAAAATACATGAAATACCCGGAGAGAACTTAATAGGCAAAACCCTTATTTTGGCTGATGAATGCGGAAATACTCACAAAGCTGAGGTAGTGGGCGCTTACAACACGTCAGACCCCATTTTTTCGGGTGATGAAATTCTTATACCTCAAGCTGACTTGCTTAAATATGATGATACAGTATTAAAAACATCACAGGGAATGGGTTCTATTTCTGGTGATAAAAGCTATATAATTTTAATTGACTCACCAAAGAATGTTGAAGCGGCAATGAATGAAATTATGGGTATTAATATGGTATATCAGAGCAGTATCAATGTTGACGCTGACTCTTATAATACTGCACTTTTTATATTGATAGCAGCATTGGTATTTTTTATAGTGTTGGTGATGTTTGGATTCTTTATGTTTTTAAAGAACGACGTCAACAACCGAACCGACGAGCTTGCTTTGTATCGTTCGCTGGGTTATAAATCAAAGCACATATTTTATATTGTTTTTGCCGAACATTTGCTGTTTGGAATTATATCACTTATAGCAGGAGTAATAATCACAGAAATGTTAAATATTTTTCTTGTAAATCCATATCTGTACTCTTTCTTAGGAAACACATTTATGGAAATGACCGTAACCGTAACGGTTTGGCAGATAGGTTGTATCTTACTGTTTTTTGTATTGATATTGATAATTGTTTGCAGAAGCGCTGTCAAACGGAGTGAAAAAATCGACCTTACTGTTTTGCTCAGAGAAAGATGAAAAAGCTCTGATATTATGAATTGAGTGTTATGTTTTATTTTAAGTGCAGTTTATTTGTACCATACAACGCTGATTATCCTTAATATCATAAGATGCGCCGGATAAAACAGATAGAAAAACCATTTTGAAAATGTTTTTCCGAATTTTATACGTCTGCCGTTGTAGAGATATATAATACAAAATCCTGAGAGGATGAGTCCTGTTTCATATTTAATTAGGTAAAATAAATATATTTTAAATGTAAAATTGTTTATGAAAATTATCAAAAGATAAAGCGCTGATATAAGAATTCCTGATACATAAGCTATTTTAATTTTTTTATCGGACTTTTCCGCCCAAAAAAACAAAAGCGTATATATTGGAGCCAATATACCCCAGTCGCAATATTGGCTTAGTAGGATAATACCTGAAATTACAGTTGCCTTAAAAATCATATTGTTAATTTTATTTTGATTTAAAATCAGCAGAATCAGAAAGCAACAGAACAGAGTGAAAATCATATTTAATTTATAAAAGGTAATTTCTCCGTATAATGCTAAAGAAAAGGGGATTTGAGAAATTAAAGCGAACAAAAATAAACGCACCGCATATTTCTGTTTGGAATGTGTGAAATGATAGCCCTCTGCAAGAAAATAGCACATAGTGGGAGCTGTAAAATATCCGATAATGTTAAATAATTTGAACATCAATGTATCAGGGGCAAGAAATATATGTGCGTAATGATTGAGAAACATTGTAAATACTGCTATGTATTTTATTATATCGCGGTTTAACGGTTTGTCCTTTCTGTAACTGTCCAAATTCATATATACTCACCTGATTGCTGATATTTTTGATTATTTTTTATTATATCACAAGAATTTTTATAATTCTACAAACAAAGTTAACTGCATAAAATATAGAATATAAATAATAATTGATTTGTCTTGATTTACAAATATCACAATAAACCATTGTTAAAATTCACAGTTTTTTAAAAGATGTTGATTTCTTATTGCGTTTTTTGCCAAAATTTAGTAAAATTAAATTGTCGAAAATGTTTTGTTTTTCGAACAATTTTATAAAATTTGGAGGATTATTTATGAATGCAATTAAAAAGTATCTTGCGGAATTAATCGGAACTCTCGTTCTTGTTCTGTTTGCCTGCGGTGTTGCCGCAGTCCTGGGCTGTAACGGACAGGAACCCAATGCCGCATATTTTATGACGGCGCTTGCCTTTGGTCTTGTAATCGTTGCAATGGCTTATTCAATCGGTAATGTATCGGGATGTCACATTAATCCCGCTGTTTCTATTGCAATGCTTGTTTCAGGCAAAATGAACGTAAAGGATTTTATCGGATATATCGTTGCTCAGTTTGCAGGCGCAATTGCAGGTGCAGGAATACTTTGCTATTTTGCTCCCGACACAGGTCTTGGCGCAAACGCGCTCTTTGAGGGTGACGTTGTTAAATCGCTGATTATTGAAATTATTCTTACATTCGTATTTGTAATTGCTATTCTCGGAGTTACATCCAAAATTGAGAACAGTGCTGTTGCAGGTGTTGTAATCGGTCTTACACTTACACTTGTACATATTTTCGGCATTCACTTTACAGGTACTTCCGTAAATCCTGCAAGAAGCTTAGGTCCTGCTATTTTCGTTGGTGGAGACGCACTTACAAATGTATGGGTATTTATTGTTGCCCCTCTTGTAGGTGGTATTTTAGCTGCTCTTGTATATAAGCTTATTACATTAAAAAATGCTGAAGAAAAGTAATTAATTTTAGTTCTACAGATATATTATCAGTATAATATTTTAAGTATTATAAAAAACGACAGGAATTTCATTTTGAATTCCTGCCGTTTTTGTCTTTTTCATAATATTAAAATGTGAATTTACAACTCGCAGTAGTTGCCCAAAAAGCTAAATTCGGGCATTTCTTCGCTTAGCTGGCTTATAAGGTCAATCACGTTATCGCTGTGAACATTTCCCGAAAAATCAAGATAGAAAAGATACTCAAATTCTTTGTCTTTTCTCGGCCGTGATTCAATTTTTGTCAGGTTCAGTCCGAGAGAATTAAATCTGCACAAAAGGCTGTAAAGCGAACCCGTAACGTGAGGAAGAGAAAAACAAAGGCTGATTTTATTTGCGTTTTCAGATATGTAAAGCTTTTTTGAAATGACAATAAAGCGTGTGGTGTTTTCCTTGTTGTCCTGAAGATGATCGTCAAGAATTTTCAGTCCGTATTCCTTAGCCGCCATATATGAACATATTGCCGCAACATTCAGGCGTTTTTCTTTTATTACATCTCTTGCCGCTATGGCTGTGTTTGAACATGGTACAGAATCAAAATTGTGTTTTGCAATGTAGTCGGAACACTGCGAAATTGCCTGAGGATGTGACCAAATCTTTTCAATGTCGGAAAATTCCGATTGCGTTAATCCACCAAGACAGTAATCAATAGGCAAATCTAAAGCTCCTATAATGTAAAAGCGATGTTTTAAAATAAGGTCGTAAACTGTGGAAACAGAACCTGCGTTTGAGTTCTCAACAGGGAGAACGCCGCAGCTGACTTCGCCCTTATCAACCGCCTCGAAAACATCTCCGAAAGTTTTACAGCTTACGGGAGTTCCGTTAGGAAAAAGCCTTAATGCAGCCTCGTGTCCGTTGGCTCCCTTTATGCCCTGATACGCCACCTTTATGTTATCAGTTTCCATATTTGAAGAGGCATTTAAAATATCCTCTCTCAGTTTTTTTCCGCTTCCGACAATATTATGCTGAAGTGCACGAGAAAGCTCCATTATGTTTGAGTAAAGCAGTCTTGCGTGAGAACCGTATTCTCCGCCTTTTTCTGCAACTGCATCGAGAATTTCATTTTCACGTCCTTCGTTCAGCACAGGAATATTGTTTTCTTTCTTATAAATCCCTACTTCTTTTGCACAATCCATTCTTTTTTTGAAAAGTTCAATCAGCTCATTGTCAATCTTATCAATTTCAACTCTGATTTCGCTTAGATTTTTCATTGTGATACATCCTTTTACATCAGATTAATAATTGCAATTGCCGTTACGGCTTCAATTACGGGAACGGCACGCGGAACAATGCAGGGGTCGTGCCTGCCGTGTACCTCAAGCTCTGAATTTTCCTTTTTCTGCAAATCAACAGTTTTCTGTTTTTGAGAAATTGACGGAGTAGGTTTTACTGCGGCTCTGAAAATAACAGGCATACCGTTTGTGATTCCGCCGAGTATACCTCCGCAGTTGTTGGTTTCGGTCACGACCTTTCCGTCAACATATCTGAAAGGGTCGTTTGACTGAGAACCTCGCATTTGTGACAGCTCGAAGCCTTTTCCAAATTCAATTCCCTTAATTGCGGGAACTCCGAAAACTGCCTTTGCTATAACTCCCTCAACACCGTCAAACATAGGTTCGCCTATACCTGCTTCAATTCCCGTTACGGCACATTCAACAGTTCCGCCAATGCTGTCAAGATTCATTCTTGCATCCTCAACCTGATTTCTCATATTTTCTTCAGCGCTTTCGTCGATAAGCGCAAATGATGAAGCGTTAAGTCGTTCTATCAGCTTGACGTCAATATTCGTAGGATCAAACTGTTTGTCTTTGACGGTTCCTATGCTGTTTATGTGAGCGGCAATTTTTATGCCCCTTTTTTCCAATATCTGCCTGCATATTGCTCCTGCAAATACAATAGTTGCAGTAAGTCTGCCCGAAAAATGACCGCCGCCCCTGATGTCGTTTGAAGCATTATATTTTACAAAAGCGGTATAGTCGCTGTGCCCCGGTCTGGGACAGCTCAGCAGATTGCTGTAGTCGCCGCTTTTTGTGTTTGTATTTTCAATTACGGCGCAGAGAGGTGCGCCTGTGAGCGTATCATCAAGCATACCGGAAAGCACTTTCGGCAGGTCGCTTTCTTTGCGCGGAGTTGCGGTCTTGTCTTTACCCGGTGCGCGGCGTGACATTTGAACAAGAACCTTGTCCATATCGATCTTCACACCTGCCGGAAGTCCGTCAATTACAACACCAATGCCGTTTCCGTGGCTTTCTCCGAATATCGAGATTTTTATTTTGTCACCGTAAGTCGAGGACATTTGCCTTTCCTCCAATGCTGTTATAATCGCTGAAAAAGTCGGGATAACTTTTATTTATGCTCAGTGCGTCGGTGCACTCAATTGTATTTTCAAGTCCTGCGGCGCATACTGCGGCAGACATAACAATTCTGTGGTCGTTACAGCCGCCTGCTTTTCCGCCCGAAAAACTCTTGATACCCGTTATTTCGAGTCCGTCAGAAAGCTCCTTTACGTTTCCGCCAAGTTTATTTATCAAATGGGCAGTTGATTTTAAACGATCGCTTTCTTTGATTCTCAGTCTTTCCGCCTTGATGATTTTAGTCGTACCCTCAGCAAATGAGGCGCATACCGCAAGAACTGGAACGAGGTCGGGTATTTGCGAGGCGTCAATCGTTATTGCGTGCATTTTTCCGCTTTTAACGGTAACGCTTGTATCTGTCTGATTGACTTTTGCGCCGAATTCGGAAAGAATTTCGCAAATTTTTTTGTCACCCTGCGCAGAATTTTCATTTACGCCTTTTACGGTTACACTTCCGTTTATTGCGGCACTCACCATAAAAAATGCCGCCTGCGACCAGTCACCATCTGTAGTGTAATTGGCGGCAATATATTGCTGATTGCCTTTAATGTGCCAGCCGTAATCGGTTGTTTTTACTTTCACGCCGAATTTTAACATAGTGTAAATTGTCATATTTATGTATCCTGCGCTTTCGATCGGTGAGGTCAGCACAATGTCGCTGTCACCGTCAAGCAGGGGAAGTGCAAAAAGCAGACCTGTAATAAACTGAGAGCTTACGTTCCCCGGAATTTCAAAACGTCCGCTTTGGAGTTTACCTTTGATTTTAAGCGGAAGTACGCCTGTGGTTTCACATTCAACACCTGCCGTTGGCAAAATATCGGCAAAAAGTCCAATTGGACGCGGCAAAAGACTGCCGTGACCGACAAACTCTGTTTCAACGCCGCCGAGAGCGGCTACAGGGATAAAGAATCTGAGAGTGCTTCCGCTTTCTCCGCAGTCAAGAACAGCATTTCTGTTTTTGAATATATCTGCCGCGTCAATAGTAAGAACATTATTTTCAAGCTGTGTTTTTGCTCCGAGTGCTTCAATACAGCCTATTGTCGCCTTAATGTCGTTTGAGAGTGCAACAGGTGAAATCGTGCTTATGCCCCTTGAAAGAGCCGCACAGATTATGGCACGGTGAACGTCGCTTTTTGAGGGCGGAGCGGTAACCGTTCCGTTTGGCGTGAAAGGTGAGTAAATTACGTTTGGCATTTGTATCTCCTGGAATTTTGTGTATCTGAAAAGTATCAATATGTTTAGTATAAGATATGTCTTAGTCTGTTGTAATGAAATCAAGAAGCTGGTCAAGCTTAATTTTTTTTGTAAAGCTGTCGCCTATTTTATTGAGCAGAACAAGATTAATGCTGCCGCCTGTGGTTTTTTTGTCACTCATTGCGGCTTTTGCCATATCTTCAAATGACGCGTCATCGTGTGTCGGCAGACCGTATTTAAGGCATAAATCTGCAATTTTGTCCGCAGTTCCTGTTTCCGTAATTCCTGCCTTTTCGCCTGCTTTTGAGATTAAAACCATTCCGATGGCAACAGCCATTCCATGCGAAATACCTTTGAAGTTATATATTTTTTCAATTGCGTGGCCGAGCGTATGTCCAAAGTTGAGAAGCATTCTTTCGCCTGCCTCACGTTCATCTCGGCTTACAACATCACGTTTGATTGAAACGCACTTTTCAATTACATCCTCAATGTGGTCAAGGGCATTTTCATCGGCAAGATTTTTAAAAAAGTCGGAATCTTTGATACAGCCGTATTTGATAACCTCAGCCATACCGTCACACACATATGTATCGGACAGAGTTTTTAGTGTATCGGGGTCAATTAAAACGGCTGTCGGCTGATGAAATGCGCCCACAAGGTTTTTTCCGTATGACAAATCAACTCCTGTTTTTCCGCCTACTGATGAGTCAACCTGCGCCAGAAGAGATGTCGGAATCTGAATAAAGTCAATTCCTCTAAGATATGTTGCAGCGGCAAAGCCTGCCATGTCACCTGTCACACCGCCTCCGAGAGCAATAATAATATCCTTGCGCGTCATTTTAAAGCCTGCAAGAGTATTGTACATTTCTGAAACAGTGTTCAGATTTTTAGACTCTTCTCCTGCCTTGAAAATATGGGTTTTAACCTCAAAGCCCTGCTTTTCAAGAGAGT
Source organism: uncultured Clostridia bacterium (assembly GCA_947593615.1). GTDB lineage: Bacteria > Bacillota > Clostridia > Oscillospirales > Acutalibacteraceae > Ruminococcoides. The sequence goes on from CANQDR010000006.1 coordinate 34,101, forward strand.
TGAGCACCCGCCACTGATAATGAGGCGCAACATTTGTGTCGGTAATTACCGTAACTTTCTTTGCGGACGACAATTTTCGAGCATACTCGCCGCATTGTTCAATAATGCCTCGTTCAATATATATGTCATACGGTTTTCCAGTTTCAACGTGAACTGTTCTCAAAGGAAACGCTCCTTTCATTTTTCCAATACACTCTGATTTCAATGTTATAAAATGAAAAACTTATCGCAAAGTTTAGATATGTGCTTTGTTTGCAGTGCTATTCGCCGAGAGCCTCTTTTACTTTGTGACCCTGTTCAAGCAGGTCGGCAAGGGCTTTTTTATCTTCACTTTTTACGGCATTGATAATTGCGGTGATGTTTTCAATAAGAATGTCAAGTTCTTTTATAAGCGGTTCTTTATTTTCAAGAAACAGCTCGCTCCAAAGCTTTGAGTTGATGTTTGCAACCCTTGAAACATCACGGTAGCTTCCTGCCGAAAAACCGTTGTGATTAGGACAGCACGGACTCATCACATATGCGCAGGCGAGAACGTGTGGAAGCTGAGAAGTAAAAGCAATCATTCTGTCGTGTTCTTCCGGGTTTGTTATTTTAATTGTTGTGAATCCTATTGATTTTGCAAGAGAGGAAAGCACGTCAACATATTTTTGCTCTGCACCGCAGGGGGTGATTATATAGCTTGCATTTTTGTAAAGCTCAGAGTCGGATACATCAAAACCGTTTGTTTCTTTGCCTGCCATAGGATGGCTTCCGATAAATACGAATCCGAATTTTTTTGAAAGCTCTTTAAGCTTTGGGCAAATCGCGCTTTTTATGCCCGAGGCGTCTGTTACGATAGAACCTTTTTTTATGTGGGTTCCGTTTTTTTCAATAAAATCTATATCAGCCTGCGGATACATTGCAAGAATAATAATATCTGCTTTTCCAAGGCTTTCATTTGTACCGATTTCATCAATTGCTCCGATTTCAAGAGCCTTTTGTGCGGTTTCAGCAGTGCGGTTAATACCTATAACATAATGGTCGGTATATTTTTTAATCGCTTTGCAAAAGCTTCCGCCTATAATTCCAAGCCCGATTACAGCAATATTCATTGCACAGCCTCCAATTGATTAGTCTTGTGTTAGAAGAAGATTATTAATTATTAATCGAGTTTTTAAGCGCAAATACCTTTTTTGCAACTCCATCAAACTGTTTTGGAGTGAGCGACTGTGCACCGTCCGAAAGAGCGTGAGGAGGGTCGTTGTGAACTTCAATAATAAGACCGTCAGCGCCTGCGGCAACAGACGCCATTGCAAGCGGCTCAACAAGCCATGATTTTCCTGCTGCATGGCTTGGGTCAACGATAACGGGAAGATGAGAAAGCTGTTTGATAATCGGTACAGCCGATATGTCCAGCGTGTTGCGCGTAAAGGTTTCATAGGTACGTATTCCCCGTTCGCAGAGTATAACCTTGTCATTACCGCCTGCCATAATATATTCGGCGCTCATAAGCCATTCCTCAATTGTTGCCGAAAGTCCGCGCTTTAAAAGGATCGGCTTGTCTGTTTTGCCAAGCTCCTTTAACAGCTCGAAGTTTTGCATATTTCTTGCGCCAACCTGAATTATATCTACATTTTCAAACATATCAATGTGTGACGCGCGCATAATTTCGGTAACAATCGGAAGTCCTGTTTCTTTTCTTGCGATTTTCAGCAGGTCAAGACCCTCTGCTTTAAGTCCCTGAAACGCATACGGTGAGGTGCGGGGTTTGAATGCGCCTCCTCTTAAAAGTGTTGCGCCCGATTTTTTAACATCCTTTGCTATCTGTACGATTTGTTCTTCGCTTTCAACAGAGCAAGGTCCTGCCATAATATGCAGACTGCCGTCGCCGATAGTTACATTATCATTTATTTTAATAACAGTATTGTCGGGATGGAATTTTCTGTTTGCCTTTTTATACGGCTCCTGAACGCGTTTAACGCTTTCGACAATATCCTGTGCGTCAATGTACTCAATGTCAACTTTTGTTGTGTCGCCTATAAGACCGAGGACGGTTGACTGAACGCCTTCCCATTTATTAACTTTAACGTTGTAAGAGTCTTTCAGCATTTGCGTAAATTTATTAAGCTGTTCATCTGATGTAGACGGCTTTAATACTATGATCATTTTATTCTATCCTTTCGTAATTCAAGCTGTAATATATTTTATCACTTTAAAGCGCTATAATCAATAGCTCTTATCAATTTTTTGTGACATTTACTGCATTAATTACTGCAAAAGCTGTTTTAAGGGGAGTATTTTTTCCGGAAACCACAATATCAGCTGCATTTTTATAAAGAGGCAGACGTTTTTCATAGAGCTCTTTCATAATTTCGTCCTTATTAGGTTTTTGCAGCAATGGTCTTGTTTTGTCGTTTTTAAGGCGGATTTTAATAATTTCAAGCGGAACGTCAAGCAAAACTATGGTATCTTTGCCTTTGAATACCTCAACATTTCTTCGATAAGTAAAAGCTCCGCCGCCCGAAGCAATAATAAGATTTTTCATTTCAGAAAGTTCTAAACAGGCATCGTGTTCCATATCGCGAAAACCGTCCTCGCCGTACCTTTCAAAAATTTCAGAAACCCTCATTGCTGCTTTTTCTTCTATGTATAAGTCCATGTCAACAAAATTTTTTCCGGTTTTGCGAGCTATGTTTTTGCCTACAGTGGATTTTCCGCATCCCATAAATCCGCATAATACTATATTATCCATACCTGTACCCCCACGAAATTTATCTGTTTTTCAGCTCGTCAGCCGCGTCAATACACAGCTTTGCAATATCATCATTGTCATAAACCGAGCCGTCCCATTTTTCATGTGAAACAACAGCCTGCCATACAAGCATTGACATACCGCCTACGGCATTGGCGCCGTTAGCTTTTGCCTTTTTAATCAATACTGTTTCAAGCGGATTGTAAACTGCGTCAAAAACATTGGCACACCTGTTGATTATATTATCCGAAACAGGCTGATTTTCAATTTTGGGATACATTCCCAGAGGCGTTGCATTCACAAGCACGTCAATATCACCCGAAAGCTCTTCAATCAGACAGAAGCTTACCTCTGCTCCGCTTACGGTATTTCTGATTTCATTGCACAAATACTCTGCAATTTTTACATCTTCTTTTCTGACTGCAAAAAGAAGCGGAATTTTTTTAAGCACAACTTCATAAGCCATTGTTCTTGCAACGCCGCCGCAGCCGAGAATAACCACTCTTCCGCCAAGCGTTATGTTTGATGCCTCAAGAGCTTTTAAAAATCCGTCGGGGTCGGTAGTATAGCCTTTTGCAATTCCGTTTTTGTTTGCAACGGTGTTTACGCTTCCGTACATTTTTGCCTTTTCGTCTGTTTCATCAATCAGCGGAATGATATTTTGCTTGTGGGGAATAGTAATGTTGTAGCCATCAAGCTTTACGAGAGTGTTTTTATATTCTTCCGCAAGTTTTTCGGGAGCAATGTCAATGATTGTATATTCTGCGTCAACTCCCGAAATTGCAAAGAGTCTTTTGTGTATAAACGGCGACATTGTGTGTCCTATGGGATGACCGATTACTGCAAATTTTTTAATACTCATATATATTTCCTCCGTAATTTATTATTTTACCTATGCAAAATTCTTCTAAAGTCTTATTATCTATGCAATTTTTAGAAAAATTATATAAATTTTAAAATATATATTGACAAAGCGGTAAATTATCAATAATATAATGGAAGAAAGGCAAACCAAAATTTGCTTTCACACCATTGTAGCATAAAATATGTGCTTTTGTCCATAATTACAATGGATACCGCATAATAATTTTTAATTGGAGGAATTACTAATGGTATTGGAAAAAGTAAAAGCAATTCTTGCTGAGCAGTTTGACGTTGAAGAGGATAAGATTACTGCTGATACTGATTTGCAGGAAGATCTCGGTGCAGATTCACTTGACGTTGTAGATTTACTTATGTCAATCGAAGATGAATTTGAGGTTGAAGTTCCTGATGAAGAAATCGAAAACATCAAGACAGTAGGCTCACTTGTTGCTTATATTGAAGCAAATTCATAATCTAAATTGACCGAAAAGAGGTCGGGATTTTCCCGGCCTTATTTTTTGCAATTTTTATGTGGAGTTAGAATTACACTTGAAAAAATCCTTGAAAAAATCTAAATATATTGTATAATAAAAATATTATGAAAATATCCTGTTACGGAGGAATATATTATGGCAGACAATAAAAAAATGGTTGAAGCCATTACAAGCAGAGATGAGGATTTTGCTAAATGGTACACCGATATAGTAAAAAAAGCCGAGCTTGTAGATTATTCAGGCGTTAAAGGCTGTATGGTAATCAGACCTTACGGCTACGCTATATGGGAAAATATGCAGGCAGACCTTGACCGCAGATTTAAGGAAACAGGTCACGAAAATGTGTATATGCCTATGTTTATTCCCGAAAGTCTGCTCCAGAAGGAAAAGGACCATGTTGAGGGCTTTGCTCCCGAGTGTGCATGGGTTACAGTGGGCGGTCAGGAAAAGCTCAGCGAGCGTCTTTGCGTTCGTCCTACCTCAGAAACTCTTTTTTGCGAGCATTATAAAAAGGTTATCAATACATACCGCGATTTGCCTAAGCTTTATAATCAATGGTGCAGTGTGGTAAGATGGGAAAAAACCACACGTCCGTTTTTGCGTACATCAGAATTTTTGTGGCAGGAAGGACACACAATGCACGAAACTGCTGAAGAGGCTAAGGAAGAAACTCTGAGAATGCTTCATGTTTACGAGAGCTTTTACAGAGAAACTCTTGCTATTCCTGCCGTAATAGGCAAGAAAACAGAAAAGGAAAAATTTGCAGGTGCAGAAGAAACCTATACAATAGAGCCTATGATGCATAACGGCGTTGCTTTGCAGGGCGGTACTTCGCATTATTTCGGCGACGGATTTGCAAAGAGCTTTGGAATTACATACACCGGCAAGGACAACAAGCTTCATTATCCTCACCAGACCTCGTGGGGCGCATCAACAAGAATGATAGGTGCAATAATAATGGTGCACAGCGACGATGACGGACTTGTTCTGCCTCCGAAGATTTCACCTATTCAGGTAGCGGTTATTCCTGTTGCACAGCATAAGGAGGGCGTTCTTGAAAAGGCAAATGAGCTTAAAAATGAGCTTATGAAAAAATTTAGGGTTAAGCTTGATGATTCCGACCATGCTCCGGGTTGGAAGTTTGCAGAATATGAGATGAAGGGCGTGCCCGTAAGAGTTGAAATAGGCCCGAAAGATATTGAGAAAAATCAGTGCGTGGTAGTTAGACGCGATACGCGCGAAAAATCGTTTGTTCCGCTTGAAGAGCTGTCTCAGTTTGTTGAAAACCTTTTGCAGGACATTCACAATTCTATGTATGAGCGCGCGCTGAAAAATACTCAGGAAAAGACGTTTACAGCCGCAAGCTATGACGAATTTATTGATATTGCAAAGAATAAACCGGGCTTTATTAAGGCTATGTGGTGCGGAGATTCCGAATGTGAAGACAAACTCAAGGACGTTACAGGCGGCGTGAAGAGCAGGTGTATTCCGTTTGAGGAGGAGCACATCAGCGATACCTGCGTATGCTGCGGCAAGCCTGCAAAGCATATGGTTTACTGGGGCAAGCAGTATTAATTTGACTTGTTTTTGTAATACGATTCCCGTTTTAAACAGTGATTAGTATTAGGTTGTCTATTATGTTAATTAAAAGGGTGGTGAGAGAAATGCCTATTAAAGTTCAGAGTAATTTGCCTGCAATAAAGGTACTTGAATCCGAAAATATCTTTGTTATGCCAAACGAAGTTGCCTTGAGGCAGGATATTCGTCCCCTGAAAATTATCATTTTAAATTTGATGCCTACAAAAATTGAAACGGAAACCCAGCTCTTGAGGCTTTTGGGAAACAGTCCTCTGCAGGTTGACATTGAACTTTTGCAAATGGCGTCTCATACATCTAAGAATACTTCGCCTCATCACCTGACAACCTTTTATAAAACATTTTCACAGGTTAAAAACGAAAGCTTTGACGGTATGATTATCACAGGAGCTCCCGTTGAACAGCTCGATTTTGAGGACGTTGACTATTGGAGTGAGCTTTGCGAGATAATGGAATGGTCAAAGCACAATGTTTATTCGACATTTCATATTTGCTGGGGTGCGCAGGCAGGACTTTATTATCATTACGGAATAAAAAAATATCCGCTTGAAGAAAAGCTCAGCGGAGTGTATTTTCACGAAATTTTAAAGCCTCATCATCAGCTTATGAGAGGCTTTGACGATACATTTCAAATTCCTCATTCACGCTATACGGGCGTAAGGGAAGAGGATATTAAAAAGTGTCTGGGTCTTGAAATACTTGCCGTGTCAAAAATGGCAGGGGTTGCCGTTGTGTGCAGTAAAACAGGCAGGCAGGTATTTGTAACAGGTCATGCAGAGTATGACCGTGAAACGCTTGCAAACGAATATTTCAGGGACAAGAACAAGGGATTAAATCCCAAAATTCCGTATAATTATTTTCCTGATGACAATGCTTCAAAAACTCCTCCGATGGTGTGGAGAAGCAATGCCACTTTGCTTTATACAAATTGGCTGAATTATTTTGTATATCAGGCTACTCCTTACGATTTGCGTGAGCTTATTGAGAAATATCCGCATTAAATTTTTTTGGTGAAAAATTTATTGTACTGCACTATTAATAAACCCGGATTTTCATGTCTGAAAGTTCGGGTTATAATATTTTTATTAAACAGACAAAATGAAGATGCAGACTTAACAGTCTGCATCTTCGCCTCCGGGGCCGTCGCGGCGTTCTCTGTTATCGGGATAATTGTCTAATCCTGTACTTACCCATTGATTATCTGTAGCAGTTTTTTCGTTGTTCTGCTTTTCATTGAGATTTATTTTATCATTGGGATCTCCCATAATATCACCTCGTATAGAGTATAACCGTTTTATAAAAATTTATTATCCTGCAATGCTGATAAAAATTACAATCAAGTTGATTTTTACAGGCTTTGCAGGCAATTTTTTGCGGCTTTTTTGCCTGATTTGACAGCTCCCTCCATTGTTGCGAATGAGGAAGTCAGGGTGTAATCTCCTGCAAGCGTAAGCCCCTTGATTCCTGTGCGTTGTCGGGGACGCAAATGCTGATTGCCCTTGTCAAGAGAGTAAAAGTCATTTTCCTCAGATACCTTTCTTGCATCAATGATATGACCGTCCAAATGTATTCCGAGCGAATTAAGCTGTTTTAATACAGACGGCAAAATTTCCTCTGTTCGTTTATTTGAATATTCCTTTGCATTGCCCAAAATTACCGACAGTCTGCCTTTAGACTCCCTGAAAGTGGTGCGCGACTGTTCGGCAAGACTTACAAGGTCTGTTCCGGGGCCAAAGGTGGTAATGTCTTTTTTCATTGAGGGACGGTCAAGCTCTAACTGAAAAGAACAAGAGGACATACAGGGCAGTCGGAAAAGCTTTGTCAGTTCTCTTCGGTCTGCCAGAGGATTGAGGATTTTTTTGGCGGCAGGAAGCGTTGTTGCAATGACGGTCTGTTCGGCAAAATATTTTTTATTGCTCTTTGTTTTTACACCGATAACGCCGCCGTCTTTTACAATTACGCTGTCAACAGGTTCGTTAAAATGAAATTCACCGCCGAGTGACTGAACCTTTTTGACTATGGGATTGCACATTAAATCGGTCATACCGCCGAGATATGCTCCGATTCGCATTTTATAAAATTTTGGAATTGCAGGAGCAAACAAACCGAAGAATGCATAGGCTGAGTAATTTTCCGGCGGTCTGAAAAATATGCCTGTGCTCAGCGGCTCAAGAATAAGTCTTTTTGCTTTTTCAGATACTTTATGGAGGTTGGCGTATTCCGCGACTGAATATTTATCAAGCCTGTCTGAGAACACATAGCTTGTAAATCCGCTCAGAAAAAACGGCATAAGCGACAGCTTGTCGCGTGCCGACAAAACCTCGTTATTGCCTAATATTGAGCGGGCTGTCTTTATGAATCCGAAAAACGGAGCAACTCCCAGCACAAGCTTTTTATTTTGTTTTTTAATTAGCACATCTGTTTTTTCTTCCCACGTGACGATGTCGTTTATTTTTACTCCGCATTGTTTTAACAGCGACGGCAGAGCGGAATAATAGCCGATATACCTGTGCAGTCCCGACTCTACTTTCATTCCGTTATCATTAAATGATGAAGTTCTTCCGCCTGCATAAGGATGAGTTTCGAGAATAAGTATTCTTTTATTTTTTGAAGCAAGCTCAAACGCACACGATAATCCCGAAAGACCTGCGCCCGCTATAATCACGTCATATTCATTCGGCTTGTATTTTTTAGTGTTGTCCTGCGGTTGCTCGTATGGCGCAAAAGAATATGTCTTTGAATAAAGCACGTTATTTTCATTTTCCACTGCTTCACCTTCTTTAATAATACTGATTTCCAATAATACCGTAATGTATTACGGGCGAATTTAGTTTGTATGTATAGGCAAGGATTCTATCCCTGCCGCGATAAATTATAAAAACGGTGTCATTTCTTTTATGTTTTCTTCTTCGGTGTCGAGCATTTTTTTTGCAAGTGTGCTTACATGCGGATCGCCGCCGTCATAGTCGCGAATGTGACGTGACATTTTATTTACGCCCATAGTGTTTCCTTTAATCATCATTTCGGCAACGTGTGAAGCTGACGAGTCACGCTTGAGGTCACGTTCTGCGGCATACCTCGTCATTGCTTTGGTTACGGGGCTTACGTGGCGTATTTCAGCTCCGCGGTTTCTGAGCATATTATTTGCACAATGATAAAGCTTTCCGTACTTTATCAGCTGTTCGCACAGAACGCCGTCAACCTTGCTGTCGTGAAGTCTTTTTCTGACGCTTGAAATTCCCTGACACCCCATTTCTGCATTCTGGAGAACATAAGTAAGCATTTCAACGTCGTTAATCATAAAAATCACCTCTGATCATATTATTCACGGAAAAAACTGTTTTATTCCGGTTGCAACATTTCTATTTTTGTGCTTTAATATTCTTGGGTGATACATTATGACTAAAGCAAAATTACACACGGTCTTTCTGCCGTTCCCCGATAAAGACGACAGAATGATTCAGATTTATGTTCCCGAACATAGCGAAAATGAAAAACTTCCCGTAATCTATATGACTGACGGTCAGAATTTGTTTGACGAAAAATCGACTCCATACGGAAGCTGGGGAGTAATAGACGCGGTGGAAAACGAGCGTAAAAACGGTTCTAAAGGCGCAATAATCGTAGGCATTGACAACGGAAATGTTTATCGTGACAGCGAGCTTACTCCAAAATGCATTGGTGAAATTCAATACAGGTATATGCTCAATGATATTTTTACTCCTCAGGGAGAGATTTTTGATGATTTTCTTATGAATACGGTTATTCCGTATGTTGAGCAGAAATTTCCCGTAAAAACGGGCAGAAAATATACATCTGTCTGCGGAAGCTCATCAGGAGGATTGCAGGCTTTCTTTTCGGGAGTGGAGCATAGCGATAAATTTGGTTTTATCGGAGCATTTTCGCCTGCGTTTTTGGTATATACAGAGGCTGACTGGCGAAAGTACCTGTTACAGAAAATTAAAAGCGATATGCCGTATCTCTATATTTATACCGGCAGCGGCGATGAGCTTGAACATATGATATATGAAAGCACCGAAATGATGTATGACCTACTGCTTGAAACAGGTTATCCGTATGATATAATGAATGAAATTGTAATGCTTGATAACAAGCATAACGAAAATGCGTGGAGAGAGATTTTTCCCGATTTTCTTAATACTGTACTGAATAAATAAGCGGTGTGACACCGCCCACAATTCGTGTAGACAGGTTTGGCAAATTAAAAACCATAGTTTCCCGAGAGTAAAGTTACAACAATACTTTACCGAGAAAATTCGGTGTGACACCGCCCACAATTCGTGTAGACAGGTTTGGCAAATTAAAAACCATAGTTTCCCGAGAGTAAAGTTACAACAATACTTTACCGAGAAAATTCGGTGTGACACCGCTCACAATTCGTGTAGACAGATTTGGCAAATTAAAAAACATAGTTTCCCGAGAGTAAAGTTACAACAATAATTTACCGAGAAAAACTCGGTGTGACGCCGCTCACAATTCGTGTAGACAGATTTGGCAAATTAAATGCCCTTTTTGCCTGAGAATTACCGAGCAAATTTTTGTACATAAAAAAGAGAGCAACATTTGTTGCTCTCTTAAAATAAAATAATTTAAAATAATAAATTAAACTATAATTTCTCCGTCAACAGTGCCACCAAGACCTGCGGCATTTGACTCGTCTGTGTCAATGTGCATTGCAGGAGCGTAGCTTGCATTTACTCTTATAACAACGTCGCCGAATGTTGTTGCTCTGCCTGTGTTTTCGCCGACCTTAACGGAAACGATCTGCTTGTCTTTCAATCCGAACTCCTCTGCTGTTGCAGGGTCAAGATGAATGTGTCTTTTAGCTGCGATAACACCGCACTCAATTTCAATTTCTCCGGCAGGGCCTACAAGCTTACAGCCCGGTGTTCCGGCAATGTCGCCTGATTCCTTAACGGGAACTGAAATGCCCAGCTTGCGTGCGTCGGTAAGGGAAATTTCGACCTGATCTGCACTTCTTTCAGGACCGAGAATTGACATTTTCATCTCGCTTTTCGGACCTACAACGGTAACTTTTTCAACGCAGGCAAACTGTCCCGGCTGAGAAAGATCCTTTTTGTTTGTGAGTGTTGCACCTTTGCCAAAGAGAGCTTCAAGAGTTTCCTTGGTAACGTGAACGTGATGAGCTGATGTTTCAACCATTACTTTCATTTTATTAACCACCATTCTTTTAATTTGTTTACCATTTAATTTTACTACTAATTGTAATAAATTTCAACAGGTTTTAAAAATATAAAGTTTTTTGCTTTAAAGTATTGAATAATGAAAGGATTTCAGAAATATGTATAATAACTGGGAACAACTCAAAAATGAGTGTGAACAATGCCAAAAGTGCGAGCTTTGCAAAACACGTCACAATGTTGTTGTGGGTGTGGGCAACGAAAAAGCCGAAGTAATGTTTATCGGTGAAGGTCCCGGAGAAAACGAGGACCTGCAGGGTGAGCCGTTTGTGGGCAGAGCAGGAAAGCTACTTGATAAAATGCTGACGGCAGTTGATCTTGACAGAAACAAAAATATTTATATCGCCAACATAGTAAAATGCCGTCCTCCTCAGAACCGTGACCCAAAGCCTGAGGAGCAGGAAATGTGCATTGACTGGCTTCGAGCGCAGGTTAAGATGATAAACCCAAAAATCATAGTTTGTCTGGGACGAATTGCCGCAGGAAGAATTATAAAATCCGACATAAAAATCACAAAGGAACACGGCTTGTGGTTTGAGAAAGGCGGAATACAGATGATGGCTATGCTTCACCCGGCGGCAGTTTTGCGCGACCCCAGAAGAAAGCCGGATGCGTTTGATGATTTTTTAAAGCTGAGGGATAAAATTAACGAAATATGCGACCAGACATATTAATTATATTTTAATTATCAGCTTGCTTCGTAATAAGCCTCTCGTTTCGAGAGGTTTATTGTTTTGTGCACAAATTGCAAATTTGTAAATTGATTATATATAAAATTGCTGATATAATTATTATGTATATTTTTAGCGTATTTTTGTTGAAAAGAGGAGAAATATGAGCCTTGTTGAGTTTAAAAATGTGTATAAGCGTTATAAGATGGGCGAAGTTACAATTAATGCCGTTGACGGAATTTCTTTTAAAATTAACGAGGGCGAGTTTGCAATAGTTGTTGGCGCATCGGGCGCAGGCAAAACCACCGTGCTTAATATTCTCGGTGGAATGGACAATTGCTCCGAGGGAGAAATTTGCGTCAGAGATAAGGATATAAGCAAATTTGATGATAAACAGCTCATAGAATACCGCAGATTTGACATTGGATTTGTATTTCAGTTTTACAATCTGGTGCAGAATCTTACGGCAAAAGAGAATGTAGAGCTTGCGGCGCAAATTTGCAAAGACCCTCTGGACAGCGAAAAAGCACTTGAAAGCGTTGGCTTGCTCGACAGAAAAGATAATTTCCCCGCTCAGCTGTCAGGCGGCGAACAACAGCGAGTGTCAATAGCCAGAGCGCTTGCAAAACGTCCGGGACTTTTGCTTTGCGACGAACCTACGGGAGCACTTGATTACAACACGGGACGTCAGATTTTGAAGCTTTTGCAGGATACCTGCCGAAAAGAAAAAATGACCGTGGTGCTCATTACACACAACAGCGCAATAACGCCTATGGCAGACCATGTAATTGAGATGAAGAGCGGAAAAATAATTCGAGATGTTTACAATGAAAATCCGAAAAATGTTGAAGAAATAGAATGGTAACGGAGAAAAAGAGTTGTTATGCCGACTTTATTGCAAAAATATAATGCAATATTACCAAAACACGAAGTGAGGAGGTGTCCATATGACAAAAGCGCTTGTAAAAAATACAATACGTGAAATAAAAAATTCCAAAGCTCGGTTCATCTCAATTATGGCTATTATTGCGCTCGGAGTGGGATTTTTTGCGGGAATAAAAGCAACTGCCCCGTCAATGTATAATTTAGCGGAAACATACTTTAGAGAACAAAATCTTATGGATTACCGACTTGTTTCAACCGTCGGATTTGACGAAGACGATATTAAGGCTGTAAGCAAAACTGACGGAGTAAGTGATGTTATGCCGTCATATTACTGCGATGTTCTGTCAAATTCAGACAGCGGAGCAGATGTTGTGCGCCTTATTGCATTGCCGAAGTCATACGAAGACAACAATATTATTAATGAATTGGTGCTTAAAGAGGGAAGGTTCCCTGAAAAAAGGAATGAAATTGTTGTTGAAAACAGTACTATTACAGGAGTTAAATATAAAATCGGAGATAAAGTCGTTTTTGCCGATACGGCAGGAGATACCGACGTTACTACAGAAATAAACAGCCTTGAATACACTGTTGTAGGAATAGCAGATTCTCCGCTCTATATATCGTATCAGAGAGGCTCAACTAACGTAGGAAACGGCAAAATATCGGAGTATATGTACATTCCGCACGAAAATTTTGTTTATGAGCGTTATACAGAGCTTTATGTAAAAGCCGATTTCTCAAAAAACTGTCTTGCTTTTTCAGATGAATATACATCAAATTCGGAAAAGGCGTCTGAAATTCTTGAAAAAACCGCAGGCGTCAGATGTGAGGTTTTTAAAAAGGACGTTATTGATAAGTCAGAGCAGGAGCTTCAAAGCGCAAAAGATGATTACAGCAAAGAAAAGCAAAAGGCTGATGATGAATTTGCAAAGGCTGAAAAAGAAATCAATGACGGCAGAGAAGAGCTTAAAGAAAAAACTGATGAAGCTCAATCTAAGCTTAACGAAGCAAAAAATCAAATTGAAAGCGGAAAAGATGGGCTGAAAAATGCAACTGATGCTTACTACACACAGATTTCAAATGCAGAAGCAATCATAAATGAAAAAGAATCTGAGCTTGAAGAAGCACGCGGAGAATATGAAACCGCAAAAGCGGCATTTGACAAAGAAATTTCAGCGGCACAACAGCAGCTTGACGAGGGCTGGGCGGAATATGACAAGTCATATGCTGAATTTAAAAACACGCAGGAACCTCAGCTCGTTTCAGGAATTGAGCAGGCACAGAGCGCGGTTGACAGTCTGAATAATGCTATTGCGTCGGAAACCAATCCGGAAATATTAGCAGCGCTTAATCAACAGCTTTTGCAGGCACAGCAGACGCTTGACAGTCTGACGGCTCAGTATAATCAAGCCGTTTTGACATTTGAGCAGAGCAAATCACAGCTTGACAGTTCACAGTCGGAGTTTGATGCAAAAAAAGCCGAAGGTCAGGCACAGCTTGATTCCGCATTGGAACAGATAGAGCAGGGAAGCGCAGAGCTTGAAGCCGCAAAGACCGAGCTTGAAACACAAAAAGCAGAGGGATACAATCAGCTTGTACAGGCTCAGTCAGAGCTTGATTCGGCGCAGAGCCAATATGACGATGGTGTGTCAGAGCTTGAAAAGCAGAAGCAGGAGGGACAAAAAAAGCTTGATGACGCCCAAAAGGAATATGATGACAAAAAGTCAGAGACTGATGAAAAGTTTGCTCAAGCGCAAAAGGAAATTGATGATGCGCAAAGCGAGTCTGATAAGCTGTCAGAACCCAAATGGTATGTTTTTACGCGTGATGATAATCCGGGCTATTCAACATTTTCGCTGAATGCCGATAAAATTGACGCGGTGGCAACCGTGTTCCCGGTGTTTTTTCTGCTTGTTGCGGTGCTTGTCTGCGTTACAACAATGACAAGGCTTATTGAAGAAAAACGCACCGAAATCGGCACGTTTAAAGCACTCGGATACGGCAATTTCAATATAGTATTTAAATTTGTAATTTATTCGGGCATTGCCGCTATTACGGGCAGTGCGGTCGGAGTTGTACTCGGAGTTACAACTCTGCCCTTTATAATCTACAACGCCTATAAGATAATGTACTATATCGGCGACATTACACTGATAATTAATGTTCCGAGCGTAATTCTCGGAATTGCGGCGGCTGTTGTATGTACTGCGGCAGTATCTGTAATCGTGTGTATGCGTTCGCTTGCTCACAAGCCTTCGTCGCTTATGCGCCCGAAAACTCCCAAATCGGGCAAGCGCATACTCCTTGAATATATCACTCCGTTGTGGAAGCATATGAGCTTTACTGCAAAACTGACGGCACGCAATTTGTTCAGGTATAAGTCACGGCTTTGTATGACCGTTATCGGTGTAGCAGGATGTACTGCTCTGATTGTAGCGGCATTCGGACTTTTAAACAGCTTTGACCCGCTCACAAAAGACCAGTTTGAAACAATATACAAATATGACGCGGTAGTTGTTGCAAAAGACGGCGGAACAAAAGAAGATGTTGATTACCTCACAGAGAAAATCTCAGGTTATGATAATATGTCGGATTACACCTTTGTTTCTCAGGAGGACGTAACGGTAGAATTTAAAGAGAACATAAAAGAGGACGGCACATATCTTTCGGTTGTGCAAAATCCTGAAGAGCTTGGTTCTTTGATTTCACTTCATACACGCAAGGATAAAAAAGAGCTTTCGCTTACCGACGATGGTGTGCTTATTAATGAAAAGCTCGCCGATGAATTCGGTATAAAAACGGGCGACATAATTAAACTAAGCTCTGACAGCGGAAATTCTGAGGTAAAGGTCTGCGGAATATTTGAGCAGTATCTTAATAATTATATTTATATGCCGTCCTCGCTGTATAAGTCGCTTTACGGAAAAGACGCAAAATACAATATGCTTGTAAAGCTAAAGGACAATTCCGAAGCATCAGAGGAGGCGCTAAGCTCACAGTTCCTTAAAGACGACAAAATTGCGGCGGTTTCGTTTATAAATTCAAGTCTTGATGATTTCAGAAATATGCTTAATTCGCTCAATCTTGTTGTGCTCGTTATGATAATCTGCGCGGCGGCTTTGGCGTTTGTTGTACTTTATAATCTTACAAATATCAACATCGCCGAGCGTGTGCGTGAGATTGCTACGTTCAAGGTTCTCGGCTTTTACAACAAAGAAACATCTTCGTTTATCTACAAGGAAAATATTGTTCTGACACTTCTTGGAATAGCCGCAGGACTTGTGATGGGAGTGTTTCTGACGGAATTCATTGTGCAGACAATAGAGATTGACAATATTATGTTCGGACGTCAGATCTACTTTACTTCGTATCTTTACGCGGCAGGACTTACATTGCTTTTCTCTTTGCTTGTAAATGCAGTTATGAGCTTTAAGATTAAGTCGGTCAATATGGTTGAAAGCCTTAAAAGCGTTGAATAATGATACGTACAAAACATATGATTTGCAATGGCATTATAATTGCAATATGCGGTACATAATTCGACAACTTGTTATTGAACAGATAAACTATAATTACCTATTGAAACATCGGTCGTTATTTTAAATCATCGTTTTGGCAGGAAAACTTGCTTTTCTGCGCTGAATGTTATATAGCACTGATTAAAACAATAAAAAAAGTATTGGAAAATATTGATTGAATTGATAGATTGTGTTATAATATCATAGTATAGGCAAAATATCTGTGAAAGGATAGTTACTTGATGATAAAGTCTAATGAGTACCGCACCGTAACATGCGGCGAGTTAAGAGAAAATAATATCGGACAGCAGGTTAAAGTGGCAGGCTGGGTTGAAAATATCCGTGACCACGGCGGTGTAATGTTCCTTGATATCCGCGACCAGTACGGCGTACTTCAGGTTGTCGTTCATAATGATGAGCTCCTTAAAAATATAAATAAAGAGTGTACCGTTACCCTCAGCGGAGAGGTAGTAAAGCGTGACGAGGACACAATTAATTCAAAAATTGCTACGGGTTATGTCGAAGTGCATACAGAGGACATAAAGGTTCTTGGCAGATGTAAAAATGTACTTCCTTTTGAAGTTGCGACATCTACAAACACTTCTGAGGAAGTAAGACTGAAATACCGTTTTCTTGATTTAAGAAATCCTAAGGTTCACAATAACATTATGCTTCGTTCGCAGGTTGTAACATTCCTGCGTTCAAAGATGAACGATATGGGATTTACCGAAATACAGACCCCTATTCTTTCGACTTCATCTCCCGAAGGTGCGCGCGACTATCTTATTCCGAGCCGCAAGCATAAAGGTAAATTCTATGCTCTTCCGCAGGCTCCTCAGATTTTCAAACAGCTTTTGATGGTGTCGGGATTTGACAGATATTTTCAGATCGCACCATGCTTCCGCGACGAGGACGCACGTGCAGACCGTTCGCCGGGCGAATTTTATCAGCTCGACTTTGAAATGGCTTTTGCAACTCAGGAGGATGTCTTTGACGTTGCAGAAGAGGTGTTGTACGAAACATTTAAAAAGTTTTCCGACAAAGAGGTTTCAAAGCCTCCGTTTGCACGTATTCCGTATGCAGAAAGTATGGTTAAATACGGTACCGACAAGCCTGATTTGCGCAACCCGCTTTTGATTGTTGAAATAAGCGATATGTTTGAAGAAACAGACTTTGCTCCGTTCCGCAAAAAGACTGTTCGTTCAATTAATGTGCCGAATGCGGCTTCACAAAGCAAAAAATGGTTTAAAAAGATGGAAGAGTTTGCTCTTTCAATCGGTATGAAGGGTCTTGGATATGTCAAGGTGAGAGATGACCTTACATTTGACGGCCCTATTGACAAATTCCTTAAAGAGGGCGACCGCGAGGAGCTTATAAAGCGAAACGGATCTAAGGCAGGAGATGTAATTTACTTTATTGCCGATACAGCAAAGGACGCTCCGAAGCTTGCGGGACAAATAAGGACCGAGGTCGCAAAACGTCTTGACCTTATTGATACAAGCAGATTTGAGCTTTGCTTTATTGTTGATTTCCCGATGTTTGAGCGCGACGAGGAAACCAATCAGATAATATTTACTCACAACCCGTTTTCAATGCCGCAGGGAGGTCTTGACAGCCTTTTAAACAAAGACCCCGAAGAGATCCTTGCATATCAGTACGACATTGTATGCAACGGCGTTGAGCTTTCGTCAGGCGCTGTGCGTAATCACGATATTGAAATTATGAAAAAGGCATTTGAGCTTGCAGGATATTCCGAGGATGACCTCAAGGCTAAATTCTCGGCTCTCTACAATGCATTCCAGTATGGTGCGCCGCCTCACGCAGGCATGGCTCCGGGCGTTGACAGAATGATAATGCTTCTTACCGAGGAAGAAAATATACGTGAAGTAATTGCATTCCCGATGAATTCAAACGCTCAGGATTTACTGCTCGGTTCACCCGGAGAGGTTACGGAGCAGCAGCTCAGAGAAGTTCATATAAAATTAAGATAAACTCAAAGGGCGAGTTATAATTTTATGACTTGCCCTGATTCTGTTTACAAAGGATGGTTTTTATGGTAACAAGAGAAGATGTTGAGAACATTGCGTTGCTTTCGAAGCTTTTTGTTCCCGAAGAGGAGCTTGACAGCCTTACGCAGTCAATGCAGGAAATTATAGATTTTGCCGACACTATCAACAACGCTCCGACAAGCGGAGAAACATTTGACAACATTAACAATCTGTCAAATGTATTTCGAGAGGACGAGGTCGTTGAATCATACAGCAGTGAGGAAATACTCAAAAATGCCCCAGAACAGGCAGAAGACCATTTCCTTGTAAGAAACAGAGAATAAGGGGTGTAATAATGGGTACAATTGCAAAAATTCACGAGATGCTTACAACTAAACAGTGCTCATGCACCGAGCTTACAAAAAGCTATCTTGATGAAATACAAAAATCAAACGGAGAGCTCAACGCCTATGTAAATGTTACTGAAGAAGAAGCTCTTAAAACAGCAGAGACTGTTGACAAAAAAATTGCTTCGGGCGAAGAAATCGGTCTGCTTGAGGGCGTTCCGATGACATTAAAGGATAATCTTTCTACAAAGGGAATTGAAACCACCTGCTGTTCTAAAATACTCACCGGTTATAAGCCGATTTACAATGCGACAGTATGGGATATTCTTGCTTCGCAAAATGCGGTAATGCTCGGCAAGACGAATATGGATGAATTTGCAATGGGTTCTTCCTGCGAAACCTCATATTTCGGCGGCGCAGCAAATCCGTTTAATACAAACCATGTTTCAGGCGGTTCGTCCGGCGGCGTTGCAAGCGCTGTAGGAGCAAACATTGCGGCTTACGGTCTTGGCTCCGACACAGGAGGTTCGATACGTCAGCCTGCTTCATTCTGCGGAATTGTAGGATTAAAGCCGACCTACGGCTCTGTTTCCCGTTACGGACTTATTGCATATGCAAGCTCTCTCGACCAGATCGGCCCGATTACCAAAACGGTTGAGGACGCTTCAATTGTATTTGACGCAATTTCAGAATATGACGAAAAAGACTCAACCTCAAAAGGCTGCATGGGCGGAAAGACCTTTTCAAAGCTCGACAATGACATAAAGGGAATGAAGATAGGCATTGCAAGAGAATATCTTGACGGTGTCCGTGATGATGTAAAAGAGGCGGTTCTTAATGCAGCCGAGGTTTACAGATCTTTGGGAGCTGAGATAGTTTACTTTGATTTGCCTGCGCTGAAATTTGCACTTCCAGTTTACTATATCATCGCGTGTGCGGAGGCTTCTTCAAACCTCGGAAGATATGACGGTATCCGTTACGGTTACAAGACCGAGCATTACAACGGCACTCACGATATGATTTGCCGCACTCGTTCAGAGGGCTTTGGCGAGGAAGTCAAGCGCAGAATTCTGCTTGGAACATATGTGCTTTCGGCAGGATATTATGACGCTTATTATAAAAAGGCTCAGAATTTAAGAGGAACGATTGTAAAGGCATTTAATGACGCTTTCAAGCATTGTGACGTTATTCTTGCTCCAACAGTTCCTATGACAGCATTTGAAATGGGACACGCAGTTTCAGACCCCGTTGAAACTTATCTTACCGATATATGCACCGTTCCCGTGAATATCGCAGGCTTGCCCGGCGTGTCTGTTCCGTGCGGATTTAACGCAAAGGGTATGCCGATTGGTATGCAGCTTATCGGCAAGAGCTTCGGAGAAGCTGAAATTCTTAAC
The DNA here is from genome assembly GCA_947593615.1 of uncultured Clostridia bacterium. GTDB lineage: Bacteria > Bacillota > Clostridia > Oscillospirales > Acutalibacteraceae > Ruminococcoides. The sequence continues at coordinate 53,814 of CANQDR010000006.1, forward strand.
GCTGCATATAAATATCAGCAGGCGGCAGGAGAGAACTTTAAGGATACAAAGTGGGGTGTTAAACTGTGAAATATGAATTAGTTGCGGGTTTCGAAACCCACATTGAGCTTGCTACAAAAACTAAGATTTTCTGCGGCTGCACAACTCAGTTCGGCGGAGAACCAAACAGTCACTGCTGTCCTGTGTGTATAGGACTTCCGGGTACTTTGCCTAAGCTAAACAGGCAGGCCGTTCGTTATGCAATTATGGCAGGCCTTGCAACTCACGGAGAGATTGCGGAAATTTCAAAAATGGACAGAAAGAATTACTGTTACCCCGACCTTTCAAAGGCATATCAGATAAGCCAGCTTTATGCGCCTCTTTCAATCGGAGGCTATGTTGAGCTTTCAAACGGCAGAAAAATCCGTCTGCACCATATCCACATTGAAGAGGACGCAGGAAAGCTCATTCACCAGCACGGCGACACCTATGTTGACTATAATCGCGGCGGTGTTCCGCTTATTGAAATCGTTTCCGAACCCGACATTCGCTCAATTGACGAAGCAAGGGAATATGTTGAAAAGCTTCAGCAGGTTATGAGATATATCGGAATTTCCGACTGCAAAATGCAGGAAGGCTCAATGCGCTGCGACGTTAACATTTCTGTTCGTCCCGTTGGCTCAGAAACGCTCGGCACGAGAACGGAAATCAAAAATATGAACTCAATCACCAACATAACAAAGGCAATGGAATATGAGTTTGAACGTCAGGTCGATTTAATTGAAAGCGGCGGAAAGGTTATTCAGGAAACTCTGCGCTATGACGACGCAACCAACACCACTTCTTCAATGAGAAGCAAAGAGGACGCTCACGATTACCGTTATTTCCGTGATCCCGACCTTGTTACCATTAATGTTACAAGAGAAGAAGTTGAAGAAATCAAGGCAATGCTTCCCGAACTTCCTGCGGATAAGTGCAGACGTTATATTGACGAGCTTGCGATTCCCGAAAAGGACGCTCAGCTTCTTACAAAATACAGAAGAATCAGCGAGTATTTTGACGAGGCGTGTGACGGAGTCAAGTCGCCTAAGACTGTTTCAAACTTTATTATCGGTCAGATGTTCAGTCGAACTGAAACAGAATCGGATAAGGAGATTTTTGACGTTAAAGTAACCCCCAAACAGCTTAACGAGCTTGTAAAGCTGCTTGACAGCGGCAAAATCCGCAATAATCTCGCTAAGTCAACGCTTGAAAAAATGCTTGATACAGGCAAGGGCGCGCTTGAGTTTATAAGCGAGAGCGATATGGGCGGACTTGATGAAAACACAATGATTGAGCTTTGCAGGCAGGCTATTGAAAGCAATCCTAAAGCTGTTGAAGATTACAAGGGCGGAAAAGAAAAGGCGCTTAAAGCATTGCTCGGCAATGTTATGAAGAACAGCCGCGGCAAGGCAGACGCAACAGCCGCTGAGGCAAAGCTTAAGGAACTTATCGGGTAATTTTAAATACGGGTGAAGATAATGAAAAGTAATTTAAAAGAAGTATCAATAATAATGCTTGTCAGCATAATTTTTTCGGGGCTGCTTCTGTATTATAATTTTAACGATGTGATTATTCCGTCGTGGTCAGCACAGGGCGTTGATTTATATGTGTATGTAATAACGGCGTTTGTGTTTATTTCAATTGTGCTCAAATTTATTATCGGTATCTTCGGAATTACTGCAATGTTAAAGGATACACCTGAAGACGAAAAGCAGAAAAAGCTAAGAATATCCGGCAAGCTTGCCGTCCCGGTCGTAGCGTGCGGAATTGTCTGCCTTATGATGAAGCTTTTTTACGGCGCTTCGTTTAAGGTAGTCGATGTTTTTGATATTGCGCTTGATATAATTTTAGGCATTATTTTCATTATCTGTTCAATGTATGTGCGCGCCGGCAGAGAATAACGGCGGCGTGATGCTCTACAAAAATTTTAAAAAATATATACAGAAAATGATAATCAAAACACCGCAGAGATTACATAAATCTCTGCGGTGTTTAACATTATGTATATCCGTTTTCTTTTAGCCACTTTGCAGACTGTTTAAGGGCGGAAACGGTTTTTGTTTCAACAACGCACCGTGCGCCGCATTGTTCTGCAACGGCAAGTCTCTGCTTCAAATCAATTTCGCCCGATCCGAGCGTCAGATGATTTTTTCTGCCCCGCCCGTCGTGTATATGAAAATGTTTAAGTCGTGAAATATTTTCCATAATGAACGGCTCGTCAACATTATTTGCGCTGTGTGAATGACCTATATCCCACGTCAGAGCAAAAACATCTTTTTTAAGCAGTATTTTAATTGCTTCTTTCTGATACTCGGGATAGCCGTCTGTGTTTTCAATACAGATTTTAATATTATTGTTTCCAATCTCAGCTTTGCACATTTCTGCAAAGCTTTTTATTTTTTCAAGATAAAAGTCCCTGTATTTTTCAAAAAGATAAACCTTTTTGTCTGGCAGGGTAAAATACACACCTGTGTTCATATGCATATTAAGTACGGGAACACCCAAATTCTGAGCAGCGTTAATGGTTCGCTTAACAGTTTCCGTATATGCTTTTGAAACTGCGGTGTTAAAGTCGCATACATTCAGGTTTTCGTCAAGATGAATTGTGTAATAGACACCATAGCTTTCCGCAATTTTCTTTAGCTCTGCGGTGTTTTTCAGACGTTCAGACTGATATTCGGGCAGATTCATATTAAGCTCGACAAAATTTAAGCCGCACTTTTTGCAAAGTTCAAGATTTTCCGACAGGCTGTTGTTTTCAATTAATGTAGGTATACCAAACTGCATAGTCATTCCCCTTAAAATGCAAGACGATATGTACGTGATTTTTGTTTTGTGCCGTCCAAATTAATTATGTTGCCGTAGCCTGTAGGAACAAATCCGTTCTTCACCATTACCTTGCCTGAGGCAAGGTTTTCAACAGCGTGCTGCGCAAAAAGCTCTTTTATTTTTAAAACATCTTTTGCAAACTTAATCATTGCACCGGCGGCTTCGGTTGTATAACCCTTGTTCCAGAAATCATACATAATGCAGTAGCCAAGTGAAAACACTTCAAGGCTTTTATCATAGTAAAGCCCTCCGCTTCCAAAAAGAAAGTCATTTTCTTTGGCTGTAAATCCCCAGTCAAAAACTGTGTCGGAAGAATAGTTGTTTACAGCGTCATTCAGCCACATTTTTGTTTCGTCAATACTTTTGTGAGAGTTCCAATTCATATACTTTGATACTCTGTCATCGCTTGTCCAGCGGCTAAAGGCATTTTGTGCGTCGTCAAGCGAAAGCGGCCGCAAAATAATTCTCTCTGTTTCAAGTACAGGTGTATTCATTTTATTCACTCCTATTTCAAATGTAATATTATAGCTAAATGATATTTGAAATAATATGGGCTAAATCAGAAAATTTGCTAATTTTATATTGTTGGTTTTCAAGATTTCCAAAACCGTATGATGCATAAATAAAGGATATTCCTGCATAATCGGCAGCATCTTTGTCAATCTGAGTATCTCCAACATAAACGGAATGGACAATATTATTTCGCTCAACAATTAGTCTGATGTTTTCGCCTTTATTTAAATTTGTATTTCCGTGGGTTTCAAAATCATCGAAATATTTTTTTAATTTATGTGCTATAAAAAATGAGTATAGGTACTCATTTTGACAATTGCTTACAATATATAAATTATAATCTTTTAGGAGCATTTGCAAAGTCTTTTCTAAATTTGGATACAGTGTTCCGCCGTTCTTTCTCAGATATATTTGTTCCTCAAGACAACATTCATTTAAGATTTCCATACCCTTATCGAAAGGCAGTTTGGGCATTATTATATTTGAAATATCCTCAAGTGTTTTGCCCATATAGCTTTCCATATCTTTGTATGTAATTTCTTTTATTCCGTGACGTCTTAAACAAATATTCCATGCAGGAACTACCTGCTTTGTTGTATCCCATAATGTTCCGTCCAAATCAAAAATAATACCTTTTTTCATATTTTACCAAATTTAATCCAGTGGTTTTATAAATTTTGATATGCGTAGGCATATTTTTATAAGATTAAACTTTCAGGGCAAGAATACAGTTCTTGCCCTGAAATATGTTAGAAAAATCTTCTCATTTATCTATCTTACATATATATTAGAATTAGACATTTCCGGGGAATTTAGGCAAACCGTCAAAGCCTTTCTGTAGGTCTTCATCTGTAGGAATATAGTCGCTCATAACGCCGTCGTTGAACTTTTCGTAAGCCACCATATCAAAATAACCTGTTCCCGTAAGACCAAAAAGAATTGTCTTTTCTTTGCCTGTTTCCTTGCATTTAAGCGCCTCGTCAATTGCAACTCTGATTGCATGGCTGCTTTCGGGAGCAGGCAAAATGCCCTCAACTCTTGCAAACTGCTCTGCTGCTTCAAATACGGATGTCTGCTCAACAGAGGTAGCCTCCATAAGACCGTCATGGTAAAGCTGAGAAAGTGTTGAGCTCATACCGTGATAGCGCAGACCGCCTGCATGGTTGGCAGAAGGAATAAATCCGCTGCCGAGGGTGTACATTTTTGCAAGCGGACAAACCATTCCCGTGTCGCAGAAGTCATAAGCAAATTTGCCTCTTGTAAAGCTCGGACAAGACGCAGGCTCAACTGCAATAATGCGGTAGTCAGCCTCTCCTCTGAGCTTTTGACCCATAAACGGAGCAATAAGACCGCCAAGGTTTGAGCCGCCGCCTGCACAGCCGATAATAATGTCGGGTTTAACACCCAGTTTATCAAGAGCCGCTTTTGATTCAAGACCTATGACAGACTGATGCAGAAGCACCTGATTTAATACGCTGCCGAGCACATAACGATAGCCCTCTGTTGTAGTTGCAACTTCAACAGCCTCAGAAATTGCACAGCCGAGACTTCCCGTTGTACCGGGATGCTCTTCAAGGATTTTTCTGCCGACTGCAGTTGAGGTTGACGGCGAAGGAGTAACGCTTGCTCCGTATGTTCTCATAACCTCGCGTCTGAAAGGCTTTTGTTCATATGAAACCTTAACCATATAAACTTTGCAGTCAAGTCCGAAGTACGAACAAGCCATTGAAAGTGCAGTACCCCACTGACCTGCGCCTGTTTCGGTTGTAACGCCTTTTAAGCCCTGCTTTTTAGCATAATAAGCCTGAGCGATTGCACTGTTCAGCTTGTGGCTTCCGCTTGTGTTGTTACCCTCGAACTTGTAGTAGATCTTTGCGGGGGTATCGAGTGCCTTTTCAAGAAAATAGGCTCTGATAAGCGGAGAAGGACGATACATTTTGTAGAATGTCTGAATTTCTTCGGGAATGTCAATGTATGCATCGGTGTTGTTAAGCTCCTGAGCAACAAGTTCTTCGCAGAATACTGGATAAAGCTCCTCTGCTGTCATTGGCTGAAGTGTTCCGGGGTTTAATAGCGGAGCAGGCTTGTTTTTCATATCAGCTCTGACATTATACCATTTTGTTGGTATTTCGCTTTCGTCAAGATAAGTTTTGTAAGGGATTTTCTTTTCTTCCATTGGTAAGACCTCCAATATATAAAAAATTTATTGCAAGAAATAAGTCAATACTGCTTTAGCAGTTTAAATTATTAATACAATTTGTTATATTATAACATAAAACAACTAATATGTCACGCCATTTTGTAAAATATATTTTCGTTATACAAATTCTTTATTTTATTTTACTTTCATTTTACATTTCAGTCGTTTTGTTCTTTACAAAATAGAAATACACTATGGTTGTACATAAGGTACAAGAAAATTTTAAGGAGAATTAAAGAAATGAAAACAGTATTAAAAAAGATTGCAGCACTTACAGTTATGAGCGCACTTGCAGTAACATCACTTGCAGGCTGCGGCGGTTCAGATTCATCAAGTGGTTCTTCTGATACATCGGCAGCAGACAGCGCTGCGTTTGATTCAAGCAAACAAATCACGGTAGTAACAAGAGAAGAGGGCTCGGGTACAAGAGATGCTTTTACGGAGCTTACGGGAATCCTTGTTAAGGACGGAGATACAAAGACAGACAACACGTCTACGTCGGCAGTAACTATTAACAGCACAGAGGCTGTAATTACAAACGTAAAGGACAATGACGCAGCTATCGGTTATATCTCGCTCGGTTCTCTTAACGATACTGTAACAGCAGTTAAGGTCGAGGGTGTTGACGCTACGGCAGAGAATGTAAAATCAGGCGATTACGCAATCAGCCGTCCGTTCAACATTGCATATAAGGGCGAACTCAGCGAAGCTGCTCAGGACTTTGTTGACTTTATTTTAAGCTCAGACGGACAGAAAATTGTTACAGATGAGGGTTATGTTTCTATATCAGAAACAGGGGCTTACAACGGCTCAAAGCCATCGGGCAAAATAAGTGTTGCAGGTTCTTCATCAGTTTCACCTGTAATGGAAAAGCTTGCAGAGGCTTATCAGGCTGTAAATAAAAATGCCAAGGTTGAAATCCAGACTTCCGATTCTTCTGCCGGTATGCAGTCAGCTATGGGCGGCACATGCGACATAGGTATGGCTTCACGTGATCTCAAAGATGAAGAAGCAAAAGAGCTTACTACCCAGACGATCGCAAAAGACGGTATAGCAGTAATTGTTAATAAGTCAAACACCTGCGACAATCTCACAATGGATCAGATTAAAGCAATTTATACAGGCGAAACTACTGTTTGGAGTGACATTATTAAATGAGATTAAGCAGATTTAGAGAAAGGGCAATGCAGGGAGTTTTCTTCCTGACAGCTATCACAAGCATAGCGGCGGTTGTCATTATCTGTATCTTCTTATTCTGTAACGGTGTTCCTGCAATGGCAGAAATAGGTTTCTTTGATTTTGTAGGCGGCCAGAAATGGGCGCCTACAAACGTGCCTGCAAGTTACGGAATATTTAATATGATAATTGCCAGCATATATGTTACCGCAGGCGCAATAGTAATCGGAGTGCCGATAGGCATATTAACGGCTGTATTTCTTGCAAGATTTTGCCCTGCACCGCTGTATAAAATTTTAAAGCCTGCTACTGAGCTTCTGGCAGGAATTCCGTCAATTGTTTACGGATTTTTCGGCTTGATGGTAATAGTGCCGTTTATCCGTGAAAACTTCGGCGGAAACGGCTCAAGCTGGCTTGCCGCGTCAATTGTTCTGGGAATTATGATCCTTCCCACAATCATAGGTGTTTCGGAGTCGGCAATACGCGCAGTTCCGGAAAGCTATTACGAGGGTGCGCTCGCACTTGGAGCAACAAAGGAAAGAAGCGTATTCAAAACAATTCTTCCGGCTTCAAAATCTGGTGTGCTTGCAGGCGTAGTTCTCGGCATAGGCCGCGCCCTTGGCGAAACAATGGCCGTAGTGCTGATTGCAGGCAATCAGGTGCAAATTCCCAATGCGCTTACCGACGGACTGAGAACTCTTACGGCAAACATAGTGCTCGAAATGGGATATTCAACAGGTCTGCATCGTCAGGCTCTTATTGCAACGGGCGTGGTATTGTTTGTATTCATTCTGCTCATTACACTTTCAATGCAGGCTATAAAGAGTAGGAGTGAGAAAAATGGCTGATAAGAGTATTAAAACCGATATGAATGATGTAAAAGAAATCAGGGCAATTAATAGAGTGTCTTTTAAGCAGAGAATGATTTCCTATAAAAGGAAGCCTCTTTCCTTGCTTATGCTTATTATTGTGGCAGCTTCGGCAGCAATTTCTGCGGCGGCACTTATATTTATTATGGTTTATGTACTTATCAGAGGTATTCCTAACCTTACGCCCGATCTTTTTGCTTTAAATTACAACAGCGATAATGTTTCGTGTATGCCGTCAATAATTAATACGGTAGTGTTAACGCTTTTTACTCTTATAATTGCCGTTCCGTTCGGCGTAGGAGCAGCAATTTATCTTGCCGAATACGCCAAAAAAGGCAACAGGCTGGTAAAGATAATCCGTACGATGGCTGAAACTCTTGCGGGTATTCCGTCAATTGTTTACGGCCTTTTCGGTATGCTGTTTTTTGTTTATGCGCTTAACTGGGGATATTCTTTGCTTGCAGGCGCATTCACGCTTGCAATAATGGTGCTTCCGACAATTATGCGTACTACGGAGGAGGCTCTTATTACGGTTCCTGATTCTTACCGAGAGGGAAGTTACGGTTTAGGAGCAGGAAAACTGCGTACAATTATCAGAATTATTCTTCCGAGTGCTATGCCCGGTATCCTTGCAGGTGTTATTCTTGCCGTAGGACGTATAGTGGGCGAAACTGCGGCATTAATTTATACTTACGGTTCAGCAACAGGCTATGCTGCAAATCCGCTCAGTTCGGGACGCTCTCTTGCGGTACATATGTATGTGCTTACAAACGAGGGGCTTCACACAAATCAGGCATGGGGTACGGCGGTAGTGTTGCTGGTACTTGTTTTCGGCATAAATACATTGTCTGCATTCATAGCAAAAAAACTCGGCAACAAGAAAGGATAAATGGGTAAACAATGGAAAAATTCGCTATTGATAATATGAACCTCTATTATGGTAAGTTCCATGCGCTGAAAAATGTGAATTTACATATGGAGCAAAATAAAATTACAGCTTTTATCGGGCCGTCGGGCTGCGGTAAATCAACTCTTTTAAAATCGCTCAACAGAATGAACGACCTTGTAGAAGGCTGTAAAATTACAGGAGAAATTAAGCTTGACGGCGAGGACATTTACGGAAATATGGACGTCAATATCCTCAGAAAAAGAGTGGGAATGGTGTTTCAGAAAGCCAATCCGTTCCCTATGAGCGTATATGACAATATTGCTTTCGGTCCGCGCACTCACGGAATAAAGAATAAAAAAGAGCTTGACAGAATTGTCGAAGAATCCTTGCGCGACGCCGCAATCTGGGACGAACTTAAAGACAGGCTCAAAAAAAGTGCGCTCGGTCTGTCGGGCGGTCAGCAGCAGCGTCTTTGCATTGCACGTGCGCTTGCAATAAAACCCGAGGTTTTGCTCATGGACGAGGCAACCTCTGCTCTTGACCCTATTTCTACGGGAAAAATCGAAGAGCTTTGTTTAAAGCTCAAAGATAATTATACAATTATTATGGTTACTCACAATATGCAGCAGGCGCTTCGTATTTCGGATAACACGGCATTTTTCCTTCTTGGAGAAATGGTTGAGTACAACAGCACAGACGCAATTTTTTCTGCTCCGCAGGATAAGCGCACCGAAGAATACATTACGGGAAGGTTTGGCTAATGAGAGAATATTTTGATATTGAACTTGATAAGCTCAACAATCAGCTCATAGAAATGGGAGGTCTTGTTGAGCAGGCAATTAAGAATACAATCGGAATGATTATCAACGGCAACTCAGACGGTCTTGAATTTGCCAGAGAACACGAGGAAAGAATAAATACAGCCGAGAAGATTATACAAAACCACTGCATCAGGCTATTGCTTCACCAGGCTCCCGTTGCATACGATTTGCGCTATGTTTCATCTGCTTTGAAAATGATTACCGACCTTGAAAGAATTGGCGATCAGGCTATTGATATTGCCGAAATGGCACAGTACATCAAAGACAGGACAAATGTTTTCAATATGACTCACATTGCAGAAATGGCAAAACAGTCGGCCAATATGGTGACTCTTGCGATTGACGCTTTTGTAAAGCGAGATATTGAGCTTGCAAAAACGGTAAGCAGGCGTGATGACATTATTGATGAACTGTTTGTTAAGGTCAAGGAAGAAACGGTTGAAATTATTCACAGCGATAAAGAGCTTGGAACAGAGGCGATCGACCTTATGATGATAGCGAAATACCTTGAAAGAATAGGCGACCATGCGGTGAATGTTGCGGAATGGGTCGTATTTTCAATTACGGGAAACAGTAAAATTGATTAATTGTATTTTCATTTGCATATGTTTGTGATATAATATTATATAAATGAGAAGTAATTAAACGGTTGATCGGGAGATTTTACAATGCTGATATATGTTGTTGAAGATGATACAGACATCAGAGAGCTTGAAACATATGCACTGAAAAACAGCGGCTATGATGTACAGAGCTTTGCCGAGAGCAAGAGCTTTTTTAAGGCGTGCGTTGCCGAAACACCTCACCTTGTAATTTTGGATGTTATGCTTCCTGATTTTGACGGTCTTTCAGTGCTTGAAAAGCTAAGAAAAGACGCTGTTACAAAGTCAGTTCCCGTTATTCTTGTTACGGCAAAGGGAAGTGAGATGGACAAGGTAAAAGGTCTTGATATGGGTGCGGATGATTACATTACAAAGCCTTTTTCGGTGCTTGAGCTTATTTCAAGGGTGCGTGCTATTCTGCGCAGATGTACGTTTGAAGACAGGCAGTACGTTATTACCCTTGGAGGAATTGTTTTAGACGATTCAAAGCACATTGTAACAAGCGACGGCGAGGTATGCGCGCTTACCTTTAAGGAATACGAACTGCTGAAATATCTTCTTAAAAACAAGGGAATGGCATTAACCCGAGAAAATATTATTATGAATGTATGGGGTTATGATTTCGAGGGTGAAAGCCGTACTGTTGATATGCACATAACTACACTCCGTCAAAAGCTCGGAAACTGCGGAAATCTCATCAGAACTGTCCGCAATGTTGGATACAAGGCTGGTGAATGACGAAGTGAAATTAAGAAAAAAATTATTACAAAGATTTTCCGTCATTGCAACGGTATCAATTCTTCTAACGGCTGTTTTTTCAACAGCCGCTTTCTGGTTTGTGTTTGCTGACAGGGAGGAAACTGATCTTAGAACATATACTCAGTCAGTAGCACACGCTTACAATGCCAAGGGCAATTCTGAAATATTGAATGATTACAGCACAGAGGATATGCGTGTGACGCTTATTGATTCGCAGGGAAATGTATTGTTTGACAGCACCGACGGAGTTGAAGTACATACTCTTGAAAATCACAGCGACCGTCCGGAATTTAAGGAAGCGTCAGAAAAGGGTTATGGCTCAAGCAACCGAATGTCATCTACGCTTAACAGCATAACTTATTATTATGCAGTCAAAACAGGCGACGGAAACATTATGCGTGTTTCAAAGACAGTCGGAAGTATTGTCGGTATTTTTATAAGGATTTTTCCTGCCATCCTTTTAATCATCATTTTTGTGTTTGCAATATGCGTGGCAATGTCACGGCGTGCTGCAAGAAAAATAATCGAACCTATTGAAAAGATGTCTAAAAATCTGGAGAACACGCCGTATGACGAGCTTGTTCCACTTGCGGAAACGATCAACAGACAGCAAAAGGAAATCAGGAAACAAGTGCGCAAGCTCCAGCTTGAAAAAGATAAGATTGACACACTTATTCAGAATATGTCAGAAGGCTTTATCCTTATTGATATGGATAAAAACGTGCTGATGAACAATCATTCTGCGGCAAAGCTGATTGGAGCAAATGATAATCAAATTACAGGACAAAGTCTGCTTGCATATTCAAGAAACGAAACTGTTATCGAATGTGTTGACAGCGCACTAAACGGCGAGGGCAAAAGCGGAGATATTACAATTAACGGCAGGGTGCTTCAGATAATTACAAATCCCGTATATTCAAACGATACGCAGAACGGAGTCATTTGTCTTATAATCGACGTGTCGGAAAAGAAAAAGGCAGAGAAAATGCGCCGTGAATTTACAGCTAACGTAACCCACGAGTTGAAAACTCCGCTGACTTCAATTTCGGGTTATGCCGAGATAATCGCCAGCGGACTGGCACGCCCAGATGATGTTCAGGGCTTTGCAAATAAAATTCACAAGGAGTCGGGCAGACTGCTTTCTCTTATCGGCGATATTATTGAGCTGTCACAGCTTGACGAGAGCTCGTCAAACGAGGACTTCGCTCCTGTCGACCTTGCAGGAGTTGCTTATGAGGTTGCCGACGATTTGCGTTCTAATGCCGCAAAACACAGCGTTGAGATTTTGGTTGACGCAAAAACATCAGTAATAAACGGCAGCAGAAATCAGCTTTATGAGCTTGTCTATAATCTTTGTGACAATGCAATCAGGTACAACAGACCCGGCGGAAAAGTAAAAATATCGGTAGCGAATGAAGATGATACAGCCTGCATAAAGGTTTCGGATACAGGTATAGGAATTCCCGAAAAGTACCGCAAAAGGGTGTTTGAAAGATTTTTCAGGGTTGACAAAAGCCGTTCAAAGGAAACGGGAGGTACAGGACTCGGCCTTGCAATTGTTAAGCATATAGCAGAACGGCACGGAGGAAATGTAACGCTTGAAAGCAGTGAAAACGGAACGACATTTACAGTAAAGTTTTAATATAAATATGATAATTTTCTACGGGCGGCATAAAATGCCGCCCGGTTTTTTTAAAATTTCAAGACTTTATTGGCGGTTAAAATCATACTAATAAGTAATAAGTGAACAGTAATTATTTTATGATTACAAAAAATTTACTGACATTTGACAAAATCGTAAAACTTTACATACTTTTTACAATTCGTTTACAAAGCCATTACTTAGCTTTTATATGATTTAGCTATAAAGGAGAGTATGGGATTTATGGATGTAATATCTATATTAGTTCTGCTTTGCGGACTTGCACTTTTCCTGTATGGAATGCAGACAATGGGCGACGGTCTTGAAAAGCTTTCCGGAGGAAAACTTGAAAAGGTCCTTGAAAAATTGACTAATAATGTTTTCAAGGGATTTTTGCTTGGTGCGGCGGTAACAGCGGTTATTCAGTCATCATCGGCGACAACCGTAATGGTCGTTGGATTTATAAATTCAGGCATTATGAAGCTGCGCCAGGGTATTGGCGTTATTATAGGAGCAAACCTCGGTACAGTTGTTACATCGTGGATTTTAAGTTTGTCGGGAATAAAGGGCGAAAGCATGATAATGCAGCTTCTAAAGCCCGAGTCATTCTCTGCCGTTTTCGCGTTTGTGGGCATCATTTTGATGATGTTCTTTAAAACTGAGAAGAAGAAAAATCTTGCTACCATATTCATAGGCTTTGCGGTGCTTATGGTTGGTATGGAGCAAATGAGTGCCGCAGTTGAACCTCTTGAGCATGACCCCACATTTGCAAGCTTTTTAACCTTGTTCAACAATCCGATTTTCGGTATTTTTGCAGGTATTGTGCTCACGGCGATCATTCAGAGCTCAAGTGCTTCCATAGGTATTTTACAGGCGCTTTCATCAACGGGAAGTATTACATATTCAATGGCTATTCCGATTGTGCTCGGTCAGAACATAGGCACATGCGTAACCGCGCTTATCTCTTGTCTGGGTGCGAAAAAGAACGCTAAACGCGCCGCTTTTGTTCATCTTTATTACAATCTTATCGGTGTATTTTTGTTCTGTGTGGCATTCTACGGTTCCAATCTTTTTATACATTACAGTTTTTTAAACGATATTGTAAATCAGGCGGACATCGCGATTATTCATACCATATTCAATATTTTTGAAATTGTACTTCTTCTGCCTCTTAACAGAGTGCTTGAAAAACTCGCCTGCCTCACTATTCGCGACAGCGAAGAGGACAGCGAGATTCCGTTTTTGGACGAGCGTTTCCTAAATACTCCTGCGCTTGCGACCGAACGTGCATTTGCTACAAGCGAGAAAATGGCAAGACTTTCTGAGGGTACTCTGCTTGGTTCGATTGAGCTTATCGGAAGCTATGAAGAAAAAGCCGCCGATACCATACAGGAAAATGAAAATATGATTGATACTTACGAGGACGTTATTTCAACATATCTTGTTAAGTTAAGCACGAAAACTCTTTCTGAAACGGACAGCAAAAAGGTTCAGCTTGTTCTTCATACCATAGGTGATTTTGAGAGAATAAGCGACCACGCTGTAAATATTATGGAGGTTGCTAAGGAAATATACAGCAAGAAAATCAAGTTTTCCGAAGACGCTCAGGCGGGACTTGACGTTATGACAGCCGCGTTAAAGGAAATCATAAATAATGCAACACTTGCTTTCATCAACAATGATGTAAAACTTGCCGCTAAGGTCGAACCGCTGGAGCAGGTTATCGACAGGCTGAGGGACAAGCTTAAAGAGGCTCACGTAAAACGCCTTACGAGCGGCGAATGTACAATTGAACTCGGCTTTGTGTTCTCTGATTTAATTACTAATATCGAGCGTGTTTCCGACCATTGCTCTAACATTGCAATAGGCGTAATTGAAATTAACCGCAACGGATATGAGCCTCACGAATACCTGCACGAGCTTAAAAATTCTGACGATATTCAGTACAATGCTGATTATAAGGAATACAAGCAGAAATATGCGCTTCCAAAAACCTCTGCATCTAAATAATAAAAATATGTAATATTTTAAAAACTTATCTGCACCACTATTTCTGACATTAAAATGTTTTGTCCGAAATAGGGTGCAGTTTTTCATATGTCAGCGTGTACAATTCAAGTATAAAAATCTTAATTGTTACATTGTAATATTCATCGTTTTGCAACTGTCTTTTGAATATATCATGAAATAAAAACATATAAATTATCGGTGATGATAATGAAAAGGGTTATATGTGTTTTTATGGGAATATTCGTTATAGCAATTGCAGTTATGACACAGTTGGGCGGACTTGATCCCTCAAAAAACAGTTACATTAAATATGTTGAATTCAACGTTACAAAAAGTGCGCTTCAATCAGCAATTGACCTTGACATATCAACCCGTGATGACGAAAACAAGGTCGATTATATCACCCTGCTTGCATATCTCGGTGCAAAATACGGCGGTGATTTTTCAAAATATAAATATTCTCATATGACTGAGTTTGCCGATAAGCTGAGAGAAGGGCAAAGCGTTGATTCTCTGACTAAAGATATAAAGTATTTTAAATATTATCAGGAAGCATATGGGGCGGCGCTCAGCGGAATGGTTGGGAAATTTGAGGAGGAACGTTCCGATGATAGCGGAAATCCGGTTATGGAGCAAAAGTACGGTATACGCTGGTTTTCGCCTATTGCAAAGACCTTTCCTTATTCCTGTTATGATGATTTCGGTGCGGTAAGAACCTACGGCTATACGCGTCCTCACCTTGGACACGATATGATGGCGGCTGTAGGAACACCCGTAATTGCTGTTGAATCAGGAAAAATTGAGTGTATGGGATGGAATCAGTACGGAGGCTGGCGTATAGGTATTCGTTCAAATGACAGCAAGCGATATTGGTATTATGCTCATCTGCGGCAGAACCGTCCGTTTGCAGAAAACCTTAAAGAGGGCGATACGGTACAGGCAGGCGACGTAATAGGTTATGTAGGAAGAACAGGGTACAGCAATACGGAAAATACAAACGGGATTACCGAAAGTCATCTGCATTTAGGGCTGGAGCTTGTTTTTGATGAAAGACAGAAAGAAAGCGAAAATGAAATTTGGATTGATATATCAGCAATAACAAGCATACTTGAAAAACATCAGAGTGCTGTAGTCAGAAACAGCGAAACAAAGGAATTTAAACGTCAGTTTAAGTTTAATGAGATTTCCTGAATGGCAAATTTTTTTGAAAAGGCACAATGACGAATATGGTTCTGAAAAATAAATTATTTTCGAAAAACGCATTGACATAAAAATAAAAATATTGTAGAATTAAAGCGAAATATCGAAAGATATTATAAAATTAAGAGGAGTTAGAACAAAAAATGAAAAAATTAGCGATGTCTGTTGTTGCAGTTATTGCAGCTATCACGATTGTATTCGGAATGACCGCATGCTTTGCGTCTCCCGAACAAAAACTTAAGAACTACATAGAATCAGAGGATTTTCAGGAACAGCTTGATTCAATGAAAACTTCATTTGGTTCGATGATAGATGTTGATGTTGAATCAGACGAAAACAAGCTCGTATATATATTTACTTACAAAACCCAGATCGATGATGAAAATCTTGATGCTGTTAAAGAACAGCTTGAAACTTCATTCAACTCATTGTCTTCAACTTATGAAGGAATAGCAAACTCGATGAAAAAAGATGTAGGCATTCCGGACCCTGTTGTTGTTATTAAATATAATAACGCAGACGGGACTGAGATCTTTTCAACTGAATATAATGCGACAGAATAAGATTTAATGGTTAGTGTTAAATATTTGACGGTTACCGCGAAAGCAGTAACCGTTATATTTTTGCAAATTGTGTTTTCATTGTTGACTCCGTGAATTGTATAATATAAAATAGTAAATATAAGTTGTAAAAATGTCTTAATTCGGAATTTTTTTAGGAGGTATAGTAGTGGTATTTTCAAGCCTTGTATTTTTGTTTGCATATTTGCCGTTTACCCTGCTTGCATATTACCTTGTGCCAAGACAAGGCAGAAATATATTTCTTTTTATAATTAATCTTATATTCTACGGCTGGGGCGAGCCTATGCTTGTTCTGCTTATGGTGTTCAATATATTATTTAATTATATCGGCGGTTATCTTGTAGACAAATACAGGCATGATGTCAAAAAGAAAAAGCTGTTTTTAATTTTAACCTGTGTGCTTGATATTGGAATTCTTGCGGTATTTAAATATACGGGCATGATTACGGAAACACTTAATATGCTACCGTTCCTTAATATTCCTGAGCTTCAAATAAGCCTGCCTATAGGCATTAGCTTCTATACATTCCAGACCATGAGCTATGTAATTGATGTTTACCGCGACGACGCGCCTGTGTCAAAGAATTTTATAAACTTCGGCACATATGTTGCTCTGTTCCCTCAGCTGATTGCAGGGCCTATTGTGAGGTACAGAGATGTTGCTTATCAGCTTACCCACCGCCGTGAAACGCTTGACCAGTTTACAAAGGGCGTAAAGCTGTTTATGGTGGGACTCGGAAAAAAGGTGCTTATTGCAAATCAGATGGGTACTCTTACGAGCTTAATTTTTGCAACCACCGATGAAAACGGCGTTCTGGGAACATGGGTAGGAATAATTGCATATACCTTCCAGATTTATTTTGATTTTTCAGGCTACTCCGACATGGCGTGCGGTCTGGGAAATATGCTCGGATTTGAGTTTCTCAAAAACTTTAACTATCCGTATATTGCAAAATCAATTACGGATTTCTGGCGAAGGTGGCATATATCGCTTTCAACCTGGTTTAAGGAGTATGTATATATTCCTCTGGGCGGCAACAGAAAAGGAGCAAAAAGGCAGATAATAAATCTTCTCATAGTGTGGGGACTTACGGGACTGTGGCACGGAGCGTCCTATAACTTTTTGCTGTGGGGACTTTATTACGGACTTCTTCTGATACTTGAAAAATTTGTGCTTAAACGCTTTTTAGACAAGCTTCCCTCGATAATTCAGCATATTTATACACTGTTTATAGTTGTGATCGGCTGGGGATTATTTTACTTTACAGATATGTCACAGCTCGGCAAGTTTTTTGCCGACTTGTTTAATTTCGGCAATGGTTTATGCGGTGATCAGGCATTTACGCTTATCATAAGTTATTTGCCGATTTTAATTGTTGCCGCTGTAGCAAGCACGCCGATTGGCGCAAAGCTGTATACGCGTTTCAGTCAAGCAAGATTTGTATGGGTGCCCGAAACGGTGTTCTGTGTAGTTATTCTTGCGTTGAGTACGGCAAGCCTTGTAGACCAGAGCTATAATCCGTTTTTATATTTCAGATTTTAAGAAACATTAGATAATTCTTTGAATAAAAAGGAGAGTTGAAATGCAATTTGCCAAAATAAAAAGTAATTTTTGCAAATATGTTCCTGCATTTGTTTTTCTGATATTCATTTTCGGAATGGCAATATGGTTTTTGTTTTCGCCGAAAACCGATTACAGCTCTTCGGAAAAGCGCTATCTTCAGAAATTTCCCGAAGTATCAGCTGAAAATGTTTTGAGCGGAGAGTTTGGAAGCGAGTTTGAAAGTTATTTTGCCGACCACTTTCCAAACAGAAATTTTTGGGTAGGCTTTAATGCTTATTATAACCTTGACATTGGAAATAACGGTGCAAACGGAGTATATAACTGCGATAACGACTATCTTATAAATACTCCTGTTTCTACGGATAATAAATTGACCAAGAATTTGAATGCAATAGTGAATTTTAAAAATAAAATAAATGTTCCTGTTACGGTTATGTTTGCTCCGTCAACCGGATATATAGCAGATGATGTTTTGCCTGCCGTTCACGATAAATACAATGACGACGATTATTTTAATGAAACATCGAAAACTCTGACGGAAAACGGAATTTCATTTGTAGATTTGCGTCAGACTTTTAAGGATGAGTATAAAAACGGTACTCAGTTATATTATAAAACCGACCACCATTGGACGTCGGCAGGAGCATACGCCGCCTACACAAGTTTATGCGAACAGCTTAAAATTCATCCTGCTTCAAAGGATAAGTTTGATATTGAAACGTATGACGGCTTTTATGGTACAACCTATTCGACAAGCGGTTTCTGGCTTACTCAGCCTGATAAAATAGAGGTCTGGAACAATACCGAAAATACCGACAGTAACATAAATGTAAAGATTACGGAGGGAACCGAGAGCAGTGAATACGGCTCAATGTTCTTTTATGACCACCTTGAAGAGGATGACAAATATCCCGTGTTTATTGACGGAAACCATGCTCTTACCGAAATTACTAACAAAAACGCCAAGGGCGGTACGGTCGTTTTGATTAAAGACAGCTTTTCACATTGTCTTGCGCCGTTTCTTGCGGAAAATTACAGTAAAATTGTGCTTGTCGATATGCGTTACTATAAAATGAATGTTTCTGATATAGTACAAAATGAAAAGCCCGAACAGGTTATTGTTATGTATGGCATTGATAATATTGCAACCGACACCGATATTGTGTGGCTTAAATAAATTATAATCTTTATGTAAACTTAGGCACTGCAAAATATTGCGATGACTCAGTATGTCGAATATGTTTGTAAATCACTCTTTACAAATATATAAGTTGGCGTTATAATAGTTCAAGTAGTACAATTGGTTTTTACGAAAATTTGAGTCTTTACAGAACCGAAAAGTTTTTTATGCCGAGCATTAAGATATGGTACATTTTAAAAATAAATTTAAGGGATTTTATATGGAAATAGGTAACAAAAAATCAAAGGTTATTCTTGCGATAATAATTGTAATCAGCCTTGCAATCAGCACATTTTATATGTTTTCAAAACAGGGTTATCACGAGGACGAGCTTCTTACGTATAATCTTGCAAACTCATCAAAACAGCTTAATGTTGACGGAGGCTGGAATACGCCTGAGGACTTTAATGAATATCTGACGGTTAGTGAAAACGGGCGGTTTAATTATGCTCAGGTATATCAAAATCAGATTATTGACGCCTCACATCCTCCGTTTTATTATGCGCTTGTACATACTGTTTGTTCATTCTTTCCGGGTGTTTTCAGCAGGTGGTTTGCCTTCTCAATAAATGTTCTTGCGATGACAGGCATACTCATATTGCTGTTTAAAATCGGCAGGAAAGTCACTGGAAATAATCTGTATGCCCTGACAGCAGTCGGAGCGTATGCTTTCAGCATAGCCTGCGTTACTACTACAATTTATCTGAGAATGTATGCAACACTTACATTTTTTGTGCTTGCGTTTTTATATACAAGCATTAAGCTTTACGAGAAAAAGAATTCCGTAAACATAAAAGACTGTCTGCTGCTTTGTTTAATAGTAGTTTTCGGTGTTCTTACTCAGTATTATTTTATTCTGTTTGCAGGTTTAATCGGCCTTGTATTCCTTGTATTTAAAATCAAGGAGAAAAATATTAAGGATCTTGTAAAATACATATTTGCCGCAGTAATAGGCGCGGCAATCGCTCTGTGCATTTATCCCTATATAATATCGAATGTACTCGGCGGCAATCGTGGTTTCGGTTCTCTGAACTTTTCGATTGACTTAATAACAATCGTAACATATGTTATTTACAAGCTGTGCACATATATTCAGGTTCTGTCAAAGGATTTGTTCCTGAATCAAATTTGGCTTTTCGTACTTTGTGCCGTGTGTGCTGTCGGATTTGGAATTTACTTCAGATTTATCAAAAAGAAAAAGCTCGGAAGAAAGGCTATGTTTATCGTAATTCCGTCAATCGTGTATTTTGCCGGAATTTCGCTTGTATCTCCGTTTAACAGCGACAGATACGTTATGGCGTCGCTTCCGCTTATTTCAATGATATTCACTTTTGCTTTCGTAAAAATATTTGAGCTTATAAAAAACGAAAAGGTGCGTTTGATTCTTCCCGCAAGCATATTGCTTGCGTCTGCAATTGCATTTTGTACGGTAACGCCGTATTATGTTTACGGAAAAACAAATCTCTATGATAAAAAGACGGATAACTGTGTTTTTATCGGAACGGCAATGCTTGAATGGAACAAGTGTATAGACAAGTTTATGCTGTATGACAATACAATGATTGTACAGACGCCTAATATGTCTAAATCTCTCGGTGATGAGCTTGAAAGCTTTGCGACTGAGAGGGGTATAATTACAAACGGAAAAATCACAGAACTTGCAAAGGCTTATATGAACAACGGCGGAGAAAAAGAAGAAACCGACAGTATGAGCAAGCTCAAAACCGATGAAAAGCTCAACAGTCTTGACGAAGTCACCGTATATATTTCACGTCTTGCAGATAAGGAAGATACTATAAAATACATAACCGAAAATACAAAATTCAAAAATTATGAGCTTATTCAGGCTGACTACAGCTTTGAAGATTTTTATAACTGGTACGACTATTTTGTTGAAACTGAGTCGTATTGTAATGTGTATCGTTTTTATTGAGGAAACGGGTGGTTGTTTTGCAAAATGAGGACAGGAAAAATTCAATAGGAATAGCTTTTTCGGGAGGCGGACTTCAGGGAATTGCCCACATTGGCGCAGTACAGGCGCTTTATGAGCTTGGCATAAGGCCTCAGTTTGTTTCGGGCACAAGCTCAGGAGCGGCTATGGCGTCTATTGTGGCAATGGGCTGTACTGCCGAAGAAATGAAAGAGATTGCTAAAAAGCATTGGCAAACTCTTGCAGAGATTGATAACGGTCTTATTTTTAAGTCTTTAGCTCAGTTTATTCTTAACAAGAAAGTGCAGAAAGACGGCATTAAATCAGGCGAGCTTATTTCCGATGTCATAAAAGAGATTATGGATGAAAGGAATATAAAAGGGTTTAGGGATTTGCCGATAAATCTCTCAATATGTACGGTCGATACTCTGACTACCGATGAATGTATATTCACAACAGAGGACGAACACCTTGAAAATGAGCATATACACTACATTTCCGACGCGCCTCTTGAAATTGCAGTGCGTGCAAGTATGTCGTTCCCTGCCATATATACAACTTGCACTTATGACAAATATAACTTCATCGACGGCGGTTCAAAAGACAATCTTCCCGTAAAAATACTGCGCGATATGGGCGTGGGAAAGGTGCTTGCAATCGGCTTTGACATTTTAAATTATGACCCAGACGCAGGTCTTGACGGACTGATAAAGGTTATCTGGCGTGCGCTTGACGTATATTCTATTGACGGTACGAGAAAGTCAATGAAAATGGCGGATTATGCAGTTGAGATAAACAACAAAAACACTCAGCTTTTTTCTATTGACAATGTTGATGAAACCATTCAGGAGGGTTATGACGCGATTATGGAGCATAAGGATGAAATCCTCAGAATTTTCGGCAGTAACGAGTAATCCCTATTATCTGATTATTGAAATGAACTGAATTTTATTGCGGCGGTCTGCACTTTACAGACTGCCGTTTTTACTATATTTGATTAATCGCTTTAATTTGTTTTCATCAGATTATATGAGGTTGATATTTACCATATTTTGATGTATAATAAAATTTAAACTGAATTCAAGCCGAATATAGATTGAATTGGAGGCGTTATGCGTGACTGTAAAGGTTGGCGACCGTGTCGAAATGAAAAAACAGCATCCATGCGGCGGCAAGACCTTTTTGATTTTGCGTATCGGAATGGATTTTAAAATTAAATGCGAAAAATGCGGCAGAGAGGTCATGGTTGCGCGCAATAAAATAGAGAAAAACATCAAAAAAATTATTACGGATTAAGGAATACTTATGTTTGAAAAGATAGAAATTTTTGATAAGAGATATTCAGAGCTTTCGCAAAGGCTTTATGAGCCGTCAGTTGCATCAGACCCTGATGAATATCAGAAAATAATGAAAGAAATCAAATCTATTGAGGAGATTGTGCTGACGTACCGCAAGTATAAATCAGAGCTTGAAAAAGAGCAGGACAGCCTTGATATTATATATGAAACCTCAGACCCGGAGCTCAAGGAGCTTGCTCAGGCAGAGCTTGACGAAGCAAAAGAAAACATTGAACAGCTTTCTAATCAGCTTAAAATACTGCTTTTGCCAAAAGACCCTAACGATGAGCGCAACGTAATTATAGAAATTCGCGGCGGTGCAGGAGGAGAAGAATCTGCGTTATTCAGTGCAGTGCTTTTCAGAATGTACACAATGTATGCCGAAAAACGCGGATATAAAGTTGAAATTATCAATGCCAGTGAAACAGAGCTTGGCGGATATAAGGAAATTTCGTTTATGGTCGAGGGCGACGGAGCTTATTCGCGTTTTAAGTATGAAAGCGGTGTCCATCGTGTTCAGCGAGTTCCCGAGACCGAAAGTCAGGGAAGAGTGCACACATCTACAACTACTGTTGCAGTCTTGCCCGAAGCAGAGGACGTTGAGCTTGAAATTGACCCGAACGATTTAAAAATAGATACGTTCCGCTCCAGCGGCGCAGGCGGTCAGCACATAAACAAAACAAGCTCGGCAATACGAATTACCCATATTCCCACGGGAACCGTGGTAGAGTGTCAGGACGAGAGAAGTCAGTATAAGAACAAGGATAAGGCTTTAAAGGTACTAAAAAGTCGTCTGCTTAAAGAAAAACAGGATAAACAGGCAAGCGAAATTGCCGCAGACAGAAAATCACAGGTGGGAACAGGTGACAGAAGCGAGCGCATACGCACCTATAATTATCCTCAGGGAAGAATCACAGACCACAGAATCGGTCTTACGCTCTACAAGCTTGAGAGCGTTTTAAACGGAAATCTTGATGAGGTCATAGACGCGCTTGTTACAGCCGAGCGCGCCGAGAAACTGAAAGAAAGTATGGAAGCATAATACTAATCCTTGTCGGTTTGTCTGATGTTAGTATAAAACAAGGTGAATATTTTGAATACATTGATGCTTAAAAATTCTCCCGAAGACATAAAAAAAGCCGCCGCAATTCTCAGGGCAGGAGGTCTTGTGGGTATTCCCACCGAAACTGTTTACGGACTTGCGGCAAATGCTTTAGACGGAAATGCCGTGAAAAAGATTTTTGCAGCGAAGGGAAGACCTGCGGACAATCCTTTGATTGTCCATATCGCTGATTTTGACGACATAATCAGGTATAATTTAGTAAGAGAAATTCCCGAGAGTGCAAAAAAGCTTGCAGAAAATTTTTGGCCCGGACCTCTTACGATGATTTTAAAAAAATCAGATGCAATTCCAAATGAAGTTTCCGCAGGACTTGATACGGTTGCAATCCGCTTTCCAAGTCATAAAACAGCTCAAGAAATAATTAGAACAGCCGATATTCCCCTTGCTGCGCCGTCGGCAAATCTCTCGGGTTCTCCGAGCCCCACGTCGGCACAACATGTTATGAACGATATGAACGGCAGAATTGACGCGGTTTTTGACGGAGGAATTTGTGATGTGGGACTTGAAAGCACAGTAATAACGCTTGTCACAGAAATTCGGCGAGTACTCAGACCTGGCGGAGTTACTCTTGAACAGCTTAAAGCTGTTCTTGGAGAAGTTGAGGTTGACGATGCTGTTTTACATAGACTTGCAGATAATGCGAAAGCGGCAAGTCCCGGAATGAAATACAAGCATTATGCGCCAAAAGCAAATGTAATACTTCTTAAATGCAGCGACGAAGAGTATATTGATTATGTAAACAAAAATTACAAATACGGTGTTGCGGCATTGTGCTGTGACGAAGATATACCTTATTTAAAATCAAAGACATTTTCTTTGGGAAAACGCAATGATTATGCTGTGCAGGCTCAAAAATTGTTTGACGAACTGAGAAAAATTGACGAAAACAGCGATATTTCAACCGTTTATTCACGTCTGCCGTCGGTTGACGGAGTGGGAATGGCGGTATATAACAGGCTGATAAGGGCGGCAGGATTTGAGGTGATTGACCTTGAAAAAATATAAAATTGTCGGACTTACAGGACAGAGCGGAGCAGGTAAAAGCACAGTTGCCGCGCTTTTTGAAAAAAATAACGTCAGAGTAATTAATGCAGATCTGCTTGTTCAAAAGATTTATCGGGAAAATTCAATATGCCTGAAAACAGTTTCGTCGGTTTTCGGTGCTGACATAGTAAATCCAAACGGCGTACTTAACAGAGAACTGCTTGCTCAGAGAGCATTTTCTTCAAAAGACAACACAAGGCTTTTAAACTCGATTGTACACCCGTTTGTTATGTCGTGTTTTCTTGATGAGCTAAAAAATGCTGTATCAGAAAACTTTAATATTATTGTTTATGACGCTCCGCAGTTATTTGAAAGCAACGCCGATTTAATATGCGATTTTATTGTGAGCGTAGTTGCTGACGAGGATAATCGGATAAAAAGAATATGCAGGCGTGACAAAATTACGCAGCAGCGGGCGATTATGAGGCTTAACGCACAGCTTAGCGAGGATTTTTTCAGAAAAAATTCCGATTTTATAATCGAAAATAACGGCAGTTTTGATATATTGAAAACACAATTTGATAATATTATGAAAAAGCTTCAAATTGTCAAGGGGTGATTTAATGCCTAAGCCTTCCCGTTACAAAAGGAAAAGCAAAAAAGGAATAAAGGCAATAATATGGCTTGCGGTAATTGCCATTCTGACATGCGGTGTTGTGCTTTTCGTTTCAGTATATTTCGAGGACACAAAAACAGATCTTGAAAAAGTTAATTATCCGCAAAAGTACAGCGAGTATGTTGAAAAAGCGGCGGAGGATTATGACCTTGAACCGGCGCTTATTTATGCAGTGATCCGCACGGAAAGCGGCTTTAATCCCGATGCAGAGTCTGATGCGGGCGCATGCGGAATTATGCAGATCATGCCGTCGTCATTTGAATGGATTCAGCAGAAACGGGGAACTGAGGGAGAATACACAACTCAGGATTTATTCAATCCCGAAATATGTATTGATTACGGCAGTTATCTTCTCAAGTATTTTTATGATTTATACGGCGACGAAAGGTGTGCCGTAGCCGCGTATAACGCAGGATTTGTAGTCGGCGGCTGGCTTGAGGACAGCAGATACAGCGATGACGGAAAAACACTGACTGAGATTCCGTATCCCGAAACAAACAGCTATGTCGATAAGGTTGAAAGCGCAAAAGAAATGTATATCAAATTATATTATTCATAAAATAATCAAAAAAGGAAGGATTATAATATGGTTGAAGAAAAATCAAAAACAGCAAAGCTTAAAGAAAAAATTATGATGACCGAGCCCGAGGGCATTAAGGCATTATCAAAAAAAGAGATAAAAAAGGCAGATGAATTCTGCATAGGCTACAAGGCCTTTTTGGATAATTCTCCGATTGAGCGTGAAGCTGTGCGCTATACGGTGGAGCTTGTGAAAAAATCCGGATTTACCGAGTTTGACCCTGACGCTGATTATAAGGCAGGAGACAAAGTTTATTTCATCAACCGCGACAAGGCGCTTGCGCTTGCCGTAATCGGCAAAAACGGAGTAAAAAATGGAGCAAGGCTTGCGATCGCACATATTGATTCTCCGAGAATTGATTTAAAGCCTAACCCTCTGTATGAGGCAAATGACCTTGCACTTTTTAAAACTCATTACTACGGCGGATTAAAGAAATACCAGTGGACGGCAATTCCGCTTTCTCTGCACGGTACGGTGGTTAAAATCGATGGAAGTAAGGTTGATATAAGCTGGGGCGATAAGGATGACGAGTCCTGCTTCTGCATTACCGATTTGCTTCCTCACCTTGCAAAGGAGCAGTCTGCAAAACCTATGGCTAAGGTTTTCACAGGTGAAGATTTAAATGTGCTTGTAGGCTCACGCCCTTATGATACAAAGGATGAGGAAAAAGACCTTGTAAAGCTCAACGTAATGTCCATTCTTAATAAAAAATACGGAATTTGCGAAGGAGATTTTCTCTCGGCAGAGCTCTGCCTTATTCCGTCATATAAGGCAAAGGATATAGGCTTTGACTCAAGTATGATAGGCGGATACGGCCACGACGACAAGGTTTGCGCATATCCTGCAATTATGGCGGCTGTTGACGCTGATGTTCCGGAACAGACCTGCATAACCTATCTTGCAGATAAGGAGGAAATAGGAAGCGACGGCAATACCGGTATGCAAAGCGATTTTCTGCGTTTCTTCATCTATGATCTTGCTAAGCAGGACGGAATCGAGGGTTACAGAGCGCTTTCGCAAAGTACCTGCCTTTCTGCCGACGTAAGCGCCGCTTTTGACCCAACATACGCTTCTGCTTATGAAGTTAAAAACAGCTCATATATCAATAACGGCGTCATTATTTCAAAATATACAGGACACGGCGGCAAGTATGATACCTCAGACGCTTCGGCAGAATATATGGGTAAAATCCGCACAATGCTTGAAAAGAATGATATTTTATGGCAGGTAGGCGAACTTGGAAAGGTTGACCAGGGCGGCGGCGGAACAATTGCAAAGTATGTAGCTAATATGAATGTTGATGTTGTCGATTTGGGAGTACCCGTACTTTCAATGCACGCTCCGTTTGAAATTGTGTCTAAAACAGATGTTTATATGGCATACAGAGCCTTTTTCGCGTTTTTTGATGCAAAAGATTAAAAAATACTTGCAATTTAACTTGAAGTATGATATTATACTACTTGCGGTTGTAAAACCGCATATGCGCCGGTAGCTCAGCTGGATAGAGTGTCTGACTACGAATCAGAAGGTCGGGAGTTCGAGTCTCTTCCGGCGCGCCAATATTACAGTAAAGTGATTTAAGCAGCCGAAAAGCTGTTTAAATCGCTCGGCTGTAATTTTATTATACAATTTAATAAATGATTTAACAAAGAATTCGGGGAGTTTGTCTGATGGAAATTAATTTTTTGGAGGACCAACTATGTCTAAAAAACGGCCCGAATTTCAATCGTATTATCGTAACGAAATTAAAAGGCTTAAGAAATTGAGCCGGTATTACTCTGAACACAATAAAGATAATTCAATGGTGGATAATCAAATTAAAATTTATGAGCAACAGTTGTATGGTCATAAATTTAAGAAGGTTAAGTGTAAAAGTACTGATAATACGTATAATAGGTTAAACATTTACTATCCCTCTTATAAGAGAGGTAAGAAAATAATAAAGTAGTGTTATTGTACCTTTCCCTATTCAACGGAATCTTGTTGTCTAAGCAACAAGCATTCTCCGCCCCATTATCATCCCGACGATAGGGGTAATCCGCAGATATAGTTACAAACAAGAAATTATTATTTTCACACTTAATAATTTCTTGCAGAGTGGATAAAGCTCTTAGCAATCAGGTGCTATCAACAGTGTGTATTGGCTCGCTTCCCGTTGGCAATATGAGGGATGATGCGAAGCTCTACCTGAGTGGCTGGTTGTATGAGATACATTTATCCTATTAAATTGTATTTGTAAAAGAAATAAGACCTGCACCACGGGCAAAATAGGTACAGGTCTTGACAAAAGTATTAATAAGCGTTTAAAATATAACGCATATCAAGCTTCACAAGTTCTGAGTAGGGATTTTACTCGGGGCGCATGCCTGTTTGTTGCTCCAACAACAAACGGGCTGTGGGGCTTATTTAATTTTACGATATTATTATAGAATAATAGTTAAATTTTGTCAATATGTTTTTTAAAGTTTATTTTTAATTATTTTATAATATGCTTCGTAACAGAAAATATGATATAAAAAAAGACAAGTGTCCCTCCGAGGGACACTTAAAAAAGCATTACTAAGTGAATAAATATCACAATGAAAAGGAGAGATATACTATGTCATTACTTATAGATATCCCTTATTGCGATAAGGATGAAGCTAAATTATTAGGAGCAAAATGGAATCCTGAATTAAAAAAATGGTTTATTAAAAATAAGTCAGATTATCCTAAATTCTCAAAATGGATTGTTAAAGGAGAAGGTTATACCACTATTTTGTGTGATTATTTTTACATTGTATTGGGAGTTAGAAAGTGCTTTAAATGCCATAAGCTAACAAATGTAATGTGTTTTGCTGTTAAAAATTTTTTGTTAATGGGTAAATCTCAGAATGAATTTGACTTTCCATATGAATATTTTCACAATGATGTACATATTTCACCGATAATTAAATCATTGCCGGAGGGGTTTCTTGGATTTTTAAATGACAAATATAAATTTTATTTTGATTTTTCAAAAACAACAGGAGATAGTTATTTTGCAAATCATTGTGACCATTGTGGAATGATTCAGGGAAATTATTATTTATTTGAAGAACCGGATTCTCCGTTCTATGTGGATTCTGTAGAATGTGCATCTGAATTAAATTTATTTAAAATAAAACTTAAATATGACTTAATATGTGATCTTGATTTTTCAATAGGATCAGATGACTATTTAATTGAAAAATACGCAAAATTACATGATACGGATATTGTGATATAAAAAAACATGTGTCCCTTGGAGGGACACTTGTTTTATAATTTAGATATAAATCCTGCTGCAATAGCAGCTCCAGCAATAACAGCATTACCTGCTGCATTAGACTTTCTATTATTTCTGATTAGATTGTTGATATTTTGTAACGCTTGCATTTGCCGATTAAATTGAAAATTCATACGGCGTTCATATTCAAATAAATTAATTGCTTCTTTAAGATTATCTGCTCTTCTATTTAGTATGTAATTAATAATCATATCACCAGCAAACCAATAAACCTCAGGTAAGTAATTATATTCGGATATTTGTTTCGATATTTGATTTATTTTATTTAAAATATCATTGATGTTGTTGTTTAAAACAATAATGCTTGATTTGGCGCGCTTCACTTTATATTTATGTGATATTGACGTTGAGGCTTTATATATTGTCCAGATTGCCATTCCAATAAATGATAAAGATAATATAAATATAATCATAAATGAAGCCATCCGTGAACCAACATCAGGATTGGTTTTGATATTATAACTATGAAATATTTCTAAAATTACAATCATAATTAAAACTGCTATTCTCCAAGTAAAGCACCAAACAGGGCCGAAGCAAAAAATTTTTTTATTTATCAAATTCATATATTCTGTTTTTTGTCGTTGAAGATTAATTAAATGATTTACCCATTGATTTCTTGTTTTACAAAGATATAGTAATTGATTTAAAATAGTTATATCGGTAATTTCTATCATATTTATATCTCCATTTACTGTTATATGTTCCAGTATATCACATATTTTGACATTGTTCAATGAAATTTGTTAGTTTTATTTACTGAAACTGTAGGATTACAATAGATGTGTTACAAAAAACGAGAGTGAACCGTGGAATTGAGGAAAACTGCAAGCAGTTTACACACAATTCCACAGTACTACGACTACTACTGCATA
>CANQDR010000007.1 GCA_947593615.1 uncultured Clostridia bacterium
GTAAACTGCTTGCAGTTTTCCTCAATTCCACGGTTCACTCTCATTTTTTTGTAACACATCTATTGTAATCCTACATTGCTATATATCTACTGATTTTGCTAATCTGTTTACTTTTTTGAAGATATGTGGTAAAATAATCTCGCCGCATATTTTAATATGTCTTAAGGCATGCATACTATTGGTAAAAACATATGTTTTTATGTCATTTCTTGCTTTGGATCTGAATGTGTGGCAACAGAAGTCAGGCTGCGTTTTTCGGTGCGTAGCTTCGGCTGCGTACTTTTTTATTATAGGAGGAAATGTTTATGTATCTCGAACTCAAAGATATACATAAAAGTTTCGGTGAGAAACAGGTATTAAACGGTATTTCTTTTGTTGCAGAAGGCGGAAAAGCATTTGGCCTGCTTGGCAGAAACGGAGCAGGAAAGACTACTACTATTCGCATTCTTATGGATGTTTTTCCTGCAAACAGCGGAGAAGTGATAATTGACGGTCAACCTATTGATTATACTAAAATTGGTATAGGATATTTGCCTGAAGAAAGAGGTTTATATCCGAAAAAGAAAATTATAGATCAGCTTACCTATTTTGCAGAGCTTAAAGGAATGAAAAATACCGTGGCTGTAAAAGCAATAGATTATTGGCTTAAAAGGCTTGGTATGACTGAATATCGCAATAAACGTCTTGATACTCTTTCAAAGGGTAATCAGCAGAAAATACAATTGATTACGGCTCTTGCACACAACCCTGAAATTATCATACTTGATGAACCTTTTTCAGGACTTGATCCTGTTAATGCCATGCTTCTAAAGGATGTGGTAAAAGAAGAAATTGCAAAGGGTAAAATCGTTTTATTTTCGAGTCATCAGATGAACTATATCGAAGAATTTTGCGACAGTATTGCTATTATCAATGGTGGTAAAGTTGTACTTCAAGGTGATTTGCACTCCATAAAGAGAAATTATACAAGAGATAAACTGGTTGTGCGTTCTGAGAATACAGCGCCGATTATTGACGAACTTGGAAGCAGCTGCGATGTGATCAATGACCATGAACTTCTTGTCAGGCTTTCATCTCCTGATGATAAAAATAGCATGATGCAGTCGCTGATTTCTAAGTTTGACATTGATGAGATTAAGGTATTTGAACCAACCTTGAATGATATATTTGTTGAATATACCGGAAGTCATGAATAGGAGGACAGAGAAATGAAACAGTTTATAACAATACTAAAGTTTGAGTTAAAAAATTATTTAAAAAATAAAGTATTTGTTGGTGTTACTGTATTTCTTGTAGCAGTTATTGCTTTTGTAATGTTTTTACCGAGTATTACAACTGTTTTTGACAGTAATGAACAGGAACAAAGTAACGACCGCTCAATAATGTTGATCAGCACAAAACCTGAAGAGAACGCCGATTATGTTAAAGAAGCGTTTTCTGCTGCATTTGAGGAATATGACGTCCGCATTGCAGATGGCAGTATTGAAGAGATAAAACAGCAGGTTTCGTCTGATAATGCTCAATGTGCCTTTATTCTTGATAGTTTGACTACATATACATATTACGTTGAAAATCTTTCTATGTACGATGAAAACACATCAAGGGCAGATGAAGTTTTGCGTAATGTTTATCGCAGGAATACAATGATACAGGATGGCATTTCAGCTGAACAGGCAGAGCAAATTTTATCAATGCAGATAACGCATGAAACCGAAAGTCTTGGCAAAAATCAGATGCAAAATTTCTTTTATACCTACATAATGATTTTTGCGCTCTATATGGTTATCCTGCTTTATGGACAGATGGTGGCTACCAATGTTGCTACCGAAAAGAGTTCGAGAGCTATGGAGTTGCTTATCACAAGTGCTAAACCGACCTCAATGATGTTTGGAAAGGTAATTGCATCTTGTATTGCCGGATTTATTCAACTTCTCTGTATTTTCGGTTCAGCTTTTCTGTTCTTTAATCTCAATAAGATATATTGGGACGATAATGCTATTATAAATTCCATATTCAACATACCGATTGAATTGCTGATTTATATGCTTCTGTTCTTTTTGCTCGGTTTCTTCATATATGCTTTCATGTATGGCGCTGTCGGTTCTACCACATCCAAGCTCGAAGATATAAATACATCTGTTATGCCTATAACGATGCTGTTTATTATAGCTTTTATTGTGGTAATTTTCTCATTATCAAGCGGAGATGTTAATAATATATTGATGATAGTATGCTCGTATGTTCCGTTTACATCGCCAATGGCAATGTTTACCCGTATAGCAATGAGTACAGTGCCTTGGTATGAAATAGTAATTTCTGTTGGAATTCTTATTGGCTCAGTTTTCGGCGTCGGCGTACTTTCAGCAAAGATTTATCGTGTAGGCGTTTTGCTCTACGGCACAACTCCAAAAATAGGCTCTGTTTTGAAATCTATCTTTAAAGTATAAAAATATAAATATAAAATATAAATTCACTTAAAGGATTACTCTTGGCGGTATCCTTTAAGTGAAAATGTATTTGGTAAGTTTTTTTAAATGATAAAGAAAATAGAGAAAGAGTAAATAAATTCATAATCATTTAAAAGTTTTGTTTTCTAAGGCATTGATTGTTATAGAATATTTGCCCATATAAAAAGGGTTATTTGTCCATATTTTGATTTTATTGATTTATATATATTTTCAATATATAATTTAGCAGTTATGTAAGTAACAAAATAAATAACGTATAAATAAAACCAATAATACGCATGAGTACAGTGTTTTAAGTTGACACTATATTTTTTCTGTGATAAAATAGAATTGTGCAATATGTACTTTTTATTGCTAAAGGAGGAATAAAATTATGAAAAAAATACTCAAATCAGCAGCAGCGTTTCTTTCAGTAATTGTATTGTTAACAGTTTTATCACCATCATTACTTACTGTTAATGCTGCGCAAAAAGATGAAACATTCGTTTTAAATGATTTTGAATTTATTTTAACAAATACGAATACTACATCAATTCTTTCCTACAAGGGTACTTCTGCCGATATTGAAATTCCGTCAATTATTGGAGGAAGAACAGTAGTTACAATTGGTGAAAATGCTTTTAACGAGAACGAATATGTTAGAAGCATAAAAGTTCCGTCTTCGGTTACGACAATAGAAAACGGTGCTTTTTCTAATTCTCCGAATTTGGAAAGAGTGTCTTTCTCTGACGGATTAATCACAATCGGCGACAACGCATTTGCAAACAGTGAAAAGTTATTTGAAATTGTTATTCCCGATACCGTAGTAAATTTAGGGGAAAACATATTCAGCAACACAGCTTGGTATAACTGTCAGCCTGACGGTATAATTTATATCGGAACAACAGCTTATGAATTTAAAGGCAGCCCTGCTGAGGACGGCATTGTAAGAATAAAAGACGGCACTAAAGTTATACCGAAAAAAGTATTCTATCAGAATTCAGAGATAAAAACGGTCTACATTCCTGATAGTGTCACGCAATTAGATGATTACGTTTTTGCTGAATGTACAAACCTTGAAAAAGTTTATTATGGTAGTGGTATTTCAAAAGTCCCTAATTATGCTTTTAGCGGTTGTATTTCTCTTAAATCAATAGATTTACCTGAAACAATTACTGAAATAGGCAACTATTCTTTTTTGGGGTGTGAAAGCGTTAAAACGTTGGAAATACCTGAGCAAATTACAAGTATTGGCATGCAGGCTTTTAAGGACTGTAAAGGTATTGAAACAGTAAATTACAATGCAATAAACAGTAAAAACTCCATTACAAGCACATTTAAATGGTTTTTTTCATGGGATAAAGAAAATTTTCCTAAAGGCAGAAACCGTGTAACAATAGCTGATGAAGATTATACTGTCTATTTGCACTATTCGCCTATGTTTGAAGGATGTGATTCTTTTAAAATATTGAATATAGGTAAAAATGTAAAAAGAATTTATGACTATACTTTTGTTGATTGTAAGTCACTCGAAACTGTTAATTACAATGCATTGGATTGTACTGAAATGAGATCGGCTCATCATTATACCATTTATTATTATTATGGTAATTATAGCAAAAAAAACAGTTATACAACAACTGATTCAAATTTTCTCGGATGTGATTCTCTTACAACTATAAATATTGGAGAAGATGTTAAGAGTATTACTGAATATTCTTTTGCGGACTGCGAAAATCTAAAAACGGTTAATTTTAATGCTGAAATGTGTACGATTGCAGGAGCGACAATTGATTCTGCATTTGGTGACTGCATAAATCTTACTGATGTAAACATAGGAGAAAAAGTACAATCTATTACAGGAAATCCGTTTTTATATTGTCCTTCTCTTGAAAGATTTAATGTTGATGAATCAAACCAATATTTAACAAGCGTAGATGGTGCGCTATTAAGTAAAAATGAAAGAATTCTTTTTATTTGTCCAAACAATGCGGACAGCTACACTTTACCAAAAAAAGTTACAGAAATTAAAAATTACGCCTTTTGGGGCTGCGGCAATTTAAATGCACTTGATGTTGCAGAAGGAAATATAAATTATAAATCAGAAGACAATGCAATTTTATCTATTAACGGCTTCCATCTTATTACAGCCGCCCTTGCACAAGATAATTATACAATTCCTGAAAGTGTGAAGTATATTGACTCATATGCGTTTTTTAATAGAACAAAGCTAAAGGAAATAACATTCCCAGACGAGTTAAGAAAAATTGGTAACCGTGCTTTTCAGAAATGTAATCATTTAACGTCCATAACAATTCCTGATAAAGTAATAACTATTGAGGATGCTGCATTTGCAAATTGTTCAAACATAACAGAAGCTGATATTGGTAACGGTTTATCTGTAGTACCGGATTCAATGTTTTTTAAATGTAATAATTTAAAAACAGTAAATCTTGGTGAAAGAGTTACTACTATTAATGTTCATGCTTTCTATCAGTGTACTTCTCTTGACTATATTTATGTTCCGGGCAGTGTAACTTCAATAGATACAAACGCTTTCAGAGAGTGTAAATACTTCTCGTTCTATGCATATGATAATACTTATGCTCAAACGTACGCAAATTCAAAAGATATTATTGATTTTGTATCACTCGGTGAATATGTACCTGTGGAACTTCCTGACATTACTGATGTAACTTTGGGAGATGTCGATGGTGATGAAGTAATAACCGTAAAAGACGCAACATTACTGCAAAAATATATTGCTGAGCTAAGCTCATTGGATGATGAACAATTGGAAGCTGCTGATACTAACAAGGATAAAGTAGTCAATATTTTAGACGTGACTTTAATCCAAAAATACGCAGCTAGTATTATAGATTCATTCTAAAAGAAAATATAGCAATTATTTTAAGTACATAGCGACCTTATTATAATTTCATATTTTATAAAATAAATTAGGAGCGATTATATTCGCTCCTAATTTAAAACATTATATGGCGATATTTCAGAAATATATGAAATAGTGCTTTTGACCGGAGAAACAAATGAAAATAGGTGCTTGTCAGTTTTCGATAACAAGTGATATAAAACAAAATATGGAAACAATCAGAAATGCCATTATACGCGCATCATCAGAAAATATTAAATTATTGGTTTTCCCTGAATGTGCTTTAACCGGTTATCCGCCATATAGTTTGGAAAATCCATCAAAAGTTGATTTTGGCTATTTGTCATCGGCTTATGATGAATTGCAAAGTTTGTCAAATAAATATGATATTAATATTGTAGTAGGCACAATTACAAGAGATGGAAGCAAGTTTTATAATAGTGCTGTTGCATTTCTTCCTAATAGAGAAACTGCTGTATATCATAAAAGAGCCTTGTGGGGATGGGACAGAGAAAATTTCTGTGCAGGCAATAACAGCGGAGTTTTTGAGATTGACGGATTAAAAATAGGGATCAGAATATGTTTTGAGGTCAGATTTCCTGAATTTTTCAGAGAATTATACATAGAAAATACTGATTTAAACATTATTCTGTTTTATGATGTTTGCGAGAATGACGATATTGACAGATATGAAATGATAAAATCTCATATTCGTACAAGAGCTGTTGAAAATATCTGCCATACTTTAACAGTTAATACAATTCATCCTTTTCAGACTGCTCCTACGGCTTTGTTTGACAAATCTGGACGCATATTAGCTGAATTAAAAAGAAATGTCAGCGATTTGCTTATTTATGACCTGAAAGAGTTACCATTAGATTTTGGGGAGCAGGGAAGAAAAGAAATATCTGATTTATTAGTTAAAAACTGTAATATAAATTCTAATAAGTATCTATAAAATTTTTTTGGATGTGGAAATATGACAGAAAAAGAAAAAATGCTTTCGTGCAAGATGTATGACGCGAACAATGATAAAGAACTTTTACAAGAACGCGCCAATTGCAAGGATTTGTGCCACAAATTTAACAGCTTACTTCCGTCAGAAACCGACAGACAAATGGAGTTGCTAAAAAAGATATTGGGCAAAACAAAGAACGATTTCTGTATTATGTCGCCGTTTTGGTGTGATTACGGATATAACATTGAAATTGGAGAAAACTTTTTTGCAAACCATAATCTTGTAATTCTTGACGGCGCAAAAGTAAAATTCGGAGATAATGTTTTTGTTGCTCCTGACTGCGGATTCTATACGGCAGGACATCCTATTGATCATGAACGCAGAAACGCAGGATTGGAATATGCTTATCCGATTACGGTGGGAGATAATGTATGGATTGGCGGAGGAGTTAAAGTTATGCCGGGAGTGACCATCGGAAGCAATGTCGTAATAGGAGGAGGCAGCGTTGTAACAAAAGATATTCCAGATAATGTTGTGGCCGTCGGTAACCCATGCCGAGTACTTAGAGCAATTACTGATGATGATAAGAAAACTGACTTTAATCTTTATTAAAAAAGAGGACTTTCCCGACATAATGGAAAGTCCTGTTTTTTACCTAACATTATAATTTTACCATATTTATAAATTAACTTCAATACATTTTATAAAAATAAAAAATTAAATATTTTAAATAAAAGTATTGACAATGTTAAAAATATACAGTATAATATAGACAAAGAAAAGGACAGAAGGAGGTTTTAAATATGAAAACAAGAAAACCTTTTTTAAATCATATTAAAGATTATATTCGGAGTTTGCCGCCTAATATGTAATACCGAATACATTAGGTAAAGGTTAAAACTAACTTGTTTGTGTCGGAATAACTGATCATTTTAATGTTATAAAACATAATTCATATTTTTAGATCATGTAATAGTATTCCGAATTCTTCTTATACAGCCTTCCTCCAGAAATAAATAATGATGTCAAGTGAAACCTGATAACCAATAAAAATAATAAGGTTGTAATTGTCCCAATAAGAAAATTTTAATTTCTTGCTCATTGTATTTCGGTAAAATGGATTTTTCTATTATAATTTAATATATAGTTGGAAATTTATTTATGGTGGTTAGACCAATGAAGAGTTAAACTTTTATTCTTAAGAACGGAGATTAATTCCAATGTACACTTAATTTTTTCTAAATATTTTAATACGGAGGATGAGTCCAAAGTACAATTCAGTTTAACTTATTAATCTAAATAATATTTTCATTAGCATATGAGGTGACTGCAATAACAGTCACCTCTTTTTTCGGCTCTATGTCAATAGTTGGGGTAAACCCGAAAAAATTAATCTATATAAATAAAAGTTGGTGTATCAAATACAGCTTACAAAAACGCTCTTTGCTTTTTTAAGCAAAGAGCGTTAAATGTTAATCGTAATAAAAGTATAAAATTATTTAATTCCAAGAATTTCTTTAGCAGAATTAACAAGATTATCGCAAATAGTTTCTGCGTTGGTTTTGTCTTTTCCGACCGCAGTGATATAAAGCTTTATCTTTGGTTCTGTGCCGCTCGGACGGATAATAACAGCGTTGTCGCCTTCAAGATTTAATGAAATAACATTTGACTTAGGAAGCTCGATATCGCTTGTTTCTCCTGTGATAATATCATTTTCTTTTTTAAGAAGATAATCGCTTATTTTAATGACCTTGTATCCACCTACAGATGACGGCATATTATCTCTTGCACCCGACATAATATCAGCCATTTTCTGCATACCGGCAGCGCCTTCAAACTCAAAAGAATAAGTCTTATTCAAATAATAGCCGAATTCCTCATAAAGTCCGTCAATGACTTCCGCAAGAGATTTTCCTTGTTTTTTATAATAAGCAGCCATCTCGCAAACCAGCATTGATGCAACAACAGCGTCTTTATCTCTAACATATGTTCCTGAAAGGTAGCCGTAGCTTTCTTCAAATCCGAAAAGATAACGGTTTTCTTCATGATTTTTTTCGAGATTTAGAATAACTTCTCCTATATATTTGAATCCTGTCAGTACATTTTTAAGCTCGCAGCCGTATTTTTCACAAAGCTTATTAACGAGTTTTGTGGTTACGATTGTTTTAACAACAACAGGCTTTTCAGGAAGTGTTCCGTTTGAATTTTTGCAGGACAAAATATAATTGGTAAGCATAGCTCCGTTTTCGTTGCCTGATATAAGTCTGTAGCTTCCGTCATAATCCTTTACGGTAATTCCGACTCTGTCAGCGTCAGGGTCTGTAGCAAGCAGTAAATCGGGCTGTTCTTTTTCGCAGAGTTCAAGTCCTTTTTCAAGAGCTTCTTTTATTTCTGGGTTAGGGTAGGGGCATGTTGTAAAGTTACCGTCGGGAAGTTCCTGTTCCTTAACAACAATAACATCATTCACACCGATTTTACTTAAAACTTTTCTCACAAGCTTGTTTCCAGTACCGTTTAAAGGAGTATAAACAACCTTCAAATTTGCGTCTTTGCAAATTCCGGGATTTTCCTGCTGCTCCATAACTTTTTCAAGATAGCTGTCATATACGCTTTCGTCAACATACTCAATCATACCTGATTCAACCGCAGAATCAAAATCGGCAATTTTTACATCTTTAAAAATGTTAAGCTTGCATATTTCATCATATACAGCAGTTGCAGCCATATCAGTCATCTGACAGCCGTCTTCGCCGTAAGCCTTATAACCGTTATAAGCGGCAGGGTTATGACTGGCAGTTACCATAATTCCGGCCTGACACTTAAAGTAGCGTACAAGATAAGAAAGAACGGGAGTAGGCTGCAATTCTTTAGTTATATAAACCTTAATGCCGTTTGCAGCCAGAACTCTTGCTGCTTCAATCATAAATAAATCAGCTTTAATTCTGCTGTCGTGAGAAATAGCAACAGCACCCTTGCCGTATTTTGATAAAACATAGTTCGCAAGTCCCTGAGTAGCCTGACGAACAACATAAATATTCATTCTGTTCGTTCCTGCACCGATGATTCCTCTTAGTCCTGCTGTTCCAAACTTAAGTGAAGTATAAAAACGCTCGTGGATTTCATTCTCATCATTTTTTATGCTTTCAAGCTCTGAAATCAAATCCTTATCATCAACAGCATTTTTACACCATTCATTATATTCCTTCATAATATCCATAAAATTACCTCCAATGATAAATCAAAATTAGGTATAAGTTATTACTCCATAAAACATAATTTTTATTTTTTGCCTAAACATTACTAATATACCATATACAAGTAAAAAAAACAAGTTTTTTATTGCACGTATAGCTTATGAAAATTTAGCGGCAAAACAGTCAGTTTGTTTTTTCAAGCTTATAGCTTACATCATTTTCAATTACATTATATCCGTTAGAAGCGGCGTCATTGTAAATGTTTGTAAGATCCCACTCGGAGTCTTTTGGAATATAAATATATTTAGGAATATTTTCAGGATTAACAGAATAGTAGGTCTTAAGTCTTTCAATGCTTGAAGTTTTTTCGCCCGGAATCCATGCAGACATAGTTCCATAGGGGAAATCGGCAGCAAGGTAACACCATGTTTTGCTTGTAAGGAAAAGTATTTTATCCTTTTCCTTGTTATCATAATATTTCAAATCATTATTAATTGTTTCATATGTGTTGAAATTGTTTACATTTGTATAAATGCCTTTTGCAGGTCCGCTGTTTATCTGGCTTGTCAGCGCACTTGTATCACCTGATTCCCAGAAACAGTGAGTTGCTTTAACAGTTATTTGAAATGCACCTTGCAGGAAAATCATAAATGCAGCAAACACAAAGCTCGCTCTTTTTACCCAAACTGCATATTCTATATTATCCTGTGATGTTTTCATTTCTCTGATAAGTTGTGCAAGGAAAACATATCCTGCCATATTTGTTGCTGTAATTGACACGGAAATAATATAGAAATACTGGTTTGACGAGAATGCTGTTGCAAATGAATATATAATACCAAGAACAAACAAGCTCGCAAACAATGCCTTTTGCTTTTTGTCACACAGAATATACGAGGTTATTCCTATGAAAATCAGCGGGAACATAATAGCATTGTAATAAACGCTTGTCAGCTGAGGCAGTAACAGCACATAACAGAATATTACAATTGCAGTGGTCACAATAAGATATACAGAACGGTGAAGTTGTCTGTTTTTGTCAAATATCATAACGATTATCATTGCGAAATAGCTGTATAAAGCCCACTTAAAATGACTGTGATGATTTAAAATCGAATTAAAATACATTTGAATTCTTGAAACAAGAGCAACTTGAGGGTGGTCAGGGTCAGTAAGAAGATAAGGCAGATTCTTAAAAATTTCACCGACGCTTACTCTTGTCAATGCAAAAGCGAGGAATACAGCCGCAAGCGCAAACACGCCTATGCTGAAAAACAGAAATGTTCTGCCTGAAAACAGTTCACTTTTAAATATTATATTTGTATTTTTATTTTTAATAACTCTATGAACAATTATACATATTCCGTACAATATATAAGCAGCTGCAAGATACGGACAGCAAAGTACGGCTGCGGCAAAAGTTACACCGCATAATATTAGAGGCAGTTTCTTTTTATAGTTTATTGTGCCCATAACAGCGCCTGTCAGCGTAAGTAAATCAAGCGCCATAGTATTATAGCTCATAGCCATAATATCAAACGGAGTAAAGATAAAGTACAGAACGCAGGCAAAAACAGAAATATATCCGAATTTTCTGAAACGCGTATATATAATAATTGAAACCACAGCGTGGAAAATAATATAAGCGACTCTTGCTGCAAGAATAATTCCTTCCGTTGACTGGGTTATCATTGTATAAAGACCGACAAACGGCATAAGTAAAAATCCCGAAAGTTGAGATAAATTCCATTCATCTCTTATCAGCGCATCACCCATATTAAATCGTTGGGGAATAGTCAGATAAAATGGTTCGTCATTTCCTCCGAAACCAAATGAGCATTTCCAGAACGCAAAAATCAGAGCACCTGCCATTAATGCTATAAACAGATAATCCTGCCATTTATATTTATCCACTCTTGCTCGTTGTTCTTTTATAAAATCCACAAGCATTTTAAAGAATATCTGAATGTATTTTGCAATAAAATTAAGAATTGCCGAACCGATAGCAGAGCATACAAATACTATGGGAACGGTAACAAAGTAGAATGGAAGTCTATCGGTCATAACAGGGATTTTTTGATTAAGAATCGGATATACAAGCGAGTCAAAAATAAATGACAGAAGATATATTCCGAGTGCAAGGTCAGAAACTTGCCATAATACAAATTTAAAGCCTTTGCCGATTTTAGTTGTATTGATTCTGCTTAAAAGTATGAATAAAAATACCGAGAGCACATAGGGCTCAAATCCGTACCAGAAAACATATGTGCCTGATTTAAAATTAGTTCCGTAGCTTCTGTAGAAATTAAACGTACCGAATAACACAATGGCGGCGATAAATAAAATAAGCAGAGAACGTGTTTTTAGTTTTATTCCATACTCGCGTATGTAACAGCCGGAAAAATAATAAGTAATAGGATAAAATCCCATCCACCAGCTTGGAATGAGTTTAGCAAATGTATCGGAGGATTTAGGGTCAGCCCACCAGCCCGGAGTGTCAAAATTAAATATATTGAACAAGGTGGGAAGTATTGTAATAGCAATCATTGTTATTACAAGCACCTGTTTCTGGCGTTTGTTTTTCAGATTATTATAGGCAAGGTTCAAAAATGGAATTAACAGAAACAAGCCGATATACATTTCAATATACCAAGAGTAGTTTGCTCCGGTAAAGTCAAGCGTACCCATAATAAATGATTTAAAAGTCAAAATCTCATTGTCATGAACAGCCTTTAAAATCATGCAGGTTAAAGTGCTCAGGACAAAAATAATTAATGTTTTGGTTATTCCAGAGTAAAATTTTCTGCTTAAAGTTTTTTTACTCATAAGATAGCCGGTTAAAATCATAAACAACGGTACACAAACAGAGAACAGCGTGCGCATAAGTACCATAATATACATTTCTGTACCCTGTACTGTTTGGCTGTAAAATCCGTTGTGTAAAAAGAAGTGAACAGACAGAACCGTAAATACCGCAACTATTCTTATTATATCCATAGCGGAATTACGATTTTCCAATTTTTTAATATCCATCAAAAATTCCTTTCTTATAAAAAATATATATATTACTACAATAACATATTTTCTTGTTTTTTACAACAAAAATAAAAAAATAAATGCCTAAAATTTATAAAATTTCAGGCATATAAATCGTCTATATTTTTGATTTTAAAATGTTATTTAAAAATTTTATTCTTTCCGTTAAAAATTCAAACCCGTCAATCGACAGCAGAATGAAAACAGGTGTGAAATTATATAAATAGCGTGACCGTGTTTCCCATATAATAAAGAACACGAATGCTGCAAAAACGATACCTTTTAAAAAAGTCTGTATATTAATTTCAGGTTTTATACATCCTCTGAGTATCGACAGACAAATCATAAACATAAGAAAAAGTTGAAAACCGCAGCTGTAAATATAAAATATAAGGTGATTTTCACCTTTATCGAGAACGAATGAATGTAAAAAGTTCTCTCTTATCGGTTGTTCAATGTGATGAGATATAAAATAGGTTCCGTCCTCCCATGTCCAAACAGCCTTCTTAACAATATGTTTTGAAAGTCCGATAAATCCAAAAGTTTTTATTCTGTTATTGATTTCTTTTAAATTAGCTTCCTGTTTTGATTCTATATCAGGATAGCTCGCAGTATATTGACTGTCTTTTTGATTGTAGTGTCCCAAGCCTTTAAGTCCCATCATAATCCAATGGGTGTACGGATACTGACATTTGTCTGATTCTTCTTTTGTAATAATCTTTGAATTGTCAAATTCTATGTTATATATAGAGCCGACAATTCCAAAACCTGCGGCAAGCGCAAGAATCAGACAAACAGTTTTCTTCATTTTAAATTTTAAATAAAGAAAAATAATAGTAACTGCAAGCAGTAAAACCAAACTGCCTTTTAATTTATAGCCCAAAAAAATTAATGAACCGCTTATTGCAAGCAGAATATATTTTTTATATCGTGAGTCTGATTTAACAGCGCAGATAAAAAGATAAATTGCAGCAATACAAAAAGGAATTGAAATTGAATCTGTATAATAATAAGATACGTAGGTGTAATACGGTGCAAAAAGGAATGATAGAATCAGTACCATAATTGCTTTTTTGTTTCCGTATATTTTTCTTGCGGTAAATACCGTAAGCAGCACGGAAATATTTATTGCCGCAGCATTAACTAAAACAGGCAGATACATAGGAACATACCCTAAAATCAGATATGCAGTTCTGTAAAAAAACGAAAGTAAAAAAAGGATTGCAAGGTTATTTGGATATCTTATGAGATAAACATCACCGTTTTGATAATTTTTCTGAATAAAATCAAAATTTCCGTTTTGAGCAAAATCAAGCGAGCATTGGTTAAGATAATTTAAATCCGTAACAGGCTTCATTTCAAGCAAATATCCGATAAGCAGCTGAATTGCAAACATAATACCTGTTACGGAAAAAATTATAAGTTTAATATTTCTGTCCGTAAGATTTCCTTTTGCTAAAATTTTTGGTTTTCCGTTATATTTTTGAATAATAATATAAACAGCAGTAAAAAAAGCAAGCAGTATTACAAATCCAAGTATTACAAACAGCTGTTCTTTAACCGAATAGTTTTGTTTATCATCATGATAGCCAAACAGAATAACACATAAAAATATTAATCCGAAGCTAACCAAAAAAACAATATGAAAAATTCTGTTCAAAATTTCAGGAAATTTGTTTTTAGTCATAATCCTCCAGGAATTCCTCAACAATATATCTTGGTCGCCTTTTAGCTTCCAAATATATTTTGCCAACATATTCCCCGATTATTCCTATTGCCAGTAATTGTAAACCTCCTAAAGCCCAGATCGAGCATAAAAGACTTGCCCATCCGCTTACGGCAACACCCATAAAAAAGCTTATAAGAGAATAAATAATCATTATAATGCTTATTGCAAATACAATAGCGCCGAGCCATGTAATCATTCTGATAGGCTGAATGCTCAGAGAGGTAATTCCCTCCCATGCAAGAGCAAGCATTTTTTTCAGCGGATATTTACTTTCTCCTGCAAGGCGTTCGGAACGCTCATAAGTTACAATATCAGACTTATATCCTATGAGAGGCACCATGCCTCTTAGAAATATATTTGTTTCTTTATATAATGAAAATGCTTCAAGCGCTCTTCTGCTCATAAGTCTGAAATCAGCGTGGTTGAAAATTACTTTTGCTCCCATTTTATTAAGTATTTTATAAAATGCTTCAGCAGTAAAGCGTTTAAAGAAAGTATCAGTTTCTCTTTTTGAGCGAA
The DNA here is from genome assembly GCA_947593615.1 of uncultured Clostridia bacterium. Lineage (GTDB taxonomy): Bacteria > Bacillota > Clostridia > Oscillospirales > Acutalibacteraceae > Ruminococcoides. The sequence goes on from CANQDR010000007.1 coordinate 14,774, forward strand.
CGCCGTAAACTACATCACAGCCATCCTCGAATTTAGCAACCATTTCGTCAAAAGTGTTTATATCGTCCTGTAAATCGGCGTCTATTGATATAACGGCGTCAGCTTTATCCTTTAAAGTCATAAGTCCGCACAGCAGTGCATTCTGATGACCTCTGTTTCTTGAGAGTTTTATTCCCTGAAAAATGGGATTTTCATTATGAAGCGATTTTATAATGCTCCAGGTCTTGTCCTTGGAGCCGTCGTCAATAAATACAATTTTACTGTCTGATGTAATTTTACTCTCATACATCATATCGTTATATTTGTTTAAGAGTTTTTCAGCTGAATCTCTTAAAACTTCTTCTTCGTTGTAGCAGGGGATAGCAAGATATAGCTTTGTCATAATGTCCTCCGAATTGTATTACAAAATATTAAAAAAATATATGTGTAAAAATATACAATTTATCTGCAAAATAATTATAAGGCAGAGGAAAAATAATGTCAAGAATTTATAATTATTTGTAGTTTATTATATAAAATTAAAAAATTTACTTGTCAATAAAAACCAATTGTATTATAATATAAAATATTAATGATAATAATTCTATGGAGGTAGTATTATGTCACAAAAATCAATAGCGGTACTTACAAGCGGCGGTGACGCACCGGGAATGAATGCGGCTGTCAGAGCAGTAGTTCGTGCCGGAATAAATAAAGGTATGAAAGTTTACGGCGTTTATCGCGGATATAATGGATTATTAAACGGTGATGTTCAGGAAATGAATCTCAGAAGCGTGTCTGATATTATCGGTAACGGAGGTACAATGCTCTACACAGCAAGAAGTGAAGAGTACAATACTCCTGCGGGCGTAAAAAAGGCGGCTGATTATTGCAGAAGCCTTGGAATAAGCGGTGTGGTTGTAATCGGAGGCGACGGTTCATTCAGAGGCGCACGTGACCTTACGGGCGCAGGAATCAACTGCATAGGCGTTCCCGGTACAATCGATAATGATATAGCCTGCTCTGAATATACCGTAGGCTTTGATACTGCTATGAATACTGCACTTCAGATGGTTGACCGTATTCGTGATACGGCTCAGTCACATGACCGCTGTTCAATCGTTGAGGTAATGGGCAGACGCTGCGGCGATATTGCATTGCAGACAGGTATTGCAACAGGCGCAACAGCAATTTTAGTCCCTGAAATTGAATATAATATTGAACGTGATGTAATAGCAAGAATTATCAACACTCAGAAAACGGGCAAAAAGCATTTCGTAATTGTAGTTGCAGAAGGTGTCGGCGGAGTTCAGGACCTTGCTAAATATATTGAACAGCGTCTTGGCATTGAAGCAAGAGCAACGGTACTCGGCCATGTTCAGCGCGGAGGTTCTCCGACACTCCGAGACAGAGTTGTAGCCAGTGAAATGGGTCACAGAGCAGTTCAGCTTCTTGACCAGAATATCGGAAACCGCGTAGTAGCAATGCAAGGCGGAAAAATTGTTGATTTAGATATTAATGAAGCTCTTGACATGAAACGAGTATTTGATAAAGAGCTTTATAACATAGCAATGACAATTTCTATTTAATCTTAATTTTTGTGCTATATTTTGGGCGGACAATGTTCGCCCTTCATTTTTATTATTTGATTTAAACATAATTAAATCTAAATTTTAAGCATTAAAAATAAATTTTTTACATACCATTATTTATTAATATAATTATAACTATATATTTCCTGAAAGGAATTATAATTATGCTTAATGATTCACGAAATTTAACAGAAGGACTTATCATATTTTCAGTATTGATATCTGATTTTGAAAAGCTTGATTTTAAAAACGACGCTCTTGCAGGCGTCCGTGCAAATTATTTTAACTCAAACAACAGTACACAGCAGGATAAAACGGAGGTCTCCATTGATGACAAAGATTATAGTTTGTCATATTTTATGAGTAAAGATGATGCTTTATCTTGGAAAATCGCCAGAAATAATAGACCGTATCAGACTGTCAAAAAAGCTACAGGAGGTATTTACTGTGTTATTTTCTACAGTGAAAACGGCATAATATATAAAAGACAGTATTTTAATAAAGAGCATATTTGGATTCGCACCGAATATTATGACTCTAATTATGAGAATAAATTACTTGCAGTCGTATCACAAAAAAATATTTGCGGCATAGTTTCTCTTCATTTTGAAAAAATACATTCGGACGGCAAAAGAGATATATCATATTTGTTTCCTTCACAAGAAAAGCCTGACAAGAAGTGTACTGCAATTATTTACTCAAATGCAGGTATGCTCTGGTATGATGTATGTTTTAAACCCGAAGATTTAACCGAATACGAACAGGATGATGAAAATAAGTCCGGTTTTGTATTTAATTTAGACAGTTTTTCAGGCAAACGCAATAATAACAATACTATTGATCTAACAAAAGCCGATTATTTAGAAGATACCGATATTAAAGAGGATGCAACGCCTAAAATATCTGAAAGTGACAATTCAGATAATTCAAAATCATATTCTGCCTATGATAAAATCGAAAGGATTCTTTCGGAGGCTCATAAAACGAATAAAGACTTGTTTGGTGAAATAATCAATCAGACATCAGATGACTTTATATCAGAAGAGGATAATTCCGATGAAAGTACCGACAGCGGAAATTTGACGAACAAGGATGACTGTCAGGACTTATCACCTGAAAACAATAGCTTGAATAATAACTCTGGCGATTTTTCAGAAAACTCCAATGAGCAGGAGTTTGAGCAATGTGAAAATTCCCCGTGCAATATTGTTATTCATACAAAATCCGGGCGTTATTCATATTACGGAGAAGTTGATGAAAATAATTGCAGAACCGGCAGAGGAAGAACGGTAACTCCCGAAGGACTTACATCTTATGACGGAGATTATAAAAACGATAAGCGAAACGGCTTTGGGGTATGTTACTATAAAGAAGGCGTTATAAATTATGTCGGCAATTGGGAGAATAACAGCAGATGCGGAAGCGGAGTAGGTTATCGTTTGAGCGACGGAACTATGCATGCAGGAAAATGGAATGATAATGCACCCGAAGGTGTTGGTGCGCGTTTTGACAGTGACGGAAATTTTATTGATGTTTGCTCGTACATAAACGGGGTCAGAAACGGTAAAAGTATTTCCTTTGATGAAAACGGCAGTGTTGTTATAACAAAATGGGAAAACGGAGAAATAATTTCCGAACGTATAATATCAGATGAGGATTAGCATATTATGGATAAAATAAATGAGTTTTTGTTAAAATGTATGCCTAATGTATTAATGCTTGCAGCTGTCCTTGTTATAGGGTATATATTAGTAAAAATTATAATTAAACTTTTTAAGAAAGTTCTAATAAAAACCAATATGGAACATACAGCCGTAACATTTATTATATCTTTGGTTAAGGTAGTGCTCTACCTTGTAGTAGCCATAACAGCTCTTGCAACTATTGGCGTAAATGTGGCTTCTCTTATTACGGCAGTCGGTGCAGCAGCGCTTACAGCAGGACTCGCTTTGCAGGACAGTCTGAGCAATGTAGCAAGCGGACTGACTATTTTGCTAAGCAAACCGTTTGTGGCGGGAGATGTGCTTGAATTTGAAGGTATTACAGGAAGCGTTGAAAGTATTAAAATTTTTTTTACAACCATACATACTCTGGACAATAAACTTGTAACGATTCCGAATTCAAGACTTACTAAAAACAATGTTGTAAATTGTACAATGGTTGACAAGCGCAGAGTTGATTTAAAATATACTATCAGCTATAATGATGACATATCAAAGGTTAAGGGACTTTTATACAATCTTATATCGCAGAATCAAATGATTTTAAAAGATCCCGGACCGTCAGTCTGCGTCGGAGAACATCTTGAAAGCGGAATTGAAATTTTAGTTTTTATCTGGGCTGAACCTGATGATTATTACGATGTTTACTATTATATGCAGGAAAATGTTAAGCTGTTGTTTGATAAAAACGGAATTACAATTCCTTATCCGCACGTTGTTGTTAAAAAAGATAAATAAAAGAAAATAAATTGTAAATAATAATGGTGTCGTTATTAACGGCACCATTTTTGATTATAAAGGATGTAATTCATATGAAAAAAATCTTATGTATTGCCGTAGCAGCAGTTATAATGCTTTTGGTAATTGCCGGATGCGGAATGGATAAAGCTGCTGACAGTGCAATGTCAGGCGCATCAAATGCGGCTTCAGACGTAGTCAGCGGTGCAGGAAACGCAGCCTCTGATGCAGTAAGCGGTGCTGAAGGTGCAGCATCTGATGCAATGAGCGGTGCAGAAAGTGCTGACGGCGGAATGTCTAATGGAACTGTAAGTGATGGTGACGGAGTTATAGGAAATGAAGGAACAGAAAAAGACAATTCATCTAATGCCAACAGCGGCAGCGGTACTGATGAAAACAGTTCCAACGGAGATAATTCAGGAGAAAGTAATCCTTCAGACACTTTAATGTAAAAAACGTCACACAGTAAAAAGGGTGGGGCAGACCTCACCCTTTTAAACTAAAATATTAAACTTTAAACTGCTTTTTCAAGTTCGTGTTTTAAATGCTTTATTATTTTCTTTTCAAGTCTTGATATGTATGACTGTGAAATTCCAAGCCTGTCAGCAACCTGCTTTTGCGTATGCTCTTTTTTTCCGTTTAATCCGAACCTCAGCTCCATAATAAGACATTCCCTGTCATTAAGCTTTGAAACTGCATTTAAAACGAGCTTTTTTTCAAGCTCGTTTTCTATGTTGTTGTTTACTGTATCGGGGTCGCTTCCCAGAATATCGCATAGCAGAAGCTCATTGCCGTCCCAGTCGGTATTAAGAGGTTCATCAATTGAAACCTCGTTTTTTAACTGAGACGATTTTCTCAGGAACATTAAGATTTCATTTTCAATGCATCTTGAAGCGTATGTAGCAAGCTTTATGTTTTTCTCGGGAGAAAAGGTATTCACAGCCTTTATAAGACCTATGGTCCCGATTGATATTAAATCCTCCGCACCTGCACTTGGAGATTCAAATTTTTTGGCAATATAAACTACAAGTCTAAGATTATGTACAATAAGCGGTTCTCTGGCATTGTTGTCGCCATCCATAATTTTTTTCATTATTATGTTTTCTTCTTCTTTACTCAGCGGAGGGGGGAGTGTCTCGCTTCCGTTGATGTAAAACACCTCATTTTCCGAAAGAAAAAGCATTTTTATTTTTTTAATAATACTATGTATTAACATTTTTATACCTCACAATCATTTTATATCTTTTACGATTTCATATGGAACTAAGGCTTTTACGTCACCTTTAATTACATCTCTGCATATACCGATATAAACGTCATTTTCTATTCGGTTTCCGTCTATTTTAATTTTTTCAGGTTTAAATCCTGTTAAAATTCCGCTTCCGCCAAGACTTTCAAAGGGAATGAGTCTTGTTTTGCTTTCCTCGGGTTTAAAGTTCTCGAGCAGCTCGGATTCCGCGATTATTACATAATCTCCTGAAAACGGCTCTTTTACGTTACAACCCGTGTCAATCTTTGCGCAAAACGTTAATATCTTATTAAGTATGTAAATTTCAACATTACAGGTACCTCCTCCGTTGACACCTTTCGTCAGTCTTTTTATAAGTTTGAGAATATAATAACAGGCAAGAGTAAGAATAATAAGAACAACAGGGGAAATATTAAAATAAACAATATCATTGTAGATTTCCATTCCCTGTGGTTTGAATGCTGTGTAAATAAATATCATTATGCCGCAAAATGAAAAGGAAAAAGAAAAATATACTGCAACTCTTTTTATGTAGTTTTTTAAATTGCATTTTCCGAATGATACAAATATTATTACAGCTGCAACTGCAATATCAGCCAAAATATTAAGTCCGAAAATAAAAGAGGGGAGAAGAGCTATGAGGCTTGACAGTCCTCCGATTACGCTGCCGATTATCATTCTTTTGAGTGATACTTTGATGTGAAGGCATTTTTTGGTACAAAGAATCAGAAAAAAATCAATGAAAATGTTTACGGTAATAAGAACGTCAATATATATGGTTTTCATTATTTTCGCCCCTATTAAATTATTGCATAACGAATAAATAATTAATGTCAAAATATGTACAGGAGGTAAATTAAAATGTTACCGGGATTTATAATAGGAATGTTTATAGGTGCTTTCGTGGGAGTAAGCATTATGTGCCTGTTCTATTATTCCAAAAATTAGAATAATAAAAGCCGGCTCAAATGAGCCGGCTGTACGAATACATATATATATTATTTTGTTAGAATTTAAGATTGCGCTTACCCAAAAACAGTATTGCAAGCATTCCGGAACCAACATGAGTACCTATTACAGGACCGATGTCACAAATCTGAGTTTCTTTACACATACCCTTTACAGCTTTTTGAAGTTGAAGAGCGCCCTCTTTATTATCAGCATGGGCAATAAAGACAAGACTGTTCTTTAAATCATCAGCGTCGCGTTCAAGATGCTTGACCAGTGTGCTGATTATGTTGCTTTTTCCTCTTATTTTTCCAACATTAATAAGATGTCCGCAGTCATCAACGCTGATAAGAGGTTTAATCTGAAGAGCTTTTCCGAAAGTAGCCGTAACAGTAGAAATTCTGCCGCCTCTTTTAAGCTGGTCAAGATCCTCAACCACAAACCAGTGGCATACTTTTAATCTTATATCTTCAATATATTCTGCAAGTTCTTCAATAGATATACCTTCAGCGTACTTTTTTCCTGCAAGATATACAAGAAAACCAAGTCCTGCCGAATCACATAATGAGTCGATTGCAATTATTTTTCTTTCGGGATACTTTTCTTTAAGATCTTTTACTGCCATCATACAAGTGTTGAAAGTTCCGCTAAGACCTGTTGAAATACCTGTGTAAATTATATCTTTTCCTGCTTTAAGATAATTCTCAAAATATGTGGTAAAGCTGCTATAGTTTATCTGTGTGGTTTTTGAATAAACTCCCTTTTTCAATTTTCCGTAAAATTCCTCAAGACTCATCATTCTTGCGTCTGTGTAGTGAAGATAAGACTTGTCATCCATATGAAATTCCATAGGCAAAACTTCAACGCCGATTTCATTTACTTGTTTTTCTGTTAAATCGCAGGAGGCATCAGTCATAAAAACATAATCCATATTCACATCTCCCATAATCATAATTTTATATGATAACAAAGTTATTTTATCAAATCAAAATTCAAAAGTCAATGTATATAAGAAATAACATTATACATATATATAGTATTGACAAGACAGGGGGCAGATTATGAATTGTCGATTGACTGATTTAAGACATAAAGAAGTAATAAGCGTATGCGACGGTGCGCGCATCGGTTTTGTTGATGATGTTATTGTGGATACAAAAACTGCGTGTATTGTATCTATTGTAATATTTGGCAGGACGGGCTTCTTAGGATTATTCGGTAAATGCGAGGATTATATTATTCCATGGGGGAAAATTGACCTGATCGGCGAGGATACAATCATTATTTCGTGCGCTACTCCGAAACCCACGAAAAGGCAGAAAAAAAGGGGTTTTCGCAAAAAAAATTAAAAAAACTTCACTTTCTAACCTAACGGCAAAATACACGAAGAAATAATTTAAAATATATGCAAAATACACAAAGAATAATTTCTTTAAAAAATTAAAAAAATAAATATTACAAAAATATTACAAATATTACATGTAAAAACAGGGGCGTTGACTTGCAATTTAAAAAATTTTATGTTTAAATACAGTTGATGTTGTGTGTTTGATAAAATTTTAACGACTAAAGACGTTGCACATTATAAAATTTGATTATGCAAATATCTACCGTGTCAAGTTAATGTGCAGAAATCAAAGGGAGGACAAATTTTTGAGAGCGACAAAGTATAAACATTACGGAAGTGAAAGCAATTTAAGTCTCAAGTCTGATAAGACTAAGACAACTAAAAAGAAACCTCATAAAAAGTTCAAGGCAATGTCCTTGATAATAGCAATTTCTCTGGCGGCTGCACTTATTCTGCCGACTACCACTCTTGCTCCTAATGTTGATGCGTTTGAGGACAGCAAGGCTGCTTCTTTTTCAATAGGAGATATCGATGCGTTTTCGGTAATAATCAAAGATAACTGTGTTACAGAAACAACTGTTCCGCTAACTCAAGAGCCTACAACCGTGGCAGAAACAACTAAAGCAACAGAAGCTGTAAAGACAACTGAGGCTGAAAAAGAAAAAGTTGAAGAAACTAAGCCTGTAAAAACTGAAAAAGTTGTGAGTGAAGTTTCCGAAACTGAAACAGAATCAATTGAAATATCGGATGATTATGACGAATATGTTGATGACTCTTATACTGTGAGCAATGATGACAGCACATACAGTTCGGAAGGTTTTCTTGTTGATATCAGCAATCCCGATCCTTCATACAGTCCAAAGCCTGTAACACTTTCATCTTATGACAGAGCTAAGCTTGAAAGACTTGTAATGGGGGAAGCAGGTTCATTAGGTTACACAGGTTGTGCACTTGTTGCACAGGCGATTCGTGATTCCATGAATCGTTCAGGCACTACATCAATTGACACGATTATTTCAGAGTATAAGTATTATGCACCTACGAATAAGACTCCGAATCAGTCAGTAAAAGATGCCGTTTCTTACATATTTGACCAGAACGGCTCAGCCGTGCAGCACAGAATATTGTGTTTCTATACAGGAAAAAGCGGCTGGCATGAAACCCAGAATTTTATTGTGGGATACGGAAATGTGAGATTTTTTGACTTATGGTAATTTATATTTATTACTGACGAGTGATAATTTTATAAATAATTTTTCAGAAAAAATCAAGTGTTTATGTAAAAAGCACTTGATTTTTTCCATTTTTATGGTATAATATATAAGCATTTCGCACGCTGATGCTTGTCGGCAGGGTGGCATATTGCATTTTGCGCCGATAAATCAAGGGCACAGCGGAGGTTTTAACCTAAGGAGGATTTTATAATGGCAGTAGTTTCAATGAAACAACTTTTGGAGGCCGGAGTACATTTCGGTCACCAGACAAGAAGATGGAACCCTAAGATGGCGGAGTACATTTTCACAGAACGTAACGGAATTTACATCATTGACCTTCAGAAGAGCGTAAAAAAGCTCGAAGAAGCTTACAATTTCGTTCGTGAAATCGCAGCAGAGGGTAAAAACGTACTTTTCGTAGGTACAAAAAAGCAGGCTCAGGATTCTGTAAAAGAAGAAGCTGAACGTGCAGGCGCTTATTATGTAAACGCAAGATGGTTGGGCGGTATGCTCACAAACTTCTCTACAATTCGCAGAAGAGTTGCTCGCTTAAAGCAGCTCCGCACAATGCAGGAGGACGGAACATTTGACCTTCTTCCAAAGAAAGAAGTTATCAAACTCAACCTTGAAATTGAAAAGCTCGAAAAATTCATGGGCGGTATCAAGGATATGACAGAGATGCCCGGCGCACTCTTCATTGTTGACCCAAGAAAAGAAAGAATTGCAGTTTCGGAAGCTAAGAAGCTCAATATTCCGATTGTTGCAATTGTAGATACAAACTGTGACCCTGATGAAATTGACTATGTTATCCCGGGTAACGATGACGCTATCCGTGCTGTAAAGCTTATTGCCGGCGCAATAGCTAACGCTGTAATTGAGGGAAGAGAAGGTCAGATGGGCGCAGCTGCCGTTGAAGAAGAAACAGCAGACGAAGAAACCGAAGAATAATTTGAATTACTATTTACTTTTGAAAGGATGAATTAATAATGGCAGCATTTACAGCTCAGGATGTAAAGGCACTCAGAGAAAAAACAGGCTGCGGTATGATGGATTGCAAAAAAGCACTCACAAATGCTGACGGCGATATGGATAAAGCTATTGACTTTTTACGTGAACAGGGTCTTGCTAAGCAAGCTAAAAAGGCCGGCAGAATTGCCGCTGAGGGTGTTGCTTATGCATGCACCAGCGATGACCTTTCAGTAGGTGTTGTAATTGAAGTTAATGCAGAAACAGACTTTGTTGCTAAGAACGATTCATTTATGGATTTTGTAAAGGCTTGTGCAAATACTGTTATGCAGAATAATCCTGCTGATGTTGAGGCACTTCTTGCTTTGCAGGCAGTGGGCACAACTCAGACAGTTGCTGAGCTTTTACAGGAAAAGGTTCTTACAATAGGTGAGAACATTCAGATTCGCCGTTTTGAGCGTCTTGAAGGTGCTTGCGTAGCATATGTTCATGCAGGCGGTAAAATCGGCGTTCTTGTAAACTTCGATACAGACCTTGCTTCAAAACCTGAGTTCACAGCTTACGGTAAAGACGTTGCAATGCAGATTGCAGCTCTCAACACACCGTACCTTACAGAAAGCGATGTTCCTGCTGATGTAATTGAGCATGAAAAAGAGGTTATGCGCCAGCAGGTTATTAACGAGGGTAAGCCCGAAGCCATTGCAGACAAGATTGTAATGGGCAAAATCGGTAAATTCTTTAAGGAAAACTGCCTTGTTGACCAGGAATTTGTTAAGGACAATAAGCAGACAATTAAGCAATATACTCAGAATACTGCAAAGGCTCTCGGCGGTTCAATCGAGATTAAAAAATTCGTTCGTTTTGAAAAGGGCGAAGGAATTGAAAAGCGTCAGGATGATTTTGCTGCTGAAGTTGCAAGTATGGTAAAATAATTTACTAAATAAGTTATTCCTATCATTGAAGTGCCTTAAACTTAAAAGAGATATACAAATTTTTAGCTAATAATTTTTCAAATTAAATATTAAGCATCTAAATTGGCTTGGTGTCTGTGTTGAGCAGATGTCAAGCCATTTAGTTTAGTTTATTTCTACGTCTTGTCACAATGTTTAAAACTGGTCTATCGCAAATTGTATACGCAACCAATGAATGGGGTTCGATTTAGTCCCTTGCGGATTTTATTTTTAACTAGGAAATAATAAAAGGAAAATTTTATTGTTATTCATAGTTATAATTTTGTTATCTTTCGCGGGTTGACAATAATAGGAAATAAATGTATAATAATAAATTGTAGTAAATGGTCTTATAATGGCTGTAGCACACTAAAAATATAACGAAAAGAGGCTAATTATGATTCCTTTTAATGTTCCTCCGTTCATTGGTTCGGAGTTGGATTACATACGTAAATCCATTCAAAATCATAAAATATGCGGCGACGGTGAATATACAAAAAAATGTCATCTCTTGCTTGAAGAAAAAACAAATTCTCCCAAAGTTTTACTTACCACATCATGCACACACGCTTTAGAGCTTGCTGCATTACTTGCTGATATAAAACCCGGCGATGAAGTAATTATGCCGTCATATACATTTGTATCAACTGCTGACGCTTTTGTCCTCAGAGGCGCAACTATTGTATTTGTTGATATCAGACCTGATACAATGAATATAGATGAAAAATTAATTGAACAGGCTATTACTCCAAAAACAAAAGCGATTGTTCCAGTTCATTATGCAGGCGTTGCATGTGAAATGGATACTATTTGCGATATAGCACGCAGATATAATCTTGTTGTTGTAGAAGATGCTGCTCAGGGAGTTATGGCGTCATATAAAGGCAGGCAGCTTGGCTCTATAGGAGATTATGGCTGCTATTCATTTCATGAAACGAAGAATTACAGCATGGGAGAGGGCGGTGCAATACTTATTAAATCACCGCAATCAGCAGAGCGTGCTGAAATAATCCGTGAAAAAGGTACAAACAGAAGCCGTTTTTTGAGGGGACAGATAGACAAATATACATGGGTTGATTTGGGTTCTTCGTATTTGCCGAGCGATATGAACGCTGCTTATTTATATGCACAGCTTGAAAAAGCTGATGAAATCAATAACGCCAGATTAAAAATATGGAATCAATACAATGACGGCCTTTCTGATTTAGCTGAAAAGTCGCTCATTGATTTGCCTTACATTCCTGAGGAATGCACACATAATGCGCATATGTATTATATAAAATGCAAAGATATCGATGAGCGTACAGAATTGATTTCGTTTATGAAGGAAAAAGATATTCTTACGGTATTTCATTATATTCCGTTACATTCTTCACCTGCCGGAAAGAAATTCGGACGTTTTGCAGGAGAAGACCGTTACACTACAAAAGAAAGTGAACGCTTGCTCAGACTTCCAATGTACTATGGTTTAAAAACAGAAGAAGTTGACTATATTATTGAACAAATTCATACATTCTATAAAGACAGATAAGATGAATCAGGAGGTCCGACATATGAGTGATTTTGACGTTTCAATTCGCCCTATCACAGTAGAGGATACAGAGAAAATTGTTTTCTGGAGAAATACTCCGGATGTACAGAATAATTTTATTTATCGCACGCCTTTTACAAGTGAAGCTCATCTTAATTGGTTCAAAAACCGTGTTCAGACCGGAGAAGTTGCACAATTTATGATTCATTCCGAAAAGCTCGGCCGTGATGTAGGCTCCGTATATTTAAGAGATATTGACTGTGAAAACCAAAAAGCTGAGTTCGGTATTTTTATTGGAGAAGCTGACGCCAGAGGACAGGGGATCGGTTCAAAGGCAACTATGCTGACACTTCAGTACGGATTTGAGAAATTAAATCTTAACCGCATATTTTTAAGAGTTTTTGCACGAAATATCGGTGCTGTAAAGGCATACAAAAAAGCCGGATTTATTCAGGAGGGCTTATTTCGTGAGGACGTTATTATTGACGGAATAAAGGAAGATATGATTTTTATGTCAGTTCTGAAAGCAGAATATATGGAAAACAAATAAAAGAAGAGGAGGAATACCCATCCTCTTCATATACTTTTAATTTTTTAAGTGTATTGTGAGAATGGGGAGTAGAAATGATGAAAAAAAAGCTGTCGTTTATTATTCCCTGCTATGGTTCTGAAAATACTATAGCAAATGTTGTAGATGAAATAAAAACCACCCTTCGAAATGAAGGTGCAGAATATGACTATGAAATCATTTTAGTAAATGACCATTCTCCCGACAAAGTTTATTCGGTAATATGTAAACTCGCCAAAGAAGACAATAAAATTAAAGGAATTGACCTTGCACGTAATTTTGGTCAGCATGCTGCTTTAATGGCAGGATTTAATCACGTAACCGGTGATATAATCATTTGTCTTGACGATGACGGACAGTCACCGGCTAATCAGATGTTCAGACTTATTAACCGACTTGATGATGACTGTGATGTTGTTTTTGCGAGCTATTCTCATAAAAAGCATTCTTTCTTCAGAAACTTAGGCAGCAAGATAAATGATCGCATGGCACGTTCATTGCTTAATAAGCCAAAAAATTTACAAATTATGAGTTTTTTTGCCTGCAAGCGATACATTGCCGATGAAGTTATGAGATATGATAAACCCTATCCCTATATGTCTGGTCTTTTGCTGAGAGCAACCAAAAATATTGCAAATGTAGAGGTTGACCACAGAGAGAGAGAATCCGGTTCTTCGGGTTACAACTTTAAAAAGTTATTTTCTCTTTGGGTAAACGGCTTCACGGCTTTTTCTGTGCGACCTCTTAGAATAGCGACCCTTTTGGGTGTTTTATGCGCAGGAGTTGGTTTTTTATACGGAATATACATTATAATTAATAAGTTTATTAATCCGCTGGCACCATTGGGTTACAGTTCTATGATGGCTGTTTTCCTTTTTGTAGGCGGTATAATTATGCTTATGTTGGGTCTTATCGGAGAATATGTTGGCAGAATTTATATAAGTCTTAACAAAGCTCCTCAATATGTTATCCGTCAGTCAGTTAACATAGAAAAAAACTCGGAGGACAGCAATGCTTAATTCTTCAAATAAAATTGCAGTAAAAGATATAATATTCCTGCATATAATACTGCTTTTATATTCAGGCAGCAGCATTTGTTCAAAGCTTGCAGCTTCTCAAGAATTCTTATCATTACCGTTTATATTACTTTACGGATGTGTTGTTTTATGCCTGATGATTTTTGCCGTCCTTTGGCAGCAAATACTTAAAAAAATGCCGCTTACGGTCGCATATGCAAACAAATCCGTGGTAATTATATGGGGTATGCTTGCAGGTTCATTGTTTTTTCAGGAAAAAATAACGTGGCCTATTATTTTAGGTTCAGTTATTATAGTTATTGGAGTTTATTTGGTGGTACGAGAAGATGGATAAAAGCGGAATATTTATGATAATTTTTATATGTTCGGTTTTAATATCATCTATTTCTCAGGTTTTATTAAAAAAGAGCGCAAATAAAAGCTATTCAAGCGTACTGAAAGAGTATTTTAATCCGCGTGTTATAATAGCTTACGGTATGTTTTTTCTTTCAACGCTGATAACCGTTTTTGCATATAAGAATGTTCCGCTGTCACTCGGCCCGGTATTGGAGTCTGCGGGATATATTTTTGTTGCAGTGCTTAGTTATCTGTTCTTAAAGGAAAAACTTAAAAAAAGGCAAATTATAGGTATGGGATTAATTTTAATTGGGATTGCAGTCGTTTCAATAGGAGGTGCATATGTTGCTTAGTAAAGAAGGTTTTTTAATAAAATATCACTCTTCAAAAGTTTACCTGCCCGAATGGATACTTGCTGCAATTATTTTCCTTGTTGTTTTATTTTCTTTTGTTTTCGTAGATACAAGAAGTCTTACTATATGGAGCACAAATCTTTGGGATGTTATCTGGGAAGGACGTCCGTTCGATTTTTACTTATACACTTCTCAAAATATACACGGCGCACCTCATGAATTAATGGGAAGCGATATAATCAGTATTCTTCCGCTTTCAATATGGAACATTCCCATCTGGATTGCTCAGCGCTTTTTCGCTAAGGAGATTACAGGAAATTATATACTCCTGAGTTGGTCAAAGCTCGGTTTAATACTTTGCTTGGCTGCAATGTCATATGTTGCCTACAGAATTGCAAAAAAGCTTACTGATAATAAAGATTGCTCAGTATGGACAGCTATTCTTACATTTTCAAATGCATCATGTGTAGCAGGGGTAGGTTTTGCCGGACAGAACGATATATTTTTTGTATTTTTAAGCCTGTTGTCGGTTAATGCACTTATTAATAAAAAGACAGCATGGTTTATTATATATGCCGCTCTTTCTATATCAATTAAACCGTTTTTCCTTTTTGCATATATTCCTCTTGTTCTGTTTACAGATAAAAATATTTTCAGAATATTTGCAAAAATTGTCGGTGCTGCTTCACTGTATGTTGGAAACAGAATTATTTTTTCTGCAATGCCAATGTATAAGGAATCTTTAGAGAGCGGACCTACAACATCTGTTATCAAACATTTATTTTCACCCGGTATTGATGTTTCAAAGGGTTCGGCATCCTTATATATTATCGGATTGTTAATAATATGCTTTATTGCTTATGTAGTAAAGGCTAAAGATGATGAGGAAAGATCAAAATTTCTTATTTATATTCCAACAGCAGTATACTTTATTCAGTGCTGTCTGTCATATACTGAATATTACCGAAGTCTGGTAATTATGCCTTTTGCGGCAATATTATTTGCAATGAATTTTAAAAAATTCCGCTTAAATCTCGCCTTGCTTGCAACTTACCAATTTTCTTTCTTGGCAATGCTCACCGTAAACAGTAAATATTTTTTGGCTCCAAGATTTATTAAACACTCCTTGTTTGAAACTCTATTCAACGGAGGTGTAAGTCCTGAACTTGCGTATCCTAACTTGCCAAGCTATATGCTTAAATATGAGGATTCAGCTATGACTTATCTGAGTCTTGCATTTGCGGCAGTGTATGTTGTTGCGGCAATTCTGATTTTGGTACTCAATTATCCTCGTTTTAATAAGAAAATTGATTTAATTGAAAGCGGAGTGTTTGCAAAATACGACCATGGACTTCTTATTCTGAACATTTTAATAATTGTTCCGTTTATTATATTGTCCTTTAAACTGTATTTTTCTTAAACTTATTTGCTAATTTAATAAAATATAAACAGCAGTTGAGCGTAATAAGTTCTCAACTGCTGTTTTTAAATCAGCTCGCTTAATATTGTATTTGAAACAAGAAAGCCCTTAGGCGTGAAATGTACGCTTTTATCATCAGCTTCCATATATCCCAACTCACAGTATTTTTTTACTTTAGCCAAAAAATACTTAGATATATATTTACCAAATCTTCTTTTATATTCATTAAACACAAGACCCCTTTTCAGCCTTAAGGACAGCATAATAAATTCTTCTTCATTTCCTCCGTCGCAGTCAAATACTGTTATGTCATTTTCAAAATCGGTAATACTATTACTATAGTAAAATCTTTTACCCATAAAAAATGAATGTGCAGAGGGACCTATTCCGATGTATTCACCGCAATTCCAATAATTGATATTGTGTCTGCTCTTAAATCCGTCTTTTGCAAAATTTGAGATTTCGTACTGCTTGTAACCGAGAGCTTCAAGCAAATTAACAGCATATAAATAAAGTTCAGCCTGTTGATCATCATCAGGTAAAGGAAGCCTGTCTTTTAGTGAATAAAATTTAGTGTTTTTCTCTATTTTTAATATATATGATGAAATGTGCGTAACTCCGCATTCACTGCAAAATTCAATTGATTTTTTAAGGCTGTCAAATGTTTGATGGGGAATACCGAGCATTAAATCAAGAGATATGTTATTAATACCTGATCTTTTTGCTCTGCTTACTGTAAGCCTTGCATCGTTGGCTGAGTGAATTCTTCCCAATGCTTTTAATTCTTCGGTTACAGCGCTTTGCATACCAATTGAAATTCTGTTAAAACCTGATTTTTGCATAATTTCAAAATCTATACTTTTGCCTGTATCAGGATTTATTTCAGCAGTAATTTCAGCATTATCAGTAATTCTGAACGAAGATTTTACTGTATCTAAAATACGGCATAATCGTTCTGCTCCTATAACGCTCGGAGTACCTCCGCCGATATATATGCTTGAAACAGGCAAATCGTTTTTTGCGCCCCAAAATTTAATTTTGTCTATAAGTATGCAGGTATATCTCTCATATTCAATGTTACTCTTACATTCGCTGAAAAAGTCGCAGTAAGGACACTTGCTTTTGCAAAACGGAATATGAATATATAAGCCAATTGAGTTAATCATAAATAACCTCTTTAATGTGCTTGAGGCAGAAACAAAAGTTTCTGCCTCAAGTTGGAAGGTATATGAAAAAAATAGGAAAAATCTTATTTCTACCTTTTCTAAGAATATATTACATTATTTTAATATTTTTGTCAAGCTTTTGTATTAATTTATTTTAAGATTATTTACGTTCATTTTGTTGACATATGCAGGGAAAAAATAGTAAAATAATTACTTGTGGATAATTACAAAATTCCGAAAGGATTGTACTGATATGAGTTCATTTAAAGAAGAAATCAGCAAACGAAGAACCTTTGCTATTATTTCGCATCCTGACGCAGGTAAAACAACTCTTACAGAGAAACTTCTGCTTTACGGCGGAGCGATTAACCTTGCGGGTTCTGTCAAGGGAAAGAGAACTGCAAAGCATGCTGTTTCTGACTGGATGGAAATTGAAAAACAGCGCGGAATTTCGGTTACTTCGTCTGTACTTCAGTTTAAATACAACGATTATTGCATTAATATTCTTGATACGCCGGGACATGAGGACTTTTCTGAAGACACTTATCGTACGCTTATGGCAGCGGATTCAGCGGTAATGGTAATTGACGGTTCAAAAGGTGTTGAAAAACAGACAATAAAGCTGTTTAAAGTTTGCGTAATGCGAAATATTCCTATAATTACCTTTATTAATAAAATGGACAGAGATGCCAAAAATCCTTTTGACTTGCTCGAAGATATTGAAAATGTTCTCGGGATTCATACCTGTCCCATAAATTGGCCTATAGGTTCAGGAAAAGAATTCAAAGGCGTGTTTGACAGAAATTCAAAGAAAATACTCTCTTTTACCGCAAACAACGGTCAAAAAGAGGTTGAAAAAACCGAACTCTCACTTGACGACCCTACTCTTGAAGATATGATCGGCATATATCATAAACAGGATTTGTTTGATGATATAGAGCTTTTAGACGGCGCAGGAGACGATTTTGACCTTGAAGCAGTACGAAACGGTACCCTAACGCCTGTATTTTTTGGTTCAGCACTCACAAACTTTGGTGTTGAGCCGTTTCTTGAGCAATTTCTAAAGCTCACTACTTCTCCGCTGCCGAGAGAAACAATAAGCGAAGAGGTTGAACCTATGTCGGATTATTTTTCTGCATTTGTATTTAAAATTCAGGCTAATATGAATAAGGCTCACCGCGACCGTGTGGCGTTTATGAGAATTTGCAGCGGTAAGTTTGAAAAAAATATGGAAGTATTCCATGTTCAGGGCAACAAAAAAATGCGCCTGTCACAGCCTCAGCAGATTATGGCACAGGAACGTGAAATTGTTGAAGAAGCATATGCAGGAGATATAATAGGAGTATTTGACCCCGGTATTTTCTCAATCGGCGATACTATCTGTTCACCGGGTCATAAAATACAGTTTAAAGGTATTCCGACATTTGCGCCCGAGCATTTTGCACTTGTACGTCAGAAAGATACAATGAAACGCAAGCAGTTTATCAAGGGAACAAGTCAGATCGCTCAGGAAGGTGCAATTCAGATTTTTCAGGAACTTGACGCAGGTATGGAAGAAGTAATTGTAGGAGTTGTAGGCGTTCTGCAATTTGATGTGCTCAAATATCGTCTGGAAAATGAGTATAATGTCGATATAATTATGGAGTCCCTGCCGTATGAGTATATACGCTGGATTGTAAATGAAGACATTGACCCCAAAAGTCTTGATCTTGCTTCAGATACAAAGAGAATTCAGGATTTGCGCGGAAATCATCTTTTGCTGTTTACAAGCTACTGGAGCATCAACTGGGCGCTTGAACATAATAAAGGTCTTGAACTAAGAGAATTCGGCACAAACTAATTTTTAGGAGGATGTATGCTGTACGATAAGCTAAAAAAATATTCAAATAGCGGCATATATCCTTTTCATATGCCCGGGCATAAACGAAATAATACAGACATCAGTAATATTCTGCCGTATGGTATTGACCTTACAGAAATAAACGGTTTTGACAATCTTCATAACGCATCAGGCTGTATAAAAGAGCTTGAACAGAAAACAGCAAACGCATATTCAGTCAATAATGCGTTTTTGCTTGTAAACGGCGCAACTGGAGGAATACTTGCTTCAATCCGCGCAATGACAAATTACGGCGATACTATAATAATGGCCCGAAACTGCCATAAGTCAGTGTATAATGCAATTGAGATTTGCGGTTTAAATCCTGTATATGTTCAGCCAGAAACCGATGATGAATTTGGCATATTTTCTTCTGTTGCTCCAAGTGAAATAGAAAATCAGCTTATAAAAAATCCAAATGCAAGTCTTGTTATATTAACTTCACCAACTTACGAGGGTGTAGTGTCAGATATAAAGGCGATTTCAAAAATCTGCAAAAAATATTGTGTAAAGCTTTTTGTTGATGAAGCCCACGGAGCCCATTTTCCATTTTGTAAAATTTTTCCAGAAGAAGCTGTAAAGTGCGGAGCAGACGCAGCAGTTGTAAGTTTGCATAAAACCCTGCCGTCGCTTACTCAGACTGCTCTGCTTTTGACCGATGATATTAATTTGTCAAAAAAATTTGAGGAAAATCTTTCTGTATTTGAAACCAGCAGTCCTTCTTATATTCTTATGAGTTCAATTGAAAACTGCATCGAATACATTTGCGATAATCCTAAAATTTTTGATACATATGCAGATAACCTCAAAAATTTTAACGAGTGTGTGAAATCATTTGAAACTCTCAAAATTCTATGCTTTGGCAGTGACAGTATAAATAATCATTCATTTTTTAATTTTGATATTGGAAAAATTATAATTTCAACTGCACATATTGGTATTAACGGAACAGAACTTGCAAATATTCTCAGAGAAAAATATAAAATAGAAACTGAAATGGCTTACGGCAATTATGTTTTAGCTATGACATCTGTTTGCGATACAAAAGAGGGATTTGACAGACTGTCAAATGCTTTGATTTCAATTGATAAAGATTTTGTTTCTAACTCGAAAATTAATAAAAGCAAATTTAAAACAGAAATACCCAAAAAACAGTTTAATGCCTCGCAAAGATATAAATATAAAGCTGAAACTGTTGCTTTGAGCATGACACAGGGTAGAACCTCGCTTGAATATGTGTGGGCCTATCCTCCGGGAGTACCGCTGCTTGTGCCTGGAGAAATAATAACCGACGCGCTGATAGAGGAAATAGCATTTCTTATAAAAACGAACACAGAGATTTTTTCGAATGAAAAAAATATGCCTGAAAGTATTTCTGTAGCAGTAATCTGATTGACAAATCCTGCCGTATGTGGTAAGATTTAAAAAAGAAATCTTGCAAGGAGTATGATTTAATATGAAAAGAATTAAAACTATTGAGACTCGTGACCTTAATAAGAGCGTAAAAACAGGCGGCTGCGGAGAATGTCAGACATCTTGTCAGTCAGCTTGCAAGACATCATGCGGCGTTGCTAACCAGCAGTGTGAAAAATGCCTTAACGAGAAATAATAATTTTATTAAAATTAAGGATTAACAGCCGTTTTACCTTGAGGTTTAACGGCTTTCCTTTTGTCTTTTACGGAGATAATTATATGATACATCAATATAAACTTAACGGATATAACATTGTTCTTGACGTATTCAGCGGAAGCGTTCACAGTGTGGACGACCTTGCTTATGATGTAATTGATATGTTTGAAAACAACAGCAGAGATGAAATTGTTTCTGCAATGCTGAAAAAATATTCTGATGATCCCGAGATTACCGAGCAGGATATCAGCGAATGTATTGACGATGTTGATGAACTAAAGACTCAGGGCAAACTTTTTACACAAGATAAATATGAAAACCTTGCATTTGATTTTAAAAACAGAAATACTGTTATTAAAGCCTTATGTCTGCATATTGCGCATACCTGTAATTTAAACTGCGAATATTGCTTTGCAAGTCAAGGAAAATATCACGGTGACAGAGCGCTAATGAGTTTTGAAACAGGTAAAAGAGCCATTGATTTTCTTGTTGAAAATTCGGGAAGCAGGGTTAATCTTGAGGTGGACTTTTTCGGCGGAGAACCATTGATGAACTTTGATGTAGTAAAACAGATAGTTGCATATGCACGAAGCATTGAAAAGGAAAAAAACAAGAATTTCCGTTTTACACTTACTACTAACGGAGTGCTTGTAGATGACGATGTTATTGAATTTGCAAATAAAGAATGTCATAATGTAGTTCTCAGCCTTGACGGCAGAAAAGAAATTCACGACAGCCTGCGAAAAACAATAAACGGAAAAGGCAGCTACGACACAATAGTTCCGAAGTTTCAGGAGTTTATCAAGAGAAGAGGAAACAAGGGCTACTATGTGCGCGGTACATATACTCACAATAACACTGATTTTACTAATGATATTTTTCATATGGCTGATTTGGGATTTACCGAGCTTTCAATGGAACCCGTGGTATGCGCTCCCGATGACCCATACGCACTTACATATGATGATTTACCTGTGCTGTATGAACAGTATGAGATGCTTGCTAAAGAAATGCTCAAACGTGAAAAAGAGGGAAGACCTTTGACGTTTTATCATTATATGATTGATTTGACAGGAGGTCCCTGTATATACAAGCGTATCTCTGGATGCGGTTCAGGTACCGAATATATGGCTGTGACTCCATGGGGTGAGCTTTATCCGTGTCACCAGTTTGTAGGCGACCCTAAATACAGTCTTGGAAACATTTATGACGGAGTTATCAATAAGGAAATTCAGAATGAATTTAAACTCTGCAATGCCTATGCAAGACCCGACTGCAAAGACTGCTGGGCAAAGCTTTATTGCAGCGGAGGCTGTGCTGCAAATGCTTATCACGCAACCGGCTCTGTAAAAGGAATTTATGAATACGGCTGTAAACTTTTCAGAAGACGTATGGAATGTGCTATTATGATGAAAGTTGCAGAAGCTGAATTATGATAAAGAGGGCATATAAATGCCCTCTTTTAAAATATACGCATAATGTTAGCTGTAATCATACAAAGAATAATGCCCATTACAGTAGGAAGCGCCATTGAAATTAAAGTCCATTTCAAACTGCCTGTTTCTTTTTTTATCGTTAAACAAGTTGTAGAGCAGGGAAAATGCATTATACACATAATCATTGTACAAACGGCAGTTACCACTGTCCATCCGTTAGCAGAGAAAAGCTGAAAAAGCTGTTCATAACTTGTATATTCAACAAGCGTACCGCTTGCCATATACGACATAATTATAATCGGTATGACAGTTTCATTTGCAGGAAATCCGAGGATGAATGCCATTACAATTACACCGTCAAGTCCGATAAATTGACCAAATGGATTTAAAAACTCTGTGCAGTACGCAAGAATAGAAGTATTACCGATGTTAATATTCGCCAACAGCCAAATAACCGCTCCCGCAGGTGCTGCTACTACAACGGCTCTTCCCAAAACAAACAGAGTTCTGTCAAGCAGTGAACGAACTATGGTTTTAATAATTTGCGGCTTTCTGTAGGGAGGAAGTTCAAGTGCAAAACCCGACGCTTCTCCCTTTGCAATTGTCAAAGACAAAAGTTTTGACACCCCTAAAGTCACCAGAACACAAAGCACAATTATTCCCAACAGTATAGCGGCAACCGTAAGTGATGAAAAAATTCCGAATGTGCTTCCTGCAAAAAACATCATTATTATTGCAATTAAAATAGGAAACCTTCCGTTGCAAGGCATAAAGTTATTTGTAAGTATTGCAATAAGGCGTTCCTGCGGAGATTCTATTATTCTGCATCCGGTTACTCCGCATGCATTACAGCCTATTCCCATTGCCATAGTAAGACTTTGTTTACCGTGCGCTCCGCACCCTGAAAAGAACTTATCAAGATTAAATGCAATTCTCGGCAGATAGCCTGAATCCTCAATAATTGAAAACAACGGGAAGAAAATTGCCATTGGCGGAAGCATTACCGATACAACCCAAGTAAGAGTTGTATATACTCCGTCAATTAAAAGTCCGGTAATAAAACTTGGTACACTTAACAGCTCAAATAAATCGTATAGATTGGATTTTATGAAATCGAACAGAATACTCAGCCATTCGCTCGGATAATTCGCTCCAACGGCTGTAATCCAGAAAAGCATGCCGAACAGCAGCAGCATTATCGGAATCCCTGTTGCCTTTGATGTAAGTATTTTATCAACTTTCTTGACTCTCTCGTTAAGCGCCATACAGTTATACGTTACGCAATCATTACATATTTTTTTAGTCTTTTCTGCAAGTGTTTCAATATTGTTTTTATGATGTTCATTGTCCAGAACATCAACACCTTCAAAATTTCTTGACACTCTAAAGCAATTTTTCTTGCCCATACATACATCATAAACAACACTTTTAAGTTCTTTCAGTCCTTTTCTTTTTGATGCACAGGTGCAGACAACCGGTATTCCGAGATTTAGAGAAAGCTCATCTTTATCAATGCAAATACCGTTTTTTTCTGCTTCGTCGCATAAATTAAGGCACAGTACGGCATTTTTTTGAATAGACAATACCTGTAATGCAAATGAGAGATTTCTTTCAATGACATTTGAATCAATTACTATTATTACGCAGTCAGTTTTATTATTTGCAAGAAATCCCTTTGCGACCGCCTCTTCTTTTGAAAACGACAGCATGGAGTATGTTCCGGGAAGGTCGGTAATTAAAAAACTTTTATCTTTGATTTTAGCTTTGCCCGAAGAACATTCAACGGTTTTTCCCGTCCAGTTTCCTGTGTGTTGTTTTAAACCTGTCAGGGCGTTGAATATCGTACTTTTTCCTACATTTGGGTTACCAGCTAAAGCTATATTAAAGTCTGTATCCAAGCCAATTTTATTACTTGTGACCGAATTTCTTGCAAACAATAAAAATACCTCCCGATTATTTATAGAGGAGTAACGGTAATTTTTTGACAGTCTTTATTTCTTAATGCTACAATTGCGTTTTTTATCAGATAGGCCGTAGGGTCGCCAAACGGACTTCTATATATGGGAGTAATTATTGAATCTTTTATAATCCCCAGGTCAAAAACCCTGTTAATAAGATTTTCTTTGCAATCAACCGAATTTACAATTGCGCTTTTATCAAGAGGTAAATTATTAAGCGTGCATTTTTCTTCCATCTTCTTCACCGATTTCAACTTTTTATTAGTATATTATTCATATCCGCAAATTCAGTGACTTAAAAATAGCTGTCTTTACTTGACATAAAATGACAAAGATACTATAATACAGAAAATTCAATATACAGAAACTGCGGTTCGAACAGATATTTCTTAGTAGGCAATTGGGAATTCGGTCAGAATCCGAAACAACCGTCATTACTGTGTTTGGCAAATGCCATAAGTCAGATCACTCCCGCTTTTTCTTGGATTTTGCATTCTTGGACGAAGAAGAAGTGCTGCCGATTATAACTGTTGCTTTGATTTATTTCATTGCGGCATTAATCTGCTGTGCTTTCCTTTTCGGAAAGCATTTTTTATTTGCTTTCAAAAATTTTATTTACGGAGGTTATTATGAAAAAAACAATTAAAAAATTTTTGTCAATGACAATTGCCGTTGCAATTGTCATCGGAGTAATGTCAATAGCAACGGTTGCAAGTGCAAGTGAAACGGACAGTGTACGTGTAATAGTACGCAATGACGTTTACTCTGTTGAGGACGGCGCAGCGTGGGACGGCGTGCTTATTGATGAGTGGGTTGATATTGACGAAAATTCATCTATGATGTCTGCTGTAGTTGACGCACTTGATAATCACGGTTATACACAGAGCGGTGCAGAAAACAGCTATATTGAAGAGATAAACGGTCTTGCTGCATTTGATTCAACTCCTTCCAGCGGTTGGACAGGTACTATTAACGACTGGTTTACAAATGAAGCATATAGTGAATTTACTGTTGCATCGGGCAAGCTTGAAGACGGTGACGAAATTTGTATTATGTACACCAATACGTACGGAGAAGATGTTGGCAGCTTATGGGACAACAATGAAACAACTCTTAAAGATTTAAGCTTCAGCAATGGTACATTATCATCAGATTTTGAGCCGTCAGTTACCGAGTATACGCTAACACTTGACAGCAATGCTACAAGCATTATGGTAACTCCGACTGCTACAAACAAAAATTATCAGGTAAGAACATACAAGAATGAATATACTCCCGATGCTGAGGATACGGAGTATAAAAGAAATGACTTAATTGAAGTTGCCGACGGAGATAAAATAATCATAGGAGTAGGCGACTCTAATTGGCCATCAATGAATCAAACAGACGGCGGTACAGTTTACACGATCAATGTTAAGATAGAAAGTGATGTATTGCTCGGCGATGTTAATCATGACAACTATATTGATGTAAAGGATGCAACATCAATTCAAAAATTCCTTGTTGGATTGGAAAGATTTTCAGATGTGCAAATTGCAAACGCAGATTATAATAAAGATGGATTTGTTTCTGTTTTAGATGCAACTGCAATTCAAAAATATATAGTCGGAATAGAGTGATAATATGCAAGATGATAAAATTCTGCTTGCAATAAAACTACTGTCAGATATGGCAGAAAATCTCGGCAGAAATCCTAAGCGAACTGATTTTGACAGTGAAACAGCCTGTTTTATTAAGCAAAAATTAGGTCCTTGGCCGCGTGCACTTGAAAAAGCAGGATTAAAAAATGCACCTGAAATTTCTTCAAAAGAAAAATCAAAGCAAAAAAGAGAAAGAATCAGAAATAAAAATAAGAACAAATAAAATTATAAAAAGAGGTATAGTTATGAACAAAACAGTAAAAAGAATAACTGCACTTTCATTAATACTGATTATGAGCATATGCAGTATTATGTCAGTTAATGCTGCAACTGATGATGAACTGCTTTCAAAGTATGATGAAACAACAAATTACTTATCATCACTTGAAACACCGTCAGTAAGCTCAATCGGCGGCGAGTGGATGATTATCGGACTTGCAAGAGCTGAAAAAATCAGTGATGATTTTGTAAATGGATACTATGAAAACGTAGTAAATTATGTTTCTTCAAATGGCTCTGCAAAACTGCACAGAGCAAAATCCACTGAGAATTCAAGAGTAATTATTGCTCTTACATCAATAGGTAAAGACGTCACAGATGTGGCAGGCTATAATTTGCTTGAACCTCTTGCAGACTTTAATTACTTAGAAAAACAGGGAATAAACGGTCCTATTTGGGCGCTTATTGCTTTTGATTCTCTTAATTATGAAATTCCTGTTGACAGCAATGCATCTGTTCAGACAACAAGAGGGGCGCTTGTTGAATATATTCTTAACGCACATATAGAAAACGGCGGCTGGTCATTAACAGGTTTAAATACAGACCCTGATATGACAGGTATGGCTATTCAGGCACTTGCACCTTACTATGACACAAACGATTATGTAAAATCAGCTGTTGATGAAGCGCTTTCCGCTTTATCTGATATTCAAGATGAAAA
Organism: uncultured Clostridia bacterium; assembly: GCA_947593615.1. Classification (GTDB taxonomy): domain Bacteria; phylum Bacillota; class Clostridia; order Oscillospirales; family Acutalibacteraceae; genus Ruminococcoides. The sequence goes on from CANQDR010000007.1 coordinate 41,373, forward strand.
CGGAGGTTTTGCTTCTTGGGGATCTGTGAATGCCGAAAGCTGTGCACAGGTTATAACTGCGCTTACAAGCCTTGGCGTCAATCCTCAGACAGACGAACGTTTTATTAAAAACGGCAACACATTAATTGACGCTCTTATGTCATTCGGCGTTGAGAACGGCTTCGCTCATATTGCAAATAGCAGCTACAATCAGATGGCGACTGAACAAGCATACTATTCACTTGTTTCATATTACAGACTTGTAGATAATAAAACCTCGCTTTATGATATGAGTGATTTACTTAATACTCCAAAGAAACCAAACGACATTAACGGTGACGGCGTTGTAAATATTGTTGACTGTACTTGTATTCAGAAATACCTTGTTGATTTGGAAGAATTCAGCGAAAATCAGATTACGGATGCAGATTACAACGGTGACGGAATAGTAGACATTATTGACGCTACATCAATTCAGAAATATTTGGTAGGCATTATTTAAAATTATGAAAGATTTATTAAAAAAATATAAATTAATTTTATTATCCGCTGTTGTTGCTGTTGCTGTTCTTGTTATTGCATTTTTTGCGGGGGGAACATTATCTGATAATACGAAAACAGTTGTTTCCCCATCAGCTTCAACTGCGGATACAGCAAATTACACTGAGGCCGAAACTGTTTCCGAAACGGTTGCTGAAACAACTTCTTCTGATAATAAAACTGAGAAAAACGAAGAAAAAAATAAAGATAAAAAGTCTGAGTCCAAAACAGATTCTTCTCAGACTCAAAAGAGCACAAATGCGGTTGTAAAAAGTGCAGAGCAAAGCTCAAATACAGCCGTATCAGGCTCTGATAAATCGTTAGTTAAAGCCGATAAAACTTCTTCCCGTCTAAATCAATCGTCGAACAGCACGGGAAATAAAGGACAAAAAGATAAGTATCTGACTGACCCGATACCCGAGGGAAAGCCAAAGCCTGTAGAACCTCAGGAACAGGAAACTAAAAACAATAAAATCACCTGTACTTTTTCAATTTCGTGCAGTACAATTTTAGACAATATTAAAGATCTTGATCCTCCTGATAAAATTGAACTTGTACCAAACGACGGTTGGATATTAAAACCGACTAAAGTTGAATTTAAAGAGGGAGAATCTGTTTTTGATGTTTTGCAGCGTGTATGTAAAGAAAATAACATTCATATGGAATTTTCCTTTACGCCGATTTATAACTCCGCTTATATTGAGGGAATAAACAACCTTTATGAATTTGATTGCGGAAGTAATTCAGGCTGGATGTACAGTGTAAATGACTGGTTTCCAAATTACGGTTGTTCCCGTTATGTATTGCAGGACGGGGATGTAGTCGAATGGAAATACACCTGCGATCTCGGCATTGATATTGGCGGTAGCAATGCAATAGGATATTAAGGACTTGTTATGAAAGACACATTTTCACAAATGCACCCAATTGTAAATTTTATATATTTTGTATTTGTAATCGCATTTTCAATGTTTTTGATGAATCCCGTCTGCCTTGCAATTTCTCTTGTATGTGCTTTGATAAATGCGGTTTATTTAAACGGTTATAAAACAGTAAAACTAAGTTTAAAATATTTGCTGCCTATGATTATTTTAATTACGGTGATTAATCCTGTTTTTAACCACGAAGGAGTGACAATTCTTACATATTTTTCATGGGGTAATCCGCTTACCCTTGAATCAATTGTATATGGAATTGCAGCCGCAGTACTATTGGCGTCAGTAGTACTGTGGTTTTCGTGCTTCAATGCTGTTATGACGTCAGATAAATTTATCTATCTGTTCGGCAGAATTATACCGTCTTTAAGTCTTATATTGTCGATGTCACTACGATTTATCCCCAAGTTTACATCTCATTTCAGGGAAGTGCGCAATACACAAAGATGTATCGGCAGAGATATTTCCGACGGTTCAATTTTTACAAGAATTAAAAACGGTGTAAAACAACTGTCAATTATGATTTCTTGGGCAATGGAAAATGCAATTGAAACTGCTGATTCTATGAAAAGCAGGGGATACGGATTAAAAGGTAGAACTGCATTTTCAATTTACAGATTTGACAAACGTGACGGCATTGTTCTTAGTTTAATACTGTCCGCAGGACTGTTAATCGGTCTATCGATTTTTTTTGAGTTAGTAAAATTCAGATATTTTCCGTCAATAAAAGGTGATTTATTTAACTTTTCATCGGCTTTGGTTTACATTTTATATGCGTTGTTGATGCTTATACCGTTTATATTAAATATCAAGGAGGAACTGAAATGGAAGCGTTTAAGGTCATCAATCTGACTTTCAGATATCCCGAAACGGGAATAGATGTGCTTAAAAATATATCCTTTTCGATAAAACGCGGAGAATTTATAACGCTCTGCGGTCCTTCGGGATGCGGTAAAAGCACTCTTTTACGTCAGCTTAAACCCGTTCTTGCACCACACGGCGTAAAGTCAGGAGAAATTTTATTTTTTAATAAAGATATAAATGAACTGTCTTTGCGTGAGCAAAGCCAGAAAATCGGATATGTACTGCAATCTCCCGACAATCAGATAGTCACCGATAAGGTCTGGCATGAGCTTGCTTTTGGACTTGAAAGTCTTGGATATGATAACGAAACAATCCGCAGAAGAGTTGCAGAAACCGCAAGTTTTTTCGGAATTCACAACTGGTTTGATAAAAGCGTCACAGAGCTTTCGGGAGGACAAAAGCAAATTCTTAATCTTGCTTCTGTTATGGCTATGCAGCCCGAAGTGCTTATTCTGGATGAACCTACAAGCCAACTCGATCCGATTGCAGCTGCTGATTTTCTCGCCTGCATTTCAAAAATCAACCGTGAACTCGGCACAACGATCTTAATTACCGAGCACAGACTTGACGAAGTGCTTCCTCAAAGCAATCGTGTTCTTGTCATTGAAAACGGTGTAATCGTATCATATGATACACCTGTAAATACGGGTAAAAATCTTAAAAGCTGCGGCAGTAAATCATTTTTATCACTTCCTGCGCCAATGAGGATTTGGGAATCCGTATGCAGTGACGAATCAAATTGTCCGATAACTGCCGCACAGGGCAGAGAATGGCTTGAAAATTATTCTAAAAGCCACAAACTCTATGAACTTTATCCCGAAAGGATTCCTGAACACAGTAACAAAGTTGCTGTACGGCTGAAAAATGTCTGGTTCAGGTATGAAAAAAATTCTCCCGATATTGTTAAGGGACTTTCTCTTAACGCTTATCAAGGAGAATTTGTTGCCGTTCTCGGCGGAAACGGTACAGGAAAAACTACTATGCTGTCACTTATCAGCGGTATTAATAAGCCGTATAGGGGAGAAGTTAAGCTTACTGATTATCATAGCAATGAAAGTGATATAAAAACTGCCGTACTTCCGCAAAATCCTCAAAATTTATTTGTAAAGAAAACTGTTCTTGAAGATTTAAAAGAAGTATTTGACGGCAGAAAAATTGATACAGATGAAAAAAACAGACGTTTAAATGATGCAGTATCGCTGTGTCGGCTTGAAAAGTTTCTTAACAGCCACCCCTATGATTTATCAGGAGGCGAGCAACAGCGAGCCGCTCTTGCAAAGGTGTTGCTTTTGCGGCCTGAAATTTTGCTTCTTGACGAGCCTACAAAGGGACTTGACTCAGAATTTAAAATTGTTTTTGCAGATATAGTAAAATCACTCACAGACACAGGCGTAACAGTAATTATGGTAAGTCACGATATAGAATTCTGTGCCCGATTTGCTCATCGGTGTGTTATGCTGTTTAACGGAGAGATTGTATCTCAGGGTACTCCCAGAGAATTTTTTGCCTCCAACAGCTTTTATGTTACTTCTTCAAACAGAATGTCTAAAAATATTATAGAGAATGCAGTCACTGCTGAAGACGTAATCTATTGCTGTACGGGAAAAACAAGTAATGATGATAGTTTAACTGTTAAAACTAAGCTTTATGATAACAGGCTTTATTTTGAAAATAAGAATATCATTAAAGACAAAAATAAAAAACTGCCTAAATGGAAATGCGTTCTCGGTGCATTTTCAGCATTGCTTTTGATTTTCAGCATTTTTATAAACCTTGATTATTTAAGTTTTTTTAATTCAAAAACTTTGCCGCTTTGGGGTAATTTTATTTTAGTTGCAACACCTGTTATTTTGCTAATGATTTCTTTTGGTTCAAAATCCAAGCGTTCAATTGATGAAATAAGAATGGATAAATCAAACCGCAAAATACCCAAGAGAACCATTGCCGCAGCTATAATAATATTATTCGCCGTGCCACTTACAATTTTTGTTGGTGTTACATATCTTCAGGACCAAAAATATCTTTTTATATCACTGCTTGTAGTGATTGAGTGTATGCTTCCTTTCTTTATGATTTTTGAGGGCAAAAAACCGCAGGCGAGAGAGCTGATAATAATTGCCGTGCTTTGTGCAATTGCCATATCAAGCAGAGCAATTTTTTCTATGCTGCCACAGTTTAAGCCGGTAATTGCACTTGTTATCATTTCAGGAGTTGCCTTCGGCGGTGAAACCGGTTTTCTTGTTGGCGCAGTAACAATGCTTGTGTCAAATGTTTTGTTCAGTCAGGGAGTATGGACTCCATGGCAGATGTTTGCAGCAGGCATAATAGGATTTATTTCTGGAATATTGTTTAAAAAGGGACTTTTAAGCCGCAACAGAGCCGCTCTTTGTACATTTGGCTTTTTTATTACAATAATAGTGTATGGCGGAATTATGAATTTTTCATCTGCCGTTATGGCTCACGCAACTATAAATTTTGAAACATTACTTACGTTTTATCAGACAGGCTTTCCTATGGATATCGTACATGGTCTGTCAACTTTTGCTTTTCTTTACTTTGCCGCTGAGCCAATGCTTGAAAAACTCGACAGAGTTAAGGTAAAATACGGATTAGTTAATGTAAAAGGGACTGCGTAACAGTCCCTTATTTTTTTTGCTGAAGCATAATAATATAATTTAATTAATTGATTATAATCATATAATGATGTATAATTATTGTAATATATTATATTTCACCTCGCATATTTTTTGTTAGAGGTGATGCTATGAATTGTAAAAAAATCATATTTTCGTTTGTTTGTGTTGTTATGTTTTTTTCATTTATCATACTGATGGTATCGTCCGTATCAAATATAAAATTGGCTGTATCTACAGAAAGTGTAAAATCCTATCCTAAGCTTGTAATAGATGCTGGTCACGGTGGGGAAGACGGAGGAGCTGTAAATGACAGCGGCGTACTTGAAAAAGATATAAACCTTGTTATAGCAAACGATACTGCGTCATTGCTCCGATTTTTTGGGTTTGATGTTGTGCAAACCAGAACACAGGACACGGCTCTTTCAACCGACGGTGATACAATACGTTCACGCAAAGTAGCCGATATGAAAAAACGTCTTGAAATATTCAATTCATCCGATGACAATATAATTATAAGTATTCATCAGAATAAATTTCCTGAAAACAAATATCACGGTACTCAAATTTTTTATTCACCGAACAATCCAAGCAGCAAAGAGCTTGCCGACAGTATAAAATTTTCTGTAAAAGGATTGCTTCAGCCTGAAAATGAAAGAGAGTGCAAACAGGCTGACAGCGGAATTTATCTGCTGAAAAACACCGATAAACCTGCTGTTATTGTTGAGTGCGGATTTATATCAAACAATGATGAATGTAAAAAACTGCTTACAGATGATTATCAGAAACAGATGTCATATTCAATTGTTGCAGGCTTTTTAAATTATTATAATACAAATTAACAGAAAACAGGATGTGTAATAATGGCTTCAAAAATTAAAAGCGTGTATATATGTTCGGAATGTGGATACGAATCGCCGAAATGGTACGGAAAATGCCCGTCCTGCGGCGAATGGAATACTATGAATGAAGAAGTTAAGGAAACCTCAAAAAATTTATCAGCGGCTAAATCTCGCTCTTTTTCAAGCTTTTCAAAACCCGATGCGATAGGAGAAATATCCACAGAAGACGAACACCGTTATGACACGGGAAGCACAGAGCTCAACAGAGTGCTTGGCGGAGGTATAGTTCGCGGAAGCCTTATTCTGCTTGGCGGTGACCCCGGAATAGGAAAATCCACAGTCCTTATGCAGATATGTCAGTATTTGGGCGATAATCTCAAGATATTGTACGTATCGGGAGAGGAATCAAAGCGACAGTTAAAACTAAGAGCAGTCAGACTTGGAGTAGACTCACCGAATCTTTTTGTAATGACCGAGACAGATATTGAAATAGTGTGCGAACAAATTAAATCGGCTAAGCCCGATTTAGTAATGATTGACTCAATTCAGACAATGAATTTAGCAGAACTTAGCTCATCTCCCGGAAGCGTCACTCAGGTAAGGGAATGTACAAATATGCTGATGAGGACTGCAAAAAGCTGTGAAGTTCCAATGTTTATTGTAGGTCATGTAAATAAAGAAGGTTCAATTGCCGGACCTAAGGTACTTGAACATATTGTAGATACTGTACTTCATTTTGAAGGCGACAAGCAAATGAGCTGTCGTATTCTTCGTGCTGTTAAAAACCGTTATGGCTCTACCAATGAAATCGGTGTATTTGAAATGACTGATAAAGGCTTGCAGGAGGTAGAAAATCCGTCTGTAATGCTTCTTTCGGGCAGGCCGAAGAATGTTTCGGGAACTTGCGTAACTTGCACTGTTGAAGGTTCAAGACCTATACTTGCAGAAACTCAGGGACTGGCTACACAGAGCGGATACGGAAATGCTCGCAGAATGGCGACAGGATTTGATTACAACAGGCTTTCAATGTTGCTTGCCGTACTTGAAAAAAGGGCAGGATATTATTTTTCAAACTGTGATACATATATCAATATCGTAGGAGGTCTAAGAGTTGACGAGCCTGCGATTGATTTGTCAATTGCAATGGCTTTAATAAGCAGTCTTAAAGATACTCCCATAGACGAAAAATCCGTCGTTTTCGGCGAAATCGGACTTGCAGGAGAAATCAGAGCCGTGTCACAGGCTCAAATGAGAATCAATGAGGCAGTAAGACTTGGATTTGATAAAATAATCTTACCTTATCATAATTTAAAAAACGTTCATTGCGATGGGGCTCAGCTTATAGGCGTCAAAAATATACGTCAGGCTTTTGAGGCTATAAGCAGATGAGTATTTTTGTAATGTCGGACAAATATCCGCAGTTTTGTGCAAAGATTAAAAAACTTGGTTATAACGTTATAGCTTCCGATACTATCGGTGCTTTTCCTGTTCCTGAACAAAAACATGTAGATATGCAGATTTTGCCTATCAATAATGATATTTTTTTATTAAATGAGTGTACTTCTCTTATAAACAAGTTTAATTCTAAAAATCTGATTTTTTGTAAGAACATGGCAGGGCAGACTTATCCTGAAAATATTCTCCTGAATTTTTTATTTCTAAATAATACCCTATACGGAAAAATGTCTGCTATTGACCCAAATTTACTTGAATATTGCATATTTTATAATATCCGAATGGTTAATGTAAAACAGGGATATGCCCGATGTTCTGCATTAGTTATAAATGAAAATGCCGTTATTACATCAGACACTTCAATAGAAAAAGCGTTAAAAGAAAACGGTGCGGACGTACTAAAAATTTCCTCGGGAAACATAGCACTTAAGGGTTATGACTACGGCTTTATAGGCGGTGCAGGGGGGAGGCTTGATAAAAATACATTAGTATTTTTCGGAGATGCTGAAAAACATCCTGATTATAACTTAATTATTAAATTTTGCAATAAGTATAATATAAAAATTAAAATTATATGCAAAGAAATGCCGCTCACTGATATAGGCGGAATTGTAAAAGTTTTTTAAATAGTAAAAAAGCAAGCAGTTTCTTATTTATTAACTGCTTGCTTTTATATTATAAATAATAATTACTGTTTTGTATTAGTAGTGTCTTTTTTTGTAATGTTAGATAGGGGATTTTTATCAGCCGCATTTTTCATCTGATCGGAGCTTAAATGTGTGTAAATCTCCGTTGTGCTGAGATTCTCATGGCCTAGAACTTCTTTTAAAACCCGAACATCAACTCCGCCGTGCTGATACATAAGTGTAGCGGCAGTATGTCTGAGTTTATGGCATGAATATCCCTGAGCGTTTAATCCTATTTTTTCAAGATACTTATAAACCATAGCCTGAATTGTCTTAACAGACATTCTTTGATGATTTCTGCTGATAAAAAGAGCGTTTTTATCTTTTACTCCGTCAACAGGACGAACCTTTTTATAATCATTTATTGCCGAAATACAGGCAGAATTCAAATATATAACTCTCTCTTTATTGCCTTTACCTACAACTCGAATGGTGTTATCTGTTCTGATATCGCTAAAATTCAGTCCTGCCATTTCCGAAACACGCAATCCACAATTTAAAAACAGGGTAATTATTGCATAATCACGCTCTTTATAAGGACCTTCAACCGCGTTTAATAATTCGATACTTTGTTCGAATGTTAGATATTTGGGAAGTGATTTTTTCTTCTTCGGTACTTCAAGCTCGGCAATTGGATTTTTATCAAGTAAATGTTTTTTAGTGAAGAGGTAGTTAAAATATCCTTTCAGACTTGAGCATTTGCGCGCGCGGGAAGCGCTTTGATTGTTTCGCTGACGCATAAGGTAATCCATATACTCGTAAGCGTCATTTAGCGTAATAGTTTTTATAAGTTCAAGATTAACATCATCAATTTTTATTTTATCAAACTCAGTATCAGAAGAAACTAAACCTCGGTTTAATTTGACATATCTGAAAAATGTGCGCAAGTCTATATAATATTCATCTACAGTTTTTTGAGATTTACCTCTGATAGTCTGCAAATAATAAAGATATTCCTTTATAATCTGCGGAGCCTCGTCACGAAATGAAACAGCCATAAAATCACCACATAATAAGTTTTTATATTTATAAGTCTTGATTATTTATGAGTAAATTATATCATAAATGGGAGGAGTTATATAATTCCAATCTTTAATATTTGGGCAATTATACAAAATGCCTGTTTTTGTATTGGTAGGCAGTAAAGTCCTTATAAATGGCGGCGGCGGTCTGTGTTTATCTGCTTTTCGGGTTATTGCTTTGCTTCGCTTCCAATTAGCATATAATTTTTGTTTTGTTTAGTTGGTTAGTCGCTTTGCTATTCGATACTGTTTTTTCAAGGCTTCCATTTGATGTTTTGTCTGTCGGTAGCTGTATCGTAGCGTTTCGGAGTGTGCCGCGCGAGTGGCGCGCCCGAAACGCGGTATATGGAGCGTTTCTGCTTTATCCCGTGGCTTCTGTATCAAGTATATTTTATCCTGTGAGCGTGCGTTCCCCCGATTGTATCGGGGGCGGAGGGGGTTAAGCTGTATTTTTTATGCCGCCGAGGTATTTATCTGCTTTTTAATTGCTTCCCTCATTTATGTTTGCAATGCCGAGTAAAACAAAACCGCCACAACTTGGTAGCTTGTGACGGCTCTGTTTAATGAACGTATCCCGTTCGCGTGCAACTTTATTGTAACAGAACCTTTTTTATTTGTCAACATATATTTGCTTTTTCTTGTCTGTGCTTTTGTTTGTGCATTTATTGCTTACTCCTTTTTTATTTGCGGCACTTTAAAAGAGGTTCTGTTATCTGCACTCCTTTGTCACTTTTCGTGTTTTCTGAGGGCTTCTTTATATACTTGATATATAGGACAGTATTCCGTCAGTTTATGGATAAAATTGCTATTTTAAGAAAAGGCAAATCTCTTTCGGTGACTGCTGAGGAGTGCAAATATAATTCTCGAATTAAGCTGTACCCCTCAAGCTGTAATGCTGATGAATGGCTTCCTGTTCAACAAATGGTTTCGACTTCTTTTATCTTTAATCCTGATAATGTGACCTTAGATAAAAAGTCGATTACTCCGAAGATTTTTAAAGGTGATGAAGCATATTCTCCCGACAGGGAATTGCTTGAGCAACAGAACGCTTTGCGCGCTTTAAGACGTGCAAAGTGTAAACTCTATGACCTTATCAGATGTAATCTTGACTTGCGTTATTTTGTTACTCTCACTATATCTTCCGAACACTGCAACAGGGAAAATTACAGTGAGGTAATTAAAAAATTCAGCACTTGGACTGACAACAAAGTAAGGCGCAAAGGCTTGAAATATGTCGGCGTTGTTGAACGTCACAAGAAAAGTAACGGCTTGCATTTTCATTTGCTGTGCAATAATGCTCTTGATTATGTGCTGAGCGGCACTGTTAAAGTGCCGAACCATAAAAAACCGATTAAGGTTTCTACTGCCGACCGTTACCATATTCCTGAATCTGACTGGCAGTTCGTGTACAACATTCCGGAATGGAAGTTTGGTTTTACTACTGCCATTGAAATTATTAATGATGATAAACTGTTGAAATGCTCGCATTATCTGTGTAAATATCTGACTAAGGATTTTGAAAAAATCGGCGGCAGATATTATTATAACGGCGGAAAGCTGTTAAGACCTCGTTATGAGTATTCGGTTGTTTCTTTTAATGACGTTGTTGAGGATTACGCTTTCTGCATTGACGGTACTGATTTGAATTTTAAGGTGATTAACTTTGAGGATTAATACTAAAACCATTGAAATTTTGGTGTCGGGTTTTGAATGTGAGGACGATTTATACTGCGCCGCCATTGGTGCCGCTATGGGATTGCAGACTAAATACCGTTCCTCTCTTGTGCCTGTTATCGTTAAAAACGCTTCTGACGATTTTTTCGGCAACAGCTATGATATTATATTCAAGTATCACGATTTGTCAGGCAAAGACAAATTAAAGATTAATTAGCACGCGCTTTTTGGCTCGTGCTTTTTTCGCATTATTCTGAATTTACTTTTTTAGGATTGTAAATTCACTCTCGTTTGTTTTTCGTTTTTATGATATAATTAAATTATGAGGACTGATTATATTAAACCCTCTGTATATCGTAAAATATACCCGATTATGAATTATGAAAACGCACTTGCGCTTAGATGTAGTCTTGAAACTGGTATGAGAATTGGTGATGTGCTTGCTCTTGAAAAAAAACAGCTTGACGGGCGCACGGTTACTTATACCGCGCAGAAAACGGGGAAGAAAGACAAAAAGATTATTAGTGCCGACCTTGCAAAGCGGCTTAAACAGATTAGCGGCAACAAGTGGATTTTTGAGGGCAGATTTGGTGACAAGCCGAGATGTAGGCAAACTGTATGGAAAGACGTTAAAAGAGCCGCTAAGCGTTTAAAAATATCTGAGAATGTGGGTTGTCATTCCGCGAGGAAAACTTATGCTGTATCGGAGTTTCAGGACAAAGGACTGCTGACGGTTCAAAAGGAATTGCAACATGACAGAGCTGATACTACTATGCTGTATGCGTTCAGCAATTTATTGACCGCTAACGCCGATAATAGCCACTTCTCTGAAAACAATATTGAATTTGCAAATTTTATTATTGAGGGTGTTTTCGAAAGAATTAAACCTTTTTTGGAAGAAATTCGTCAGAAAATTAAATGAATTGTTTTAATTTTGGGGCAAATTCCGTGTTTACGGAAAATGCCCCTTTGCGTTATTTCTTGCTGTTTGCAACTATGGACTGCATACATTCCGCATCAAATCCTCTTATGTAGCAGAATAGCTTGTATGCTTCGTATTCTTTGTGTGTGGGTATTTTATGCCAAATGCTTTTTATCTTTCTGTAGTTGGAATAGGGGAGCAGTCCGATTGTATCGCCGCCGCCTGTGTTGATGTTATTATCTCTGTTTCTGAGCTTTGCTCTGAGTTCTTCATTTAACATTGCTGTCTGCTCCTTTGAATTTATTATAGTAGATGTTCATATGCTGTCTTGTTATGAAATATTCTTTTGCGTTGTAGTGCTTTGTCAGCGAGTTGTAAATGCGCTTTGCTTTGGCTTGGCGGTGACTGAAAAGCTGTTTTTGTGCTTTTGTGAGTAGCGGTTCATTGTGGATTGCTTCAAGCTGTAACAGTTCTATGATGAGGAAATCGCACATATCATTGATGATTAACTGCTCTGTTAGGTTTGTGTGTCCGTAGGCGGCAAGGCATTTGCCGAGCTTCTTTGTGTCTTTGTCGGTGTACATTAGCATATCTCTGTAGTTATAGAGGTACATTAAGAACACCCCCTTTCCGCAAGAAAAGCTGGCATTACACAAGAAAACGGGCAAGACGCACACAAACCCGAACAAGGGGGAGAAAAAAGAGCGGCGCTCTCAGCCGCCAAAACAGACCAATAAGCACAGTTGTCTGGACAGCGCCAACCACAGGGGACGGGAGCAGACGAAGAGCCGCCGACAACAAAGCGACAACGTGAACAACAAGAGTAGGGAAGTGCAGACATAGAAAAAACCACCTTTTTTAAAATTTGCCTTTTGGCAAGTTTACAGGTGATTTTTATGTGCGCTGAATTATACAAAAGATTTATATGTAATTTTTTATACGGGACTGTCAAGGGTGCGAAGCACCGCCGCAGGCGGCTGAAAAAAGAAAAGATTTTCTTTTTTCTTGCCCTTGACAGCTTGTCACAACGTTAGACTGTGAACGGATAATTAAAAGACCAAAAGGCAAATTTTTTTAAGGGCGGGGGCATTGCTATTGTTTAGCTGTGAATCTGCTTTGTAGCTTTTTCGGAGTGCGTGCGCAAGGAACGCGCCCGAAAAAGCGGTGAAAAACATTAAACTTTTTTGTTGACAAACATTGTTTATTGTAATATTATAAAAGCGTATATTAAAGCAAGCACCCCCATAAAATTGCCCCTTTCTCTCTTCTTTTGGCAATTTTTAGGGGAGTGCTTGCGGAATTTTAGTTTACGGTTTCAAATTAACTTTTCTGACATTTTTACTCTGGGGCAGATTGGTGGTGATTAGTACGGAGGTAGCCGCCGCACCTTAGCATAATGGACTTTCTGCCTATCATACAAAAATTACGTTTTGTAAGCATTTAGTTTTTTGTGAATTCTTGGAGCAAAAAAGTAAATGCGGTTAGTTGCGGAAATAAAAAATTGTGGTATTTACCACAACTTTTTTATTTGGGCAATTATACAAAATGCCTGTTTTTGTATTGGTAGGCAGTAAAGTCCTTATAAATGGCGGCGGCGGTCTGTGTTTATCTGCTTTTCGGGTTATTGCTTTGCTTCGCTTCCAATTAGCATATAATTTTTGTTTTGTTTAGTTGGTTAGTCGCTTTGCTATTCGATACTGTTTTTTCAAGGCTTCCATTTGATGTTTTGTCTGTCGGTAGCTGTATCGTAGCGTTTCGGAGTGTGCCGCGCGAGTGGCGCGCCCGAAACGCGGTATATGGAGCGTTTCTGCTTTATCCCGTGGCTTCTGTATCAAGTATATTTTATCCTGTGAGCGTGCGTTCCCCCGATTGTATCGGGGGCGGAGGGGGTTAAGCTGTATTTTTTATGCCGCCGAGGTATTTATCTGCTTTTTAATTGCTTCCCTCATTTATGTTTGCAATGCCGAGTAAAACAAAACCGCCACAACTTGGTAGCTTGTGACGGCTCTGTTTAATGAACGTATCCCGTTCGCGTGCAACTTTATTGTAACAGAACCTTTTTTATTTGTCAACATATATTTGCTTTTTCTTGTCTGTGCTTTTGTTTGTGCATTTATTGCTTACTCCTTTTTTATTTGCGGCACTTTAAAAGAGGTTCTGTTATCTGCACTCCTTTGTCACTTTTCGTGTTTTCTGAGGGCTTCTTTATATACTTGATATATAGGACAGTATTCCGTCAGTTTATGGATAAAATTGCTATTTTAAGAAAAGGCAAATCTCTTTCGGTGACTGCTGAGGAGTGCAAATATAATTCTCGAATTAAGCTGTACCCCTCAAGCTGTAATGCTGATGAATGGCTTCCTGTTCAACAAATGGTTTCGACTTCTTTTATCTTTAATCCTGATAATGTGACCTTAGATAAAAAGTCGATTACTCCGAAGATTTTTAAAGGTGATGAAGCATATTCTCCCGACAGGGAATTGCTTGAGCAACAGAACGCTTTGCGCGCTTTAAGACGTGCAAAGTGTAAACTCTATGACCTTATCAGATGTAATCTTGACTTGCGTTATTTTGTTACTCTCACTATATCTTCCGAACACTGCAACAGGGAAAATTACAGTGAGGTAATTAAAAAATTCAGCACTTGGACTGACAACAAAGTAAGGCGCAAAGGCTTGAAATATGTCGGCGTTGTTGAACGTCACAAGAAAAGTAACGGCTTGCATTTTCATTTGCTGTGCAATAATGCTCTTGATTATGTGCTGAGCGGCACTGTTAAAGTGCCGAACCATAAAAAACCGATTAAGGTTTCTACTGCCGACCGTTACCATATTCCTGAATCTGACTGGCAGTTCGTGTACAACATTCCGGAATGGAAGTTTGGTTTTACTACTGCCATTGAAATTATTAATGATGATAAACTGTTGAAATGCTCGCATTATCTGTGTAAATATCTGACTAAGGATTTTGAAAAAATCGGCGGCAGATATTATTATAACGGCGGAAAGCTGTTAAGACCTCGTTATGAGTATTCGGTTGTTTCTTTTAATGACGTTGTTGAGGATTACGCTTTCTGCATTGACGGTACTGATTTGAATTTTAAGGTGATTAACTTTGAGGATTAATACTAAAACCATTGAAATTTTGGTGTCGGGTTTTGAATGTGAGGACGATTTATACTGCGCCGCCATTGGTGCCGCTATGGGATTGCAGACTAAATACCGTTCCTCTCTTGTGCCTGTTATCGTTAAAAACGCTTCTGACGATTTTTTCGGCAACAGCTATGATATTATATTCAAGTATCACGATTTGTCAGGCAAAGACAAATTAAAGATTAATTAGCACGCGCTTTTTGGCTCGTGCTTTTTTCGCATTATTCTGAATTTACTTTTTTAGGATTGTAAATTCACTCTCGTTTGTTTTTCGTTTTTATGATATAATTAAATTATGAGGACTGATTATATTAAACCCTCTGTATATCGTAAAATATACCCGATTATGAATTATGAAAACGCACTTGCGCTTAGATGTAGTCTTGAAACTGGTATGAGAATTGGTGATGTGCTTGCTCTTGAAAAAAAACAGCTTGACGGGCGCACGGTTACTTATACCGCGCAGAAAACGGGGAAGAAAGACAAAAAGATTATTAGTGCCGACCTTGCAAAGCGGCTTAAACAGATTAGCGGCAACAAGTGGATTTTTGAGGGCAGATTTGGTGACAAGCCGAGATGTAGGCAAACTGTATGGAAAGACGTTAAAAGAGCCGCTAAGCGTTTAAAAATATCTGAGAATGTGGGTTGTCATTCCGCGAGGAAAACTTATGCTGTATCGGAGTTTCAGGACAAAGGACTGCTGACGGTTCAAAAGGAATTGCAACATGACAGAGCTGATACTACTATGCTGTATGCGTTCAGCAATTTATTGACCGCTAACGCCGATAATAGCCACTTCTCTGAAAACAATATTGAATTTGCAAATTTTATTATTGAGGGTGTTTTCGAAAGAATTAAACCTTTTTTGGAAGAAATTCGTCAGAAAATTAAATGAATTGTTTTAATTTTGGGGCAAATTCCGTGTTTACGGAAAATGCCCCTTTGCGTTATTTCTTGCTGTTTGCAACTATGGACTGCATACATTCCGCATCAAATCCTCTTATGTAGCAGAATAGCTTGTATGCTTCGTATTCTTTGTGTGTGGGTATTTTATGCCAAATGCTTTTTATCTTTCTGTAGTTGGAATAGGGGAGCAGTCCGATTGTATCGCCGCCGCCTGTGTTGATGTTATTATCTCTGTTTCTGAGCTTTGCTCTGAGTTCTTCATTTAACATTGCTGTCTGCTCCTTTGAATTTATTATAGTAGATGTTCATATGCTGTCTTGTTATGAAATATTCTTTTGCGTTGTAGTGCTTTGTCAGCGAGTTGTAAATGCGCTTTGCTTTGGCTTGGCGGTGACTGAAAAGCTGTTTTTGTGCTTTTGTGAGTAGCGGTTCATTGTGGATTGCTTCAAGCTGTAACAGTTCTATGATGAGGAAATCGCACATATCATTGATGATTAACTGCTCTGTTAGGTTTGTGTGTCCGTAGGCGGCAAGGCATTTGCCGAGCTTCTTTGTGTCTTTGTCGGTGTACATTAGCATATCTCTGTAGTTATAGAGGTACATTAAGAACACCCCCTTTCCGCAAGAAAAGCTGGCATTACACAAGAAAACGGGCAAGACGCACACAAACCCGAACAAGGGGGAGAAAAAAGAGCGGCGCTCTCAGCCGCCAAAACAGACCAATAAGCACAGTTGTCTGGACAGCGCCAACCACAGGGGACGGGAGCAGACGAAGAGCCGCCGACAACAAAGCGACAACGTGAACAACAAGAGTAGGGAAGTGCAGACATAGAAAAAACCACCTTTTTTAAAATTTGCCTTTTGGCAAGTTTACAGGTGATTTTTATGTGCGCTGAATTATACAAAAGATTTATATGTAATTTTTTATACGGGACTGTCAAGGGTGCGAAGCACCGCCGCAGGCGGCTGAAAAAAGAAAAGATTTTCTTTTTTCTTGCCCTTGACAGCTTGTCACAACGTTAGACTGTGAACGGATAATTAAAAGACCAAAAGGCAAATTTTTTTAAGGGCGGGGGCATTGCTATTGTTTAGCTGTGAATCTGCTTTGTAGCTTTTTCGGAGTGCGTGCGCAAGGAACGCGCCCGAAAAAGCGGTGAAAAACATTAAACTTTTTTGTTGACAAACATTGTTTATTGTAATATTATAAAAGCGTATATTAAAGCAAGCACCCCCATAAAATTGCCCCTTTCTCTCTTCTTTTGGCAATTTTTAGGGGAGTGCTTGCGGAATTTTAGTTTACGGTTTCAAATTAACTTTTCTGACATTTTTACTCTGGGGCAGATTGGTGGTGATTAGTACGGAGGTAGCCGCCGCACCTTAGCATAATGGACTTTCTGCCTATCATACAAAAATTACGTTTTGTAAGCATTTAGTTTTTTGTGAATTCTTGGAGCAAAAAAGTAAATGCGGTTAGTTGCGGAAATAAAAAATTGTGGTATTTACCACAACTTTTTTATTTGGGCAATTATACAAAATGAATATTTTGTATAATTGAGGGCAGGGGGGTAATATTAATATAGCATTTAAATATATCAATATAATAATTCACAATAAATTCGTTAACAAACATATTCATGAATTATTACAGTAATCACCAGTAATTTCAATAGTATTGCCGTCAGGGTCTTTTAAACAAAAATAATAATACGGAATTCCTGCATTAATATATTTTATTTCCGTAATATCAGAACCAATTTTTAAATTATTAATTCTTTCATACTCGGAATTTAAATTATCTGAGTAAAGATTAATTACAGTTTTTCCTGAGTTTCCAGCGTTAGCAATACTGACAGTATCGTCGTAAATTTTATCATATTTTCCGTCAGTGATAACTTTGTCAGAATTCAGACTGTCGAACAATCCGTTTAGAATTGCAAGCTCCATTTCATTTATCTGAAAAATTGCAAACCTATTCATATTTATTGCAACTGTATCACGTTCCAACAAATTTTTGTAAAATTCTACTGAAGCATCAAAGTCTTTTACAATCAAGTATGTCATAGCCTTATTTATCATAATACACCTGCTTTCCTAATTTCGACTGTTTTAAAATCAGAAAAATTTTGAATAATTAGCGTCCATAGGCATTGGATTTTCCAACCCGAGAACTCTGGGCCACATTCCTGTGTCGTCAATAATAAATCCCATAATCATACCCATATGTGTATGCAGATGCCTGAATTGTGCTAAAATCAGTGTAAATCTTGAATACTCACAGTTTTCGGGATATTCTGATAATTCTTTGTCATTTAACGATGATAAATAGTTCTTTATTTTATCGCTGATCTGATTATAATAATTTGTAATTTCTAAATTAGTTAATGTTTTCTCGGTAATAACATCAAGATTGTTTAAGTCCTTTATGTGAAATTCAGGTTCTGCGTAGTTTATATCCCTTGGATTAATAAACCACAAATCCAAAGAATGCAGCATATGATATATGTGTTTCCATAATGGCATTTCACAATATAGTTTGTTCCAAAGTTCGTCAGGAACACAGTCTATAACATTCTTTACTTCCCAAAGCGCTCTGACAGTTTGGTCGTATATAATACTTACTTGTGAATTGTGTGAATATTGTCCCATAGCAATCACCATATATATTATAAAAAATCCGCCTGAATAATTCAAGCGGATTTTTTTATATTTATAATTTTGTTTTATCAGCAAATGCCCTGAGCAATCATTGCGTCAGCAACCTTCTCGAAGCCTGCAATGTTTGCGCCTACAACGTAGTTGCCTTCATAGCCGTACTTCTTAGCAGCAGCAGCAATGTTTTTATAGATGTTAACCATAATATCTTTAAGCTTAGAGTCAACTTCTTCAAATGTCCATGAAAGACGCTGAGAGTTCTGGCTCATTTCGAGAGCTGATGTAGCAACACCGCCTGCATTAGCAGCCTTACCCGGAGCAAACAACACGCCGGCATTCTGAAGAACCTTTGTAGCCTCAAGAGTTGTAGGCATATTAGCACCCTCTGCAACAGCGTAGCAGCCGTTTGCAATTAATCTCTTAGCATCTTCTTCATTAAGCTCGTTCTGAGTAGCACACGGTAAAGCAACGTCACACTTAACTGACCAGTCAAACTTACCATCATGATATTCTGAGTTAGGACGATAATTCTTATACTCAGTAAGACGCTGTCTTTTAACTTCCTTGATTTCTTTAATAGCGTCAAGGTCAATACCCTCTGCATCATAAATCCAACCGTTTGAGTCAGACATTGTTACGACTTTAGCACCAAGCTCAGTAGCCTTCTCTGTAGCGTAAATAGCAACATTACCTGCACCGGATACACAAACTGTTGCACCGTTAATATCTTTGCCGTTATCTTTAAGCATAGCCTCTGTAAGATAAAGAAGTCCGTAGCCGGTAGCTTCTGTTCTTGCAAGTGAACCGCCCCAGTTAAGACCTTTGCCTGTAAGCACGCCCTCATAAACATTCTTAATTCTCTTGTACTGACCAAACATATAACCAATCTCACGAGCGCCTGTACCAATGTCACCGGCAGGAACGTCAGTATCAGCACCGATGTGCCTGCAAAGCTCTGTCATAAAGCTCTGGCAAAACTTCATTACTTCATTATCGCTTTTACCTTTAGGATCAAAGTCAGAGCCGCCTTTGCCGCCGCCGATCGGAAGACCTGTTAATGAATTTTTAAAGATCTGTTCAAAACCAAGAAATTTAATTACACCGAGATTAACTGACGGATGTAATCTTAAACCGCCCTTATAAGGTCCGATTGCGCTGTTGAACTGAACACGGAAACCGCGGTTAACCTGAACCTTGCCGTTGTCATCAACCCAAGGTACTCTGAACATTACAACTCTTTCAGGTTCAGTTATTCTTTCAAGAATACCTGCTTCCTGATATTTTGGATTCTGCTCAAATACAGGCTCCAATGATGTTAAAACCTCTGTTGCAGCCTGAATAAATTCGGGCTCGTTAGAATTTTTTGCTTTCAGCTTTTCGAGCTGCTCGCTTACATACGACATTGTATGTACCTCCTTATAAAATAAATAATTCACATAGTACAAGTTTGTTGTACCACAGCAACAGACGAAATTTTGTATACTTACAAATTATACCGTTGCTGACTTTTTAATAATACTATATTTTTTTAAGTTTTGCAATATTATTTATAACTTTCCTGCATATTTTTTAAATTTTTTGCAAAAAACTAAAGATTAATTGAAAATTCTGCAATTATAAATAATAAAATCGCAATTATTTTTGTAATTTAAAATTCATTTTATACATCAAGAAATATCTTTCAACATTGATTTGCCGTTTTGTATAATTCGTAACTATGTTTTTAACAATACTATAAACATTAATTTTAGTTGCAAACGCACATATTAACATGTTATAATAATGTTAATATACTAATAGTAATATTTCAGAGGTGTTAATATGGATTACTATAAGCGTCTTAGGCAATTAAGAATTGAGAACGGTTATACGCAACAGCAGATTGCTTTTATATTACATACTCGTCAAGAGCAGTACAGTAAATATGAAAGCGGAAAACGCGAGTTACCTATAAGACATTTAATTACGCTTTGCTGTCTTTATAAGATTTCAAGCGATTATATTCTTGGTATAGAAAAATTTGTCAGTTAACCTCTTCCCTGTTTTATAGTTTTTAAAATCAGATGGCTACTGGGTTATTTCTTTTATACAACAAAAAAACGACAAGTTGTTTTTTACAGACTTGTCGTTTAGTTATGTTATTTATTAATATTTAATTTACAATATGGGTGTTAAATATCGTTCTTTACAATATCCTCGTAGCTTTCACGTTTGATAATCACGCGAGATGTTCCGTTGTTAACCATAATCATTGCAGGACGAGGAATTCTGTTGTAGTTTGACGCCATAGAGTAATTATATGCGCCTGTTGAAAGAACGGCAAGCGTATCCCCTACCTCGACCTCGGCAACTTTTGTATGCTCCTGAACAAGGTCGCCGCTTTCGCAGCATTTTCCAGCTACGGTAATAACTTCATCGGGAGTTTTATCGGCTTTACTTGCATTTACTACCGTATAATCAGACTGATAGAGTGCATAGCGTATATTATCGGTCATACCGCCGTCAACAGAAACATAAGTTCTTATATTCGGTATTTCTTTTTTACCTCCTACGGTGTAAAGTGTGATACCTGCTTCTCCCACAATTGAACGGCCGGGCTCAATATAAATAAACGGTACAGGAATACCATATTCGGCAGATTTCGCCTTAACGGCAACAGAAACCTTTTCCATATAATTTTCATACGGAACAGGTTCGTCCTTTTCAGTGTACATAATACCAAATCCGCCGCCAAGATTAAGTTCTGAAATAACAACGCCGAGTTCATTTTTGATTTTACCCATAAAATCAATCATAATTTCTGCTGCGGTTACAAACGGTTCTATATCAAATATCTGAGAACCTATATGGCAATGAAGCTCTTTCAGACACACATTTTCAAGCTTTATTGCTTCTTTAACAGCATTAAAAGCCTCGCCTGTTTCAAGTGCAAAACCGAACTTTGAATCTATTTGACCTGTTCTGATAAAATTATGCGTATGCGCGTCAACGCCCGGCTTGATTCTGAATGAGATATTAGCGGTTACACCCATTTCACCTGCAATGTTATTAAGCAGTTCAAGTTCGTAAAGATTATCAACAACAAACTTGCCAACCTTTGATTCTAATGCAAATTTTATCTCATCGGCAGTTTTGTTATTGCCGTGAAAATGAACCTTTTCCATTGGAAATCCTGCCTGCAACGCCGTATAGATTTCACCGCCCGATACAACATCAAGACCAATGTTTTCTTCATTGGCAATTCTGCAAAGCTCCTTGCATGACAATGCCTTGCTTGCGTAAAGCGGCATACCGTTTCCGTCATAGAATTTTTTGAATGAATTAACATATGAACGGCAGGTTTCTCTTATCACATTTTCGTCAAGAACATAAAGCGGAGTGCCGTATTCTTTGGCAAGCTCTACGGTGTCGCATCCTCCTATTGTAAGATGTCCGTCGCCGTTGACGTTCAAACAATCATTTACAAACATTTCTCATACCTCCGTATTTTTCAAATTATTAATAGAATTTTCTATTATCTTCCTTATATCTTCATTTCCAAGACCTGTCTGAGCAGAAAAAGGAATTAACGGCACATAATCAATAGTTTTGAATATATCTTTGTAGTATTCCATTTGCTTATCAAACTGAGTCTTTTTAAGCTTGTCACTTTTTGTAAGAACAGCCGCAAAGTTATAACCGCCTCTGTAAAGAAAATCAATCATATGCAAGTCGTCATCAGTTGGCGGATGTCGCAAATCCAAAATCTGAATGACAAGCGCGCGGTTTCTGTCTTGCTCAAAATATCCTTCAACCAGTTTAGCCCATCTTTCTTTTTCTGTTTTGGAAACCTTTGCATATCCGTAACCCGGCAGATCAACCATACGAAATTCTTTAAGCTTGTAAAAGTTAATAGTTGCTGTTTTTCCCGGCTGAGAGCTTACTCTTGCAAGTGCTTTTCTTTGAACAAGCTTATTTATGAGTGATGATTTGCCGACATTGGAATGACCCGAAAAAACTATTTCAGGCAAATCGGAATTTGGCAGCTGTTCAGGCTTGCCCGCGGCAAATTCAAAACTTACTTCATTAAAATTCATCTTATCTCTCCTATTGTCTTATAGTGGCAACGGGTGATTTGGGCTGTGACGAAAAATTAAGACTGTTCCAATCCTTTTCTTTTTCATTATCTTTTTCTGAGTTTAGTACGGAAAGAGATATGACATCTGAAAAATTATCAACAGGTATGAAATTTACTTTTTCCTTAACAGCTTTATCAACATCCTGTAAATCAGGCTCATTTTCTTTAGGAATGATAACGGTATGTATTCCGTGCTTATATGCCGCCATACTTTTCTCTTTAAGCCCTCCAATAGGAAGAACTTTGCCTCGCAGGGTTATTTCACCTGTCATTGCAATATCATGTTTAACAGGATTTAAGGACAAAGCAGAATATATAGCCGTAGCCATTGTTATTCCAGCTGAAGGTCCGTCCTTCGGAACTGCACCTTCGGGAGCGTGGATATGTATATCCTTTGTTTTGTAAAAATCTCCATTAATATTCAAAGCGTCTGCATGGCTTCTAATACACGTAATTGCAGTTTTGGCTGATTCCTGCATTACGTCACCTAAAGAGCCGGTCAGCTCAATTTTTCCGCTTCCTTCCATTACAGCAACTTCAATCGGAAGCAATTCGCCTCCGACGGAAGTCCAAGCAAGTCCGTTTACTACGCCTATTTCATCTTTTTTGGAAAAATTCTCAGATAAATATTTTTTATGTCCGAGCATTTCTTCAATTGCTTTTTCATCAATTTTAAAGCTGTTTATCTGATTTTCAAGCTTTATAACCGCACATTTTCTGAGAACGGTTCCGATTATGCGTTCCAGAGTACGAACACCCGATTCTCGGGTATAAAAATCAATCATTGCGTAAACAGCCTTTTGGGTAAACTTAACCTCTTTTGAGGTGAAACCGCACATATCAAGCTGCTTTGGAATCAAATGTTTTTTTGCAATGTTGAATTTCTCTTCTCTCGTATAACTGCTTATTTCAATAATTTCCATTCTGTCGCGAAGAGGTGCAGGAATTGCTGAAATATCATTGGCAGTTGTAATAAACATAACATTAGATAAATCAAAGGGAATATCAATATAATGATCAACGAACTTATTATTTTGCTCAATATCGAGGACTTCAAGCAAGGCAGAAGTAGGGTCGCCTTTATAATCGCTTGCAAGCTTGTCTATTTCATCAAGAATAATCAGCGGATTATTCGTGCCTGCATTCTGAATCGCAGATATAATTCTGCCGGGAATTGAACCTATATAAGTTCTTCTGTGTCCTCTGATTTCTGCCTCGTCCTTAACTCCCCCAAGTGCGATCCTTTGACTTTTACGGCCAATAGCTTTAGCTATAGACTGAGCAATTGAGGTTTTTCCTACTCCGGGAGGTCCGACAAAGCAGATAATCTGACCCTTTTGCTTTTCACTCAGTTTTTTTACAGCCAGCTGTTCAATAATTCTGTCTTTAATTTTTTCAAGTCCAAAGTGGCTTTTATCAAGTTCTCTGCGAACCTTATGTATAACAATTCTATCCTTGGTGGAGTTATTCCACGGCAAGTCAATTACAGCATCAAGATATGTCCTGATTACAGAAGCCTCCTGACTGCCGTAAGGCATTTTCATCAGCTTGCGGCATTCCTTGAAAAGAGTTTCCTTTGATTTTTTATCAAGATGTAAAGCTTCAATTCTCTGAGCATAATCGTCGGCTTCAGCAGACGGATTTTCATCCTCGCCGAGTTCTTCTTCTATTACTCTTTTTTGCTCTCTTAAAAAGTATTCACGTTGGCTTTCGTCAATTCTCATTTTTGCTTTGCGCGATATTTCGTCTTCTATTCTCAAAACAAAGTTTTCATTAACAAGTACGTCGAGCAGTGCTTCAAGCCGTTCCGTTTCAGGCAATATGTCAAGAATCGACTGTTTAATATGATAGTCAAGAATCAGATTTGAAGCTATAAAATCGGCAAGTTCACCCGGATATTTGCATAGTGCGACTTTAAATATAATATCAGCAGGCATTTTAGGAGAAACATCAAGATACTTCTCGAATTCTTTTTTCACAGTCCGCATAAGAGCTGAATCACGGGCAGTAGTATGGGAGTACTCATCAGCAACTGGTGTGACCTCTGCCATAAGGCATTTTTCATCAAATACAGGTGCAACCACATTTGCCCTGCATTGTCCTTCAATTACTATTCTGGTCGTGTTTTCAGGCTGTTTAATAACTTGTACAACTTTTGCAATAACTCCCGTTCTGTACAAGTCAATTAAGGCAGGCTCATTTTCAACCGCGTCCTTTTGTGTTGCAAGAAAAATAAGCTGATTATTTTTCATCGCTTTATTTATTGCGGAAATGCTTTTCTTTCTTCCTACATCAAAATGTATTAGAGATTTTGGAAATACAACTAAACCTCTTAGCGGCAAGACGGGAACAACTATATTATTTTGTGTATCAAAATCCATTTTTATTCCTCTCAATAAAGTGATATTAAAACATAAAAGCTGTATTGAAAACGCAATACAGCTTTTTTCGGCTATTATTAAGACGCTGTGTTACGTTTTGGACGCTTCGTTGCATCTTTTTTAGTTAAATTATTATTTATTGATACAGACTGTTTGTCTTTTTTGTGTGAAATCTGTGGCGGTGCATCAACTGTTACTACATCTTTAGTAATGATGATTTTTTCAATCGTATTATCTGAAGGAGTTTCAAACATAAGATTCGTAAGAATTCCCTCCATAATACCTCTTAAACCTCTCGCGCCCGTTCTTTGTTCCTGAGCTTTTTGCGCTATCGCCTGTAATGCGTCTTCTTCAAAATAAAGCTCAACGTCATCAAGCTCAAACAGCTTTTTATACTGCTGAACAATTGAATTTTTTGGAACTGTAAGAATTTTTACGAGAGCCTGAGTATCAAGTCCGCTCAGAGCTGTGATCACGGGAAGTCTTCCTATAAGTTCGGGAATTATTCCGTACTTTACAAGGTCGTGTGCCGTAACATCTTTCATCCAGTCTGTTTCATCAAGCTCTTTTTTAGCTTTTACAACTGATTCAAAACCTATTACAGAAGCACCCTTGCGCTTTTCAACAATCTTTTCAAGACCGTCAAATGCACCGCCGCAGATAAAGAGAATATTTTTAGTGTTAATCTGCAAAAATTCCTGCTGCGGGTGCTTTCTTCCTCCCTGAGGAGGAACATTAGCAACCGTTCCCTCAACAATTTTAAGCAAAGCCTGCTGAACACCTTCGCCGCTTACATCTCTTGTAATTGACGGATTCTCGGATTTTCTTGCAATTTTATCGATCTCATCAATATAAATTATACCGCGCTCCGCTTTTTCTATATCAAAGTCAGCCGCCTGAATAAGCTTTAGCAAAATATTTTCAACATCTTCTCCGACGTATCCGGCTTCTGTAAGTGTTGTTGCGTCAGCGATAGCAAACGGAACATCAAGCGCTTTTGCAAGAGTTTGAGCAAGCAAAGTTTTTCCTACGCCCGTAGGGCCTAGTAAAAGAACATTGCTCTTGGCAAAATCAATGCTTTCATCATTTGTAAAGGCTCTTTTATAGTGGTTGTAAACCGCAACGCTAAGAGTTATTTTGGCAGTTTCCTGCCCTATTACATATTCGTCAAGAATAGCTTTAATCTCTTTTGGCTTTAAAAGTTCATCAATTGAAGGAGTTTTATAAGATGAATTATATTCATTGTGATATGAATTTTCGCGCTCGATTTCGCCTGACTCTTCAAGGATATTCATACAAAGCTCAACACACTGGTCGCAAATATAAACTCCGTTGCCGGCTATCAAACGTCCCACCATATCCTGCGGCTTGCCGCAAAATGAACAGTAGATATCCTTGTCATTGTTTTTATTAGCCATCAGCTATTCCTCACCTTATCTTTTTTCGATAACCTTATCAATAAGACCATATTCAAGTGCCTGCTGAGCAGTCATAAAATTATCACGGTTAGTATCCTTAGCAATAACATCAAGGGGCTGTCCTGTATTATCTGCAAGAATCTGATTAAGACGCTGTTTCATATCAAGAATATGTCTTGTATGAATTTCCATGTCAGTAGCCTGACCCTGAGCTCCGCCGGACGGCTGATGTATCATAATGTCACTGTTAGGCAGTGCATAGCGTTTTCCTTTTGCACCTGCTGCAAGCAAAAATGCTCCCATACTTGCAGCCATACCCATACAAATCGTAGATACGTCGCATTTGATATAATTCATAGTATCAAATATAGCAAATCCGTCTGTTACGCTTCCTCCCGGGCTGTTAATGTAAAGACTGATGTCTTTTGTAGGATCCTGACTCTCAAGATAAAGCAGCTGTGCAACAACTACGCTTGCGCTGGCACTGTTTACTTCTTCATTCAACATTACTATTCTGTCATTTAAAAGGCGGGAATATATATCATAAGAACGCTCGCCTCTGTTGGTCTGTTCTACTACATACGGTACCAATGCCATTATATCATAACCTTTCTAAAAATAATGATTAACAAAAATTATAATTATATTCAATTTATTTGATTACGGCTTTGTCCTTTACGAGTTTAAGTGCTTTTTCAACCTTAATATCCTCTGTAAGGGATTCAGCGGGAACAGCAGCCTTTACCTTGTCAACTTCCATTTTGTAAGTCTCAGCCATTTTTGAATATTCTTCATTAAGGTCAGCTTCTGTTACTTCAATATTTTCTTTTCTTGCGATTGTTTCAAGCGCAAGTCTGAGCTTTACTCTCTTCTCAGCTTCATCTCTGTACATACCTTTAAGTCCGTTTGCATCCGTACCCATATACTGCATATAAGTATTTATATCCATACCCTGCGCACGCAAACGCATCTCAAACTCTCTTACCATCTCACCTGCCTGATTGTCGTACATAGCTTCGGGAATTTCACCTTCAAGAAGTTCCATAAGCTTGTTTGCAATCTGGTCGTCAACATCTTTTTCTGCCTCGTCAACAAGACGCTTTGAAACGGTTTCTTTGAGTTCTTCTTTGTATTCTTCAAGAGTTTCTTTTTCTGAAACATCTTTTACAAATTCATCATCAACTACAGGCAGTTCGTTGGTTTTAATCTCATGAAGCTTAATTTTAAACTCTGCGTCCTTGCCTTTAAGCTCTTCAGCCTGATAATCTTCTGGGAATTTTACATTTATGCTGAATTCTTCATCAGTGTTATGTCCGATAATCTGCTCCTCAAATCCTGGAATAAAGTTGCCAGAACCGAGTTTTAAGTTATAGTTCTCAGCCTTGCCGCCTTCAAAAGCCTCTCCGTCAACAAAGCCTTCAAAATCAATTACAGCAATGTCGCCGTTTTCTGCAGGTCTGTCTTCAACCGTAACGATTCTTGCGTTGCGCTCTCTTACCTTTTCAATTTCTTCGTCAATAAGCTCGTCTGTAACTTCGGTTGACTTTTTATTAACCTCAATTCCGAGATAATCGTTTATTTCCATTGTCGGCTCTACAATTATAGAAGCTTTAAACGTAAAACCATCCTTGCTTGCTTCTACAGCTTCAAGAGATTCTACGGAAACTATTTTAACATCTGCTTCTTTTGCGGCTTCATAAAGAGCGTCAGGATAGCAATTCTGCATTGCATCTTCATAAAAAACTTCAGAACCGTACATTCTCTCAATAATCTGACGAGGAGCTTTTCCTTTTCTGAATCCCTGAATATTGATGTTCTTTACCTGCTTTTTATATACAGCATTTACAGCTTTATCAAAAGTTTCTCCGTCAACATTTACGACTAATTCATATGAATTAGCTTGTTCCTTTTTTGTACTTTCCTTTAATGCCATTGTAAAATTCCTCCAAAATTATATATTGTTTTATAATTGAGATATTATCTAATTATACCATAATTGTTTGTATTTGCCAATAGATAAATAATAAATTATCTGACTAATATGGGTGCAAATGACAATTTATCACAAGAAATCAGCTTAAATTCAATACCCTTATAATTTCCTTCAAAAGCATATTTCATATTTCTATGCCCATGTATATGTCCGTAATAACATTTTTTAATATTATATTTTTCAAGGACCTCAACAATTTCTTTGCACTCTGTGCCGTTATAAACAGGCGGATAGTGTAAAAATACAACAGGTTCCTTGCCGGATTCAACGGCGGATTTAACAGAAGCAGTCAGTCTGCCTACTTCGCGGCGCAATACTTTTATGTCCTCGGGGGTATCGTTTTCAAGGAACCATCCTCGTGTGCCGCAAACAGCAAAGTCACCGCATACATATGAGTTGTTAAACAGGATAGAAATTGAATCAAGCCCGTTGGAGTGCAAAAAACTGTCTGTTTTGCTTTTTGTACCCCACCAATAGTCGTGATTTCCCTTTAAAAAAATCTTTTTGCCGGGTAAATCATTGATAAATTTAAAATCAACGTATGTTTCTTCCAGCTTCATTGCCCATGATATATCCCCGGCTATTACTACGGTATCATTATCTGTAATTATACTTTTCCAGTTATTTTCAAGCCTATCTACATAATCATTCCACCCGGCAAAAATATCCATAGGTTTATTTTCGCCGAGTGAAAGATGTAAATCAGCTATAGCAAACAAAGCCATTATTCAATTTCGAGTGCACCAAGCACATAATTCTGCATATTGTCAACTTCAGTAACATCAGAAAAACGAACTGCTTTATTTTTGAGGTCTGCAAGCGGAGCAGGAACCTCTTTTCCTGTTATATCATTGAGCATATCAACCATATCAAATTCGGTATCAGGCAGTTTGCTGTCAGGTGAAACAGCCTCAAGAACTGATTTTGAGAATTTGTACGGACTTGCTGTTGATGCAATAACAGACGGCGTATCGTCACCGGTTTCTTTTACATACTGTTCATATACATTAACGGCAACTGCTGTGTGAGTATCACACAGATAG
The DNA here is from genome assembly GCA_947593615.1 of uncultured Clostridia bacterium. GTDB lineage: Bacteria > Bacillota > Clostridia > Oscillospirales > Acutalibacteraceae > Ruminococcoides. The sequence continues at coordinate 70,587 of CANQDR010000007.1, forward strand.
TTATCTTTCTCAAAGAGCTTGTTAATTGTAGCTTTTGTCTGAGTATCGTCACAATAGCCGCCGTAGAATTTTTCTTTTATTACTGCTTTAACGTCATCGCTTACTTCATATTTGCCTGTTGATTTTAATGAAGTCATCCAGTCTTTTGTTTCAGTATCGCTGTTGCCTGACAGTTTGTATAAAAGACGTTCGAGATTACTTGAAACGAGAATATCCATTGACGGAGAAATAGTTGTATAGAACTGCCTGTTCTTGTCATATACTCCTGTTTTTATAAAATCCGTAAGAACATTGTTTGAGTTTGAAGCGCATATGAACTTATTAATCGGAAGTCCCATAAGGCTTGCATAGTATGAAGCCAAAATATTTCCGAAGTTACCTGTAGGCACTACAACATTGATTTTATCTCCGAGTTTAATTTTGCCCGAATTTACCATATCGCAATATGCTGAGATATAATAAACAATCTGAGGAAGGAGTCTGCCCCAGTTGATTGAGTTAGCAGAGGAGAAAAGCATATTGTTTTCTGCAAGTTTATTTGAAACATAGGCAGTCGTAAATATTTTCTTAACACCGGTCTGTGCGTCGTCAAAGTTACCTTTGATTGCACAAACTCTGACATTATTGCCTTCCTGAGTATTCATCTGATGCTTCTGCATAGGACTTACTCCGTCAACAGGATAGAAAACAATAATTTTAGTGTTATCTACATCCTTAAATCCTTCGAGCGCAGCCTTTCCTGTATCGCCTGATGTAGCGACAAGAATAACGGCAACCTTACCGTCATATGTCTTTTTAAGAGATTTTGTAAGCAAATGAGGTAAAATTTGCAGAGCCATATCCTTGAATGCGCAAGTGGGGCCGTGCCAGAGTTCGAGTATATTCAAGGTTTTGCCGTCAACATTGCAAAATGCAAGCGGAGCAGGATTTTCGCTTCCAAATTTTTCTGAGGTGTATGCCTTTTCAACACAGTCGGCAATTTCTTCATCTGTGAAATCAGTGAGAAAATCAGAGAAAACTTTTTTTGCTCTGCCTTTATAGTCTGTTTTTAACAGAGCATTAAATGTATTTTCGTCATACTTAGGAAATTCCTGAGGAACAAACAAGCCTCCGTCTTTTGAAATGCCCTGTGCGATTGCCTGAGCTGAGGATACAACTTCCGCAGCATTCTGAGTGCTGTTGTATAACATTGAAATCTTCCTTTCAAGTAACATTAAACATCAAATATTTTACTACATAATTCGCTGATTGTCAAAGTTTTCAAAGAATTTAAGAGCATTTTCATAAAAAATCTTCCTTACTAAGCTTTCTTTATAATTATGTCTTAAAAACATTTCATAAATTTCATTCATTTGTAAACTGTTGCTAATGTCAAGAGGTAAATCACAGCCGTCAAAATCGCTGCCAAAACACACGGCGTTTTCTCCTCCGAGAGCTAAAAAATGTTCGGTATGTCTGAGAATATCATATTTATTTGATTTTTCAGGATTATCAGATAAAAACTCCTTATAAAAATTGACTCCTACAATACCGCCGTTTTCAGATATTATTTTAAACTGCTCGTCAGTAAGATTTCTTCTGTGAGATGTAACTGCTCTGGAATTTGAATGTGAGGCTACAAAAGGTCTGTTCGATATTTCGGCAACATCAAAAAAGAGTTTGTCGCTTGCGTGAGAAACGTCGACAATAATATTGTATTTCTCCATTTCCGAAACTGCCCTTCTTCCAAACGGTGTTATACCTATTGGAGATAGAACATCTGCCCCGTCGCCAATCGGGTTTTTCTCATTCCATGTAAGCGTAATCATCCTTACTCCTGCTTCTGAAAATCTCTTTATATTCTCAATTTTTCCGTTAATTGCCAAACCGTTTTCAACTGTAAAATAAGCCGAATTCTTGTAATTTAGAAACACATCTTTGATTTTATCATTTCTGCCTATAAGTGAAATATTGCATCGTCTGCACTCTTCCGAAAGCTTTTTTGCAGATTTAAAAAATAATTCTTCGGCCTTATCTCCTGAGTAATCATCGGGGATCCATATTGCGTAGCATTGAAGTTTATGATAATCATTCTCCGGATTTAAAACTCTCACATCCATTGAACCGTCATCAAGCGGAAGATTATTAACCACCGACTTATAAAGAGTATCGCAATGTAAATCAATAAGGCGCATAGCCGCCCTCCTGTTCAAAAGCATTCTCTATGTAATTAATGTATTTCAATTTTAAATTATCACTTTTGACATATACCTCGCATACATCAAATCTGCACAGCTTATCAAGTTTATTTTCAGACATAAAAACAGACGCTGTTTTTAACAAGCGCAATTGTTTGCGCTTGTCAACAGCCGTCGCTGCAGAAATCATAGAGTTTTCATGACGGGTTTTTACCTCAACAAAAATAATGTATACTTTATTTTCTGCAATTATATCAATTTCACCGTACTTTTTTCTGTAATTGCGCGCAATGATTTTGTATTTATGTTTTTCAAGATATTTAACGGCGTATTCTTCGCCTTTATCACCTGTTTCTTTAGTAGAAAACTTTGTCATTTTAAAATCTTTCTGAGAAAACTCATTCTGTGATATGGACACGGGCCGTATTCTTTTAGTGCTTCAATATGTAATTTTGTACCGTATCCTTTGTGCTTATCAAAATGATATTGCGGATATTCCTCTGCATATTTATATAAAAGCCTGTCCCTTGAAACCTTCGCCAAAATAGAGGCGCACGCAATAGACATGGATTTTGCATCGCCTTTTACTATACATTCGCTTGCAATTTCTAAATCAGGCAGTCTGTTTCCGTCAATCATTGCATAGTCGGCTTTTATGTCAAGTCCCTCTACAGCTCGCTTCATTGCAAGCATTGTTGCATTGAGAATATTCATATTTTCAATTTCTTCAACACTTGCATATGCTATACAATATGAGCGGGCTGTTTCTTTTATAACATCAAATAAACTTTCACGCTTTTTTTCAGAAAGCTTTTTTGAGTCATTAACGCCATCAATTACTGTGTTAGGAGGCAATATTACAGCCGCGGCGCATACAGGTCCTGCCAAAGGTCCTCTGCCTGCTTCGTCAACTCCGCATACAGCGGAATATCCTTTTTCAATTGCAATTTTTTCAAATTCAAGCCAATTCATAAATCATTCTCCATTAAGGCATTTCCACGGTTATTCTTCCGAGTTTTGCACTTCTGAATTCATCAAGAAGCATAATTGCAGCTCTTTCAGTATTCACTTCTCCTCCTGAAATAAGCATTCCTCTCTTTTTGGCTATTATATTCAGCAATTCATATGAATCAATATTATCAATATCGGTTTCATCAAATTTAAAGCGCGCGATAAAATCCTTTGGCTTTAATTCTTTTAAAAAGTCAAGCAGCCGTACTGCGAGAAGCTCTGTATCAATAATCTGGTCTTTTACTGCACCGGTAAATGCAAGGTGCTCTCCTACAATTTTATCATCAAATTTCGGCCATAAAACTCCCGGAGTGTCGAGCATTTCAAGATTTTTTGCAATCGTGTACCATTGATTACCTCTTGTAACGCCCGGTCTGTCCTCTACCTTTGCTCTGTTTTGCTTTGCAATTTTATTAATAAAAGATGATTTTCCTACATTAGGAATACCTACAATCATTATTCGTATCATAGGATTTATCATTCCTTTTGCTTTCAGGCGGTTGATTTTTTCACTCATAACTTTATTTACTGACGGAGCAAATTTATTTAACCCCTTGCCGCTTTTGCAATCGACCGCAATGGCAGTTATCCCCTCTTTTTCAAAATAATCGATCCACATTTTTGTGGCTGTTTGATTTGCCATATCACACTTGTTCAGTAAAATTACTCTGGGTTTATTTTGAATAAGCTTGGAAAGTTCGGGATTTCTGCTGCTTATTGGAATACGTGCGTCAATTATCTCTGCAACAGCATCAACAAGCTTTAAACTTGACTGTATCTGTCTTTTTGTTTTGGTCATATGACCGGGAAACCATTGAATATTCTGCATTTCACTCATATTTAACATCCTTAATATAAATAAGTAACTCTGTCTAACGGAAAGAATATAAATTGTGCTTTTCCTATTACTTCATCGACTGAAATAAGACCTAATTCGGCATCTCTGCTGTCTAAAGATACATTTCTGTTATCTCCCATAACAAAAATATATCCCTCAGGAATTACATATGGAATAGAAAAATCATTTGTTGGCTTTTTAGTAAACGAAGAAATATAATTCTCATCGAGAATTATACCGTCAACACAAACTTCACCTGTTGAATAATTTATTGTAAGTGTCTGTCCTGCTGTGGCTATAACTCTTTTTATTATGCGTTTTTCAGCAAGATTTTCAGTATTTATCACTACAATATCGCCTGTCTTTGGTTCATACATAAAATTGGTTAGAAGCACCTTATCGTCATTATGTAATGTGTCTGACATTGAACTGCCTACCACATTCGCGTCCCTTATAACGAAAGTGAAAAGTATGGTGATTATTGCAAAAACAAAAATTATTGTTTTTGTAAAATCATAAATATATTCTATGTATTTTTTATTATTGATAACATAACTTATCTTTTTATTTCTGTCTGATTTTTCAGGCTCTTGCATATCATAAATCCTCCTGAATAAATAAAAGCTTATTTCTATTATAAAACAGAAATAAGCTTAATACAATATAAAAATGATATATAAGATAAATATAATTTAGAATTTAGTATTAGTTGCGTCTTAGTAAAGATACCCGAATTCGCTGAAAGGAAATGCTACAAACTGAGCCTTTCCAATAACATTTTCTACATCAATCAAACCAATTTCGGTGCTTCGGCTGTCCATAGAAACTCTTCGGTTATCGCCCATTACAAAGATTTTACCTTCTGGAATGACCTCAGGGATCTGATTGTCACCGATATTTCCGCCAAATGTTGAGCCGTCTATGTAGGACTCATCCATTTCAATGCCGTCAACAATCAATTTATCATTTGCATAATCCAATTTTACGGTCTGTCCCTCAGTAGCTATAACTCTTTTAATAATCGGGTTAGCATATTCAGCTCCGTGAGAAATAACTATAATGTCTCCGCTTTTGGGTGTATAAAAAAGATTTGTAACAATAACCTTGTCGCTTGAAGCCAAAGTATCGTCCATTGACGAGCCTTCAACGTCAACAAGTCTGAACACGAAAGTCAGACAGATAACTACAATTGAAATTGCAAACAATATACAGCGAACCCAATCATAAAAACCTGAAATACCGCCGTCAGCCTTTTGCGTAACAAATTGTTTATCATTAAATTTATCTTTAGTTTTAAAATAAATATCAGGATTGATTTCCGCAGTTAAATCAATACTTTTATCTTTTGAAATCTCAGTTATATTTTCTTCGTGCGTATTTTTTTCGCTCAATTTTTTCACCTGCTGAAAAGAGAGTAAAAAAGGGACTATTACAGTCCCCTTTAAAAACATATGATAATTACTTGCGAATCTGTTCCTTAACCTTAGCAGCCTTACCTACTCTGTCGCGGAGATAATAAAGCTTGCTTCTGCGAACTTTACCGTAACGAACAACCTGAACGTCTTTTACGTTTGGTGAATGGAGCGGGAACACTCTTTCAACACCAACACCGTAAGCAACGCGTCTTACAGTAAATGTTTCAGCTACGCCACTGCCTCTTTTAGCAATAACAGTGCCTTCAAACATCTGAATTCTTTCTCTGTCACCTTCGCGGATGTTAACTGATACCCTAACAGTATCACCAATGCTGAATTCCGGAGTAGTATCTTTTACTGAACCGGCAGCAATTGTTTTTAATGCGTCCATTTTTATCCTCCTAATTTTCCCGATATTCTTACCGTAAGGCAGCGGACTATCAGCTTCAAAATGACGGCTAAGCCGTTATTTGAACCGCGTCGAGAGTAACGACGGTATCAAATGCCTATATATAATATCATAATAGAAATAATAATTCAAGTATTTTTTTAAAAAAATGTAAATTATTTTGTAGGTTTGTCAATGATGTGTTACAAAATTAGAAAACTTGGCCGGTTGATAAAAAAGCATTGATATAGTCGGCA